>DASVYN010000137.1:0-4166 GCA_036392155.1 Sphingomicrobium sp.
TGCTCGGTGGTTTCGCCGCGGGGCTCGCCACACTCGATTACGTCAGTACGTAGGCGGCAATTTCCTCGTAGTGCGCGCCGTGGCGGGAGAGGCGGCTTTCGTACAGGACGAACTCGGAGACGTCGAACGGCGGTGAGGCGAGTCCGCGCCTGCGTTCGACGAAGTCGGCGACTTCGCGGCTACGGCGGCCCTTCCAGCGTGCGAGCGTGATGTGCGGATGGAATGCACGGCGCTCGGGCTCAAGACCAACTTGCTGGCAGGCGCGCTCGATCTTGGCGGCGAGGGCGGCGAGGGGCGTCTTCGGCTCGACTCCAGCCCATAGAGCGCCGGCGCTGCGCTGCTCGAAACGGCCCACGCCGCTTACCTTGGCCGTGAAGCGCTGTGCATGGACGCGGGCCAGAGCAGCGGCAAGATCTTCTGCAACCGGTCGCTCGACCTCACCGATGAAGCGCAAAGTCAGATGCAGCTGATCCTCATCCTGCCAGCGGAAGTCCGCGCTATCGTCCATCGCGTCGATCAGCAGGTCGCGGATTGGCTCGGGCGGGCGAATGGCGACGAACAATCGATGCATCGCCTCAAAGATGTAACGTGCGCCGCGTGGTGAAAAGGGGCCATGAGTTCGTTGCAGACCTGCAATGAACGGCGCCTCCGATGGTCCGTTCGCGCTTGGCCGCCTCCATCATGAAGGTCCGGGGCCTGCAGCGCGACCTCGTCGAGGCCTACAAGTGAATGTACCTGCCGGCCGCGGCGCCGGACGCCCGTCCCAGTATCACGATGCGAGCGGCAAGATGCTGACCCATGAGCAGATGACCACTGGCGATACGAGAGGAACAGCGTCCATCGCTGAGGGTCAAATCTTCGAGGCAATCGCCGAAATCCAGCTTCTCGCGACGGGCGCCATGTCGTCTGGCATCTGGTCGAGCGGCGCTTCGATGACCTGCTCGACCTCCCACGACCAGCGGGGTGCGTAGCGTACATCCTCCACGACCAACAGCGAGGCGAGATCCTGCTTGAAGTTGGTCTCCTGCTCGAGTTCGCAGGCGAGGCGGACTCTGCCGTGCGCTCTCATGCCGATTTCCTCCCTCAGCTCGCGCAAGACTGCGTCGCGCGGATCTTCATCCAGGTTACGGCCGCCGCCGGGGAGGCGCCATCCGGAAGCGTAACGGAGCTTTACGAGAATGATCCTGCGCTCCGGCGTGAGCGCGAGCGCATGGGCTCCGTACGTGCGCGGGCGGCGGACGAACCAACCGGTCTTCAGTAACTGATGGCCGGCGGTCAGGATTGCGCGGAGCAGTGTGTCGGCGAAGCTCACGAAGAGTAACTTAGTCGCTGCTTGCGGGTGGTTCCAATCGTCGCTCTGCCATGCAAGAAGGTTGCTTCGGCAGGGAGCGCTGATGAGCGGGGACAGCAAGCTCACCGACGAAGTCTATGAGGAGCTCTTGAAGCCATTGGCGAGGGAGCTCAGCGCAATGGCGCGGTGGGTCTGGGAGACCGGCCAGCGCATGGTCGTGCTGTTCGAAGGCCGCGACACCGCAGGCAAGGGCGGCTCGATCGAAATGTTCTCGCGAGTGCTGAACCCGCGCCAGTGCCGCGTCGTCGCCTTACCCTCGCCGAGCGAGCGGGAGCAGACGCAATGGTATTTCCAGCGCTATGTCGAGCATCTGCCCGCACGCGGCGAGATCGTTCTGTTCGACCGCAGTTGGTACAATCGTGCGGGCGTCGAAAAGGTGATGGGATTCTGCACCGTCGACCAGGTGCAGGATTTTCTGAATGCTGCGCCGGAATTTGAGCGGCATCTGGTCGACGATGGAATGCTATTGTTCAAATATTGGCTGTGCTGCGATCAGGCAGTCCAGGAGCAAAGGTTCGCGAACCGCCTCAGCAATCCGATGAAGCGGTGGAAGCTGTCTAAGATCGATATCAAGGCAAGGGCGCATTATGAGGACTATACCGAGGCGCGCGAGCTGATGCTCGCAGCGACCCATACCGATTTTGCGCCCTGGACCCTGGTTGATTTCAACGACCAGCCGCTGGGGCGACTGACCTTGCTGCGCGACCTTCTCGACCGGGTCCCCGACACCGAGCTGCCCTTGGCGGATATTCCATGGCCGGAGCTCGGCCATGAGCCGCTCAAGGAGCATTTCGGAGTGCTCCATCCGATCCCCAATTATCCCGTTCACAAGCACAAACATGAGCATCGTCACTGACGAGATGAGTTAAAGACGCCAGGCGGCGTTGAAAGGGGGCAAATATGCGTGCCGCAAAGCTGCTGATGCACATCACCGTTTACTATCTGATCATCGCGCTCGCGCTGTTCGTCGCGCTCAAATTGTGGCCTGAGCTCAGAGGCTATCTGCCGATCGGCGGAGTCGAACAGCTGATCACCCAGCCGAGCAAGAACCCATTGCACGCGAGCGAAGCCGTGCGTGCTGCGCACGTCGCCAATTTCGGCCAGAGCGTCTTCTGGCTCGTCGTCGCGATCATTGCCGCGATCCTCGTCTCGCTGCCGGTCAGCTGGGTCTATATGGCGGTGCGGGTGGGCCACGAATATGACCAGTCGCTGGTCAATACGATCATCGTCCTGCCGATGGTGGTCACCGGAATCGTGATCATCGTTCAAAATTCGCTTGCGCTCGCTTTCTCGCTTGCCGGCATCGCCGGCGCGGTGCGCTTCAGGAATTCGCTCAAGAGTTCGGGCGACGCACTGTTCATCCTGCTTGCTGTCGGGATTGGTCTCAGCGCCGGGATTGGCGCAATCGAGCTCGCAGCAGTCGTCAGCATCGGCTTCAACTATTGCTTCGCTGTGCTGTGGATCACCGAATATGGCGAGCGCGAGGGGATGAAGCGCTTCCTCGCGGACTATGACGGCTCGGATAGTGCGACCTTGGTCGTGGTCGAAGAGAAGAAAGACTAGTGGCGCGGTACTAGTTGACGCAGCTCCTGAAGATTTTGCCGTTGTCGACGTCGTTGAAGAATCCCTGAATGAAGGCGGCTGCTTTGCTTTGCTCGCGCGGCTCGAGGCCCGGAATCTGGGTGAATAGGCCAAGAAATTCGGAGCGGCGGGGCGAAAGCTGTGCAGCGAATGCGCGGGCTTGCGGCAAATGCATGCAATAGCCGCGATAATTGCGCTGCCGGACACTATCGATCGGAATGCCTTCCGGCGGCTCCGCATAAGGCGCATCGACCAGGCCCGAGAAGTCGAAATCGTAGGGGACCACGGTCAGCAACGCGCCTGGCGCGCCGTCGGTCAGCAGTCGTCCGTTATGGCAGCACTCCTCGCCCTTCGGCGCTGCGCGCATCGACCAGTCGTAATTGCTGATCATATATTCGAAGACTGCGAAACGCGCTCCGGCAACGGGGTCGATCTGCTGCAGCGGGACGAGCGAGCCCAGCTTTGCGACCTTGAGGCGATTGCGTTTGGCGACCTCCCGGATCGGCTCGATGAAGAAGCCGGTGCGCGTCACATAGGGCCGACCGCTGGCGTCGAGATAGTCGACAGATGCGAGGCGGGTGCGGAAGCTCAGCGGAGTGATCAGATTGTACAGCCGGTAGGCCGAAAATTCGAGCAGCACCTTCTGCTGGAACTCCGCGTCGCGCTTGCAGTGAGCGACCAGCTTCAGGTCGTGCTGATGCTCGAACAGCGAGCCTGGCGGCGGAGGTCGGGTGAAATCGACCTTGAGCGGCGGGAAGTCGCACGTCTTGCGGCGAAAGATCCCGCGCGGGGCGAGAGTGATCGGATAAGTGACGCCTTCGGCGATCAACGTCGCCGGGAGCGGCGGCGAACTCCGGTTTGCGATCAGAGCCTGGATCGGTCCCTGGATGGTGATCTTGATCGGCGCGTCGCTGGAAAAGAGCGGCGTCGGCCCCTTGGCGGCTGCGGCCGAGCTGGCCAGCAATGCGCCGGCAATGCAAATCCCAATCCTCATTGCCCCCTCCATCAGGTTAAGGTGCACGCTGCACCGTGTGCGGGATCATCCTGTCGCCAGTTATTTCGAGCCAGCTCAGCGGCCCGCCGTAAAAGCGCGAGATTCCTGTATCGATTCGGGCAAGTCGGCCGTCGCCACTGATCTCTATGCCCTTGAGGCTCGGCGTATGGGCAATCACCAGCCGCTTGGCGGCATAGGCGGCCAGCACATCGCTCAGCTCCTGATCTTTCGTCAGCAGCG
>DASVYN010000138.1:0-10940 GCA_036392155.1 Sphingomicrobium sp.
CTGTACAGTTACACGAACGCGCACGCCGCGTCAAAAAGGGACGACAGCGAAATGAAACGCCCCCGGGCGACGCGGCTTGGCCGCGCGAGCCTCCTATTGCCTATGCTCCTGGCGAGCGCCTGCGCATCGGTGCCGAACCTCGGAGTCAAGCCGCTGCCTGCGACTGCGGGCACCTACGCGTCCGCGCAGTCGCTCGCTGGATCGCAGTCCAGTTGGCCCGCCGATGGCTGGTGGAAGGCCTATAATGACCCGCAGCTCGATTCCCTGATCGGCGAGGGCCTCGCCGGTTCGCCGGATCTCGCAGCCGCAGCGGCGCGCTTCCGCATTGCCCAGGGGCTCGCGCAGCAGGCCGGCGCCGCGCTTCTGCCGGGCCTCGATGCGACCGCGTCACTCGACTATCAGAACCAGAGCCGGAACAGCGCGGGCCCCAACGGCCACGTGCCGACCGGCTGGCACGCGACCGGGACCACCGGCCTCAGCCTCAGTTTCGATCTCGACCTGTTCGGCAGGAATCGCGCCGCGCTGCGCGCAGCAAAGAAGGACGCCGAAGCAGCGCGCTATGACACGGACGAAGCGCGCCTGGTCCTGACCACCGGAATCGCCTCCACTTATGCCGATCTCGCCGCGCTCTATGCGCAGCGCGACAGCCTTCAGTCGGCGCTCGGCATCCGTCAGCAGACGCTGAAGCTGGTGCAGCAACGCTTCGACGCCGGCATCGCCAACCAGTCCGAGCTCGAACAGGCCAAAGCCAGGATCCCGCAGACCAACGCCGATCTCGCAGCGACAGACGAAGCGATCATGCTCGATAAGCATGCGCTCGCGGCGCTGGCCGGGGCCGGTCCCGACCGGGCTTCAATCATCGACCGCCCAAGTGCCGCTGGACTCCAGGCGCAGGGGCTTCCGAGAGATGCTTCGATCAACCTCATCGGCCGCCGCCCGGACATCGCCGCCGCGCGCACCCGTGTCGAAGCTGCGTCCGAGCGGATTGGGGAAGCGCGCGCGGCTTTCTATCCGAACGTCAATATCGCCGCCCTCGTCGGCTTCCAGTCGTTGGGGCTCGGCAGCCTCTTCGCGAGCGGTTCCAAATTCGCGAGCGTCAGTCCCGCCGTGACCTTGCCCCTGTTTCACGGCGGCGCGCTCCAGGGCCAGTACCGCGGTCGCCGCGGTCAGTATGACGAAGCCGTCGCCGATTACGACAGCGAAGTCATTCAGGCGCTGCGTGAGACGGCGGACACGGTGACGAGCCAAAAAGCGCTCGTCGACCGCCTCGTCCAATCGCGCAGTGCGCTGGCTTCCTATGAGACCGCGCTGCGCCTTGCGCAGCGACGCTATGAGAATGGGCTGTCGACCTATCTCGACGTGCTCACCGCGCAGGAAAGCGTGGTCAATGCGCGGCTCACGGTCGCCCGGCTCGAAACCCGTGCTTTCACCCTCGACGTCCAACTCGTCCGCGCTCTCGGGGGAGGCTTTGCCGTCCCCGACAACAGTAGCGCCGGCGGGTTCCGGGCTGGCTGAATTCTGGAGAATGGAAATGGCTGAACGTGATCCGATCGAAACGCTGACAGGAGAGCGTGAAGAGGTGCAGGCGACCGCCGCCGAAAAGGAGGCCGTCGCCAGGGCTACCGATCCGCGCCGCAAGAAGGTTATGCTCGGCCTCGCCGGCGTGTTCCTGCTCGCGGGCGGTGGCTGGTACATGTTCCATGACACCGGACATGTCTCGACCGACAACGCTTATGTGAATGCGGACTCCGCACAGGTCACTCCGCTGGTCGCCGCGGCGGTCGTCGACGTACCCGTGGTCAACACCCAGGTCGTGCATCGCGGCGACGTGCTGCTCAGGCTCGACGACAGCGATGCCCGGCTGGCCTACGAGAAGGCCGAGGCTGCTTACCTCAAGGCGCGCCGCCAGTTCGCGCAATCTTCCGCGACCAGCGGCTCGCTCGCCGCGCAGGTCGGTGCGCGCGACGCAGACATCGGCCAGGCCAATGCAGGGCTCGAGGCCGCACAGTCGGCGTTTGAAAAGGCGAAGGTCGATCTCGACCGCCGCCAGCATCTGGCCGACGATGGCGTCGTCAGCCGCGAGGAGCTGACCAATTACCGCAACGCCTATGTCGCGGCCCAGTCAGGGCTGGCGCAGGCGAAGGCGGCGGTGGTCCAGGCGCAGGCGCAGCGCGGCGCGGCGCAGAAGAGTTTTGCCGCCAACCAGGCGCTGATCGCTGGCACTTCGGTCGACGACAATCCTGACGTTGCCGCCGCCAAGGCCGCGCTCGACCAGGCCAGGCTCGATCTCGAGCGCACGGTCATCCGGGCGCCAATCGATGGCGTCGTCACCAATCGTCAGGTCCAGATCGGCCAGCGCGTCGCCACCGGCAATTCGGTGATGACCATCGTTCCGGTGGGTACGGTCTATGTCGACGCCAATTTCAAGGAGGGACAACTCACTCGGGTCCGTCCCGGACAGCCTGCCGAACTCATCAGCGATCTCTACGGCAGCGGCGTCAAGTTCCATGGGCGGGTGATCGGCTTTGCCGGCGGCACCGGTTCAGCCTTCGCCCTGATCCCAGCGCAGAACGCAACCGGCAATTGGATCAAGGTCGTTCAACGCCTCCCGGTCCGGATCGCGCTCGACCCGAAGGAACTCGCCAGCCACCCCTTGCGCGTCGGCCTGTCGATGGAAGCTGACGTTGACGTATCGGGGAAAGGCGCGCGCTGATGGCCGGCGCCGCCTCTACCCCTGCGCCGTCCGGCATGCCCTGGGGCACGGTGCTGCTCGCCGGGCTGGTCCTCGCGCTCAGCAATTTCATGGTCGTGCTCGACATCACGATCGCCAACGTGTCGGTCCCGCATATCGCGGGCGGCCTTGGCATCTCGCCGAGCGAAGGCACCTGGGTCATCACTTCCTACGCGGTCGCCGAAGCGATCTGCGTGCCGCTGACCGGCTGGCTGGCGAGGCGCTTCGGCGAGGTGAAGGTGTTCGTCGCCGGAATGGTCGGCTTCGCCCTCTTTTCGTTCCTGTGCGGCACTGCTCCCAGCTTCGGCGCGCTCGTCGCCTTCCGCATTGGGCAGGGCCTCTCGGGCGGTCCGATCATGCCGATCAGCCAGACGTTGCTGCTGCGCATTTTCCCCAAGGACAAGCATGCGATGGCGATGGGCATCTGGTCGATGACCACGATCACCGCGCCGATTTTCGGCCCGATCCTCGGCGGAACGATCAGTGACAATTGGGGCTGGAACTGGATCTTCTTCATCAACGTTCCGATTGGAGTCGCCTGCTCTTTCGCCGCCATTGCGCTCTTGCGCCGCGCTGAGTCGAAGACCGCGCGGATGCGCGTCGATGTCGTCGGTTTGGGGCTCCTCGTGACGGCCGTCGGTGCGCTTCAGATCATGCTCGACCTTGGCCGCGAGCGCGACTGGTTCGGAAGCCCTTTCATCGTCACGTTGGCGATCATCGCAACGGTCGGATTCGTCTTCCTGATCGTTTGGGAGCTCTTCGAGCGCGAACCGATCGTCGACTTGAAAGTATTCCGCCACAGCGGGTTCACCTTCAGTGTGCTCGCATTGGTGTTCACATACGGGGTCTTCTTCGCCACCCTCGTGATCATTCCGCAATGGCTGCAGAGCCAGCTCGGCTACACCGCGACCTGGGCGGGCTATGCGATGGCCTGGAACGGCGTCGCCGCAGTGTTCATGGCGCCCGTCGCTGCTATTCTGTCGCAGAAGGTCGATCCGCGGATTCTGGTCTCGGGCGGGATATTGTGGCTGGCCGCCACTTCGCTGATCCGCGTCGTCTGGTGGACCGGCGACGCCGATTTCTGGACGCTCGCTCTGCCGCAGCTGATCCAGGGCGCGGGCATGCCTTTCTTCTTCGTTCCGCTGACCACGCTTGCGCTGGGCGCGGTCGAGGAAAATGAGGTCGCCTCCGCAGCCGGGGTGATGAACTTTCTTCGCACCATGTCTGGCGCCATCGCGACCGCGATCGGCGTAACGATGTGGGAGAATGGCGCGCAGAGCACGCGCGACACGATGACTGGCGTGCTCAACGGCACCGGTTCGACGATGCAGGCGCTTCAGTCGCGCGGCCTCAGCGTCGAACAATCGCGACAGTTCGTCAGCCAGCTCGTGGACAATCAGGCGATCGCCGTCACCACCGTCAACCTGTTCGAGCTCTTCGCGGCAATCTTCGTCGTCTCCGCGGCGATCATCTGGCTCGCTCCCAAACCCAAACATGCCGTTGCAATGGACGCCGGCCATTAGGAGGACTGCACATGTACATTCTTATCGCCATGGCCATCGTCGACGCGGTTCTTCTTGCAGGCACGATCTGGCTAACTCGTCGCAAGCTGGCGCGGCCGTATCACGCAATCGAGCGCGGCGACGGCAAAGTGCCCCACGCGCTCTGAGCTCGCTTTAGCGGCTGCTGACTCTCCCTCGTCCCCGCCTCAGCAGTCGCCTGCGCGGCCGGCGCTCCTCCCCTCCAACGTCGGCCGCGCCCTTCAAGTCCGGTACCGAAGCGCCTCCACCGGCAGCGCGAACGCTGCAGCACGCATCGGCTGACATGCCGGAGCGGCACCCGATTCCTCCCGGTGCAGTTGCGCTTGCTGCCTATCCGGCGCGAGCGAGGGCGCGGCGGACCGCTTTCTGCAGGACCTCGGCACGGAAGGGCTTGGTGATGAGGGGGGCATCGGGAGCGGTGCGCTTGATGGCTTCAGTCTCGCTGTAGCCGGAGACGAAAAGGATCGGCTGCTCGGGGAATCGTTCGAGGATCTGTCGGGCGACATCCGCTCCGGACAGTCCCGGCATGATGAAATCGAGCACGACAAGATCGGGCAGCTCGCGCTCCAGAGCGGCCAGGCCCTCGCGCCCGTCGCTCGCCTCGCGGACTCGGTACCCGAGTTCCTCAAGGCTTGTAACAATGAACCCCCGCACATCCGGATCGTCATCGATGACGAGGACCGATACCGGCGCGAGTGGGACATTGTGGCTGGTTGGTTCGTCGGTCGCGGCCGCGACCTGGTCACCCGTACCTTCGGCCTTGCGGAACAGGAGTTTGACCGAGGTGCCCTTTCCGGGCGTGCTTTCGATCCGGGCCGCGCCGCCCGACTGCCGCGCCATTCCATAGACCATCGATAGACCAAGCCCAGTGCCCTTGCCGACCTCCTTGGTGGTGAAGAAGGGCTCAAAGGCGCGATCCAGGATTTCGGGCGGCATCCCTGGTCCAGTGTCGCTGATGCACAGCTCGATATAGTCGCCATCCTCCAATTCGGCGTCGCCGGTGACCTCGACCTTGTTGGTGACGAACGTCAGCAAGCCCCCTTCCGGCATCGCGTCGCGGGCATTGATCGCGAGGTTGAGGATCGCGACCTCGAGCTGGGTTGGATCGGCCATCACCGGCATCATCGCCTCGTCGAGGTCGAACTGCTTGGTGATTCCGGGGCCGAGCACGTTGCGCAGCAGCGGCCGCATATTCTGGATGAGCGCTGCAACGAAGGTCGGTCTCACCTCGAGACGCTGCACTCGGCTGAAGGCGAGCAGCTGGCCGGTCAATCGCGCGCCGCGTTCGGCCGCCGCAAGCGCATTGTCGGCATAATGCCTGATCTTCGCGTCCTCGGCGCGCTTGGCAATGATGTCGAGGCCGCCCACCACCACCGTGAGCAGGTTGTTGAAGTCGTGGGCGATGCCGCCGGTCAGCTGACCCAAGGCCTCCATCTTCTGGCTCTGGCGAAGCTGCTCCTGAGCGGCCTTGAGCTCGGTGATGTCGCGCGCCTCGAACAGCAGATAGACCACTTCGCCGTCGGGCCCGCGCACCGGCTGCACCGAGACGTCGAGGTGGGCCGCCGGCCTACCCTCGCGCTCCAGCCGCACCTCCTGTTCGAACAGCTTTCCGGCGGCCGCCTGCTTGACCGCCTTCTTCATCAACGCCTTATGCTGCGGATAGATCTCGAATGTCGGCGCGTTCCACACCTTTCTGCCGATCGCGTCACGCGCATTCTCGGCCCGCCAGGGCGCCTGTTTGCGGTTGAGCTCCACCACCGTGCCATCGGGTTCCATCAACACGAGGACCTCGAGCACAGTGTCGAATACTGAACGAAAACGGGCTTCGCTGAGGGCCAGCTCGCGGGTCTGCTCCTCGACCTGGCGTCTAAGCTCCAGCTCCGCTTCCTTGGCAACTGTGATGTCGCTCCCGACCCCGATGAACCCGACCAGCTCTCCGTCCGGGCCGAACCGCGGCTGCGACACGGTCCGAAGCCAGCGATACTCCCCGTCCCAGCGCAGGTAGCGCCCCTCGAGCGTAAATGGCCTGGCCGATGCCTCTCCGGCGATGCTCTCGGCAACGATCCGTTCCATGTCCTCCGGGTGGATCCGCTCCCGCCAGTCCAGCGTCCGCGCCTCCTCGAAGTCGCAGCCGGGGCCGCAGGCGAACTCGGCATAGGCCTCATTGACGAAATCGCGCACCCGGTCGATTCTGGTGACCCACATCAATGCCGGCGCCGAGTTGGCGATCCGCCGGAACCTTTCCTCACTCTCCAGGAGCGCGCGCTCGTAGACCCGCTGCTCGGTCACATCCTCGAACAGGACGATGATCCCGCGCACCTCCCCGCTTGCGTCCGCCCACGGGACATAATCGCTTTGCACTGCGACATGGCCGCGCGTCGGATGATCGAACTCGCTCGCATAGAAGGTCCGCTCGCCCCTCAGAGCAGCTTCGTACATCGGCCTGCGCTGGCTGAAGGGCTCCTCGCCGATGATTTCGGGGATCGGCTTGCCCAGAATCTCCCTGCGCGGCCGGCCAAGCCATTCGGCAAGCGGCCGATTGACGAAGCGATAGGTGAGCGTCCGGTCAACATAGGCGACCATGACCGGCAAGATGTCGGCGATCGCCAGCATCGCCGGAAAGTCGAGATTGCCACCCATCGCGGTAACCAGCGGCTCGAAATCCTTGGGAGTGCGGGGCGCGCCGATCGGATGGTCGAGCAGGAGTTCCGGAGCGCGTGCGGGCCGAGCGCCATCCGCGGGCCGGTTGCGCCGCGCTCCTTTGCTCCCGGATTTGCCCCCCTCGGTCATGCGCCCATGATTCCGGTTAAGAAGGAAAGAGTCGATGCCCTTGCGTCTATCCGACGCGGGTTGATTTACGTCCGTAACGAGTTCGAGTTCCAGGATCGTAGCGATCCCGGACGATGCGCAGGGCAATGCGAATCGCAAATGGGCGACCCTCCATCAGCCGAAGGACCGCCCTTTTGCTTCAACGTGAGTGCCGCTTCAGGGGGGTGAACGGCACGCCGGTCATAACCCCTTGGACCCCAGCGGGTTCCTATTGCTGTTCGAGCGACCGGTCATCGGTCGATTGCCGCGTTGCATCTCTTGGGGCGTCAGCATTTTCCAGGCTTCGAACCCTCGGGTCTGGAAGCGGCGGTTAGGCAGGCGCTGGCCGGGCGCTGGATGGATGAGGGCGCGGTTGGTCGCCGGAGCTCGGACGAGTGATAATTTCCCTGGCCGGGCATCCTTTCGCAATCGACGCCAGGTCCTGATCGGCGGAGCTTCGACTAGCTTTCGTCGCCCATGCGGAGCGCGGCTATGAAGGCTTCCTGAGGGATGGATACGGATCCATATTCTCGCATTCGCTTCTTTCCCTCCTTCTGCTTCTCCAGCAGCTTGCGCTTCCGCGTCGCGTCGCCTCCGTAACATTTGGCGGTGACGTCCTTCCTTAACGCCGCGATCGTTTCGCGCGCGATGATCTTGCCTCCGATTGCAGCCTGGATCGGGATCTTGAACAGGTGACGGGGGATCAGATCCTTGAGCCGCTCGCACATGCCTCGGCCGCGGGCTTCGGCGTTGCCGCGGTGGACGATCATCGAAAGCGCATCGACAGGCTCATTGTTGACCAGGATACTCATTTTTACGAGGTCGCCTTCGCGATGGCCGACCTGGTGATAGTCGAAGCTCGCATAACCGCGGCTGATCGACTTTAAGCGGTCGTAGAAGTCGAACACGACTTCGTTCAACGGGAGCTCGTAGCGGAGCATCGCCCTCGCATGGCTACCGGTGCCGACATAGTTCAGGTCCTTCTGGATTCCGCGCCGGTCCTGGCAGAGCTTCAAGACCGCACCGAGATAGCTGTCGGGGACGTAAATTGTGGCGTCGATCCACGGCTCCTCAACTGCCTCGATGAGCGACGGATCGGGCCAGTCGGCGGGATTGTGGATGCTCTGCACCTGGCCGCCGCGCAACCGGACCTGGTAGACGACGGATGGCGCAGTGGTGATGAGGTCAAGATCATATTCGCGGGTGAGGCGCTCCTGAATGATTTCCAGGTGGAGGAGGCCCAGGAAACCGCAGCGGAAGCCGAAGCCCAACGCCGCGCTGGTCTCCATTTCGAAGCTGAAGGAGGCGTCGTTGAGGCGGAGCTTGTACAGAGAGTCGCGGAGCTTTTCGAAGTCGTTGGCGTCGACCGGGAACAGCCCGCAGAAGACCACCGGCTGGACTTCCTTGAAGCCGGGGAGGGGGTCGGGCGCAGAGCGCTTGGCGTCGGTGATGGTGTCGCCGACACGGGTCTCGGCAACTTCCTTGATCTGCGCAGTGATGAAGCCGATTTCGCCGGGACCGAGCTCGGTGAGATGCTCGATCTTGGGACGGAAAACTCCGACCCGATCGACGAGATGGGTTGTGCCGGCCTGCATGAACTTGACCTGCTGGCCCTTGCGGATCACGCCGTCGATCACCCGTACGAGGATGACGACGCCAAGATAGGGATCGTACCAGCTGTCGACCAGCATCGCCTTGAGCGGTGCCGTGGCCTCGCCCCTGGGCGGCGGAATCTTGGCGACGATAGCGTTCAGCACATCTTCGATGCCGATGCCGGTTTTTGCGCTTGCGAGGACTGCGTCCGAGGCGTCGAGGCCGATGATCTCCTCAATCTCCTGCCGCACCCCTTCCGGGTCCGCCGCTGGAAGGTCGATCTTGTTGATCACCGGCACGATCTCATGATCATGTTCGATCGATTGGTAGACGTTTGCCAAAGTCTGCGCTTCGACACCCTGCGCTGCATCGACGACGAGGAGCGCGCCCTCGCAGGCGGCGAGGCTCCGGCTGACCTCATAGGCGAAATCGACATGGCCCGGCGTGTCCATCAGGTTGAGCTCATAGCCGTTCCACTCGAGCCGCACTGTCTGCGCCTTGATCGTGATCCCACGCTCGCGCTCGATGTCCATATTATCGAGCACCTGGGCGGTCATCTCGCGCGCGCTGAGCCCGCCCGTCGCTTGGATCAGCCGGTCGGCGAGGGTCGACTTGCCATGGTCGATATGAGCGATGATCGAGAAGTTTCGAATTCTGCTGATGTCGGTCATTGCAGCGGCGCGTAGCAGCAAGCCCAGGGCGCAGCCAGTCCGGCAAACTGGCGCGCAAAAGCCTCGCGCGAGGCGCTGCGGGGCGGCCGCTTTACGCGGACCTTGCACCTTTCGATCGAAGTAAATTCCTGGTGGCGGATCAGTTTGAACGATCCTGGCCGTGAAATGTCGTCTGATCAATTTCGAACTGACCCACTGCCAAATTCCTGTTAAATGAGCAGATCTTAACTCGAGGGGCGGACAATCATGGCAAAGATCGCTTATGTGGCGGGCGCGCTTGCGCTCATTTCAACGACGGCCGTCGCGGACCCGAGCTCCGGCCGCAAGGATCAGACCCGTGGCGAAGCCGAGATCCCCATTTGCACTCACAAGATCGGAACGCTGGCGATCGTCCCGCCGGACAAGGAATGGTGGCGCGAGCTGAACCTCGGCAGCCCCGAGGCGATCATCAAGGTTTTCGTCCAGCAGTCGGGCTGCTTCAGCATGGTCAACCGCGACCGGGCGATGAACAGCCGCTCGATGGAGCGCGCGCTCGCCGAGCAGGGTGAGCTCCAGCGCGGATCGAACTTCGGCAAGGGTCAGGTCAAGGCGGCGGATTATTTCCTCCAACCGGACATCGTCAGCACCAACAAGAATTCGGGGGGCGGGGGCGCCGGAGGGGCGATCGGCGGACTACTCGGCCACTTCGGCGGCTGGGGCGGCGCGGTCGGAGCGCTCGCCGGCGGGATCAACGTCAAGAAGGGCGAAGCCAATGTGACACTGTCGCTGGTCAATGCCCGCACCACCGAGGAAGAAGCGCTTACCGAAGGCTATGCGCGCAAGACCGACGTCAGCTGGGGTGCCGGCGGGGGCGCCGGCTGGTGGGGCGGTTTCGCCGCCGCCGGCGGCTATGGTTATCAGAACACGGAAATCGGCCAGGTCATCGTGCTCGCCTATCTCGATGCCTACAAGAAACTGGTGACTCAGCTCGGCGGCGTGTCGGCCGTCGCGCCGGCGGCAATTCCGCCGCGGCGCTGACGTCTAGCCGACAGAGACTGGGAGGGGGCGAGCGATTGCGGAGCCTCCCCCCTGCGTTCGAGAGGTCGAAATGATGCGGACAAATTCCGCAGCGATCAGCCCTTGATCGCGACGCCTGCTGCGGTTTCAAGCTCCTTCATCAGCGCCATATAAGGGAAAGGGCCGTGACTGATGCGGGCGACACCGGTGCGGGCGACCTCCGCATTGGACGGGCAGCCAGGATAGGTCATAAAATTGACCGGGATCGGCGAGCCTGCTGCGACACGTTCGAGCAGCCGCAAGTCGCCGAGCATCGGCACGAAATAACCGCTCGCACCGGAATCAGCATAAGCCCGAGCCCGTTCGAGCGCCTGGTCGACTAACCCATCATCGTGGGCCTCTTGTGGCGTTTTGAGGAAGATATCGGTACGCGCGTTGATGAAGAATTGCTCGCCCGCGCCGCAGCGGACGGTAGCGATCCGCTTTGACTGCTCCTCGATCGAATAGAGCCGATCGGTGCCGACAATCTGATCCTCAAAGTTGCAGCCGACTGCGCCGGTTCGGGTGAGCGCAGCGATATTGGCTTCGAGCGCGGCTCCG
>DASVYN010000139.1:0-4079 GCA_036392155.1 Sphingomicrobium sp.
TCGGGCGATAGGCAGGCGATCTCGTCGAGGATCAATGTGCCGCCGTCGGATTGAACCAGCTTGCCGGTCTTGGCAGTGAAGGCGCCTGGGAAGGCGCCCTTCTCATGGCCGAATAACTCGCTGTCGATGATGTTCGCTGCCACCGCCTTGCAGTCGAGCTCGATCAGCGGGCCTTTGGCGCGCAGGCTTGCGCTGTGAATTGCCCGGGCGATGCTTTCCTTGCCGGTTCCCGGCTCACCGACGATCAGCACCGGCAATCGGTTTCGCGCCGACTTTGCGGCCACTGCGAGCGCTGCTCGGAACTCGGGCGCGGCACCGATCATCTGCTCGAGTGCAAGCGGCGGAGCGAGCTTTTCGGAAACCGGCGCAAGCTCACCTGCGGCGCGACGGCGATCCGCGTTTGCGGCAAGCGCTTCCAACATGCGTTCCGGTGCTACCGGTCGAACGAGGAAGTCGGACGCACCCGCCCGCATCGCCTCGACCGCAACCGAAACCGTGTCGCCGTGGGATAGGACGATGACGGGCAGGTTGGATCGATGCTCGCGCAGCGCTGCGATCAGCTCGGGGCTTCGCTCGGAATCCCAGCTGCCGAGCAGCGCGGCCTGGACCTCGCGGCCATGGGGTCCCTGCAGGAGTACGACCGCCATCTCTTCATCGGCAGCGCCGACGATGCTCCAGCCGGCGCGGCCTGCGATCGCAGAGATCAGCCGGCGCTCTTCCGGGTTGGAATCCAGCAATAGGAGCGAACGTGTCGGTTCTTCGCGCATATCCTCGCCCTTTTGCCGGTTATTCTAAGCAAGAGCGGTAAAGGCGAGCTTAAGCGCTGCGCCTGGGGCTTTCCGAACCCGCGATCGCCTTGTTATGGGCGTTTCCAACACTTCGCTACACACGAGGGGATTTTGAATGGCCGAAGAAGAGCCGCTCCTGGTCAGTCCGCCGACGCAGGACGTCGCAATACATGTGCGCGATTACACGCGCTTCACGAAGCTGCTGAAATGGGGCGCGCTGACATGCCTCGCCATCGGGTTCATCGTCCTTCTCATTCTCGACCGATAAAGGGATGAAGATCGCCGTCCTGAAGGAGGACGCGGGCGAGACGCGCTGCGCGGCCATTCCCGAGACCGTCAAGAAATTCACCGCCCTTGGTGCCGAGGTCGCGGTCGAGAAGGGTGCCGGCGAGGGCGCATCGGTCAGCGACCTGGAGTTCGAGCAATCGGGGGCCAGGACCGGATCGCGACAGGACGTCCTCAAGGGCGCAGAAATCATTCTCGTCGTCAACGGACCTGATCCCGAGACACTCAAGGGCGCCGAGAAAGCGGCGCTGCTGGTCGGGGCGCTCGATCCGCTTCGCCGCCGCAGTGCGATTGACGCTTATGCCGCAGCGGGCCTCGAAGCCGTCGCCATGGAGTGGATGCCGCGCATCACCAGGGCCCAGTCGATGGATATTCTTTCCTCCCAGTCGAATCTCGCCGGTTATAAGGCTGTGGTCGAGGCCGCTGCCGTCTACGGGCGCGCTTTCCCGATGATGATGACCGCAGCCGGTACGGTCAGTCCGGCCAAGCTGTTCGTGATGGGCGTCGGGGTTGCCGGCCTGCAGGCCATTGCAACCGCCAAGCGTCTGGGCGCGCAGGTTAGCGCAACCGACGTGCGCTCGGCGACGAAGGAGCAGATCCAATCGCTCGGCGCAAAGCCCATCTTTGTTGAAGATGTCGCCGGAATCGAAGGCGAGGGGTCCGGCGGCTATGCGACCGAAATGTCGGAACAATATCAAAAGGCTCAGGCCGAACTGGTATCCGGGCATATCGCCAAGCAGGATATTGTCGTCACCACCGCGCTGATCCCCGGACGGCCGGCGCCGCGCCTGATCAGCGACGCCCAGGTCGCAACCATGCGTGCCGGCAGCGTGATCGTTGACCTCGCGGCGGATGCCGGCGGCAATGTCGAGGGCACCGTCAGCGGGAATCGTATTGTGAAACATGGCGTGACGATCATTGGCGCTACAAATCTCGCCCGAAGCCTTGCTTCCGATGCATCGGCGTTGTTCGCGCGCAACCTCTATAATTTTCTCTCGGCCTTTTGGGACAAAGAGCAGGGCCGTCCGCTGCTTCCCGACGATGACGAAATCATCAAATCAGTCCGCCTGACGCAAAGCGGCAAGGTTGTGAATCCGCGGCTCGCCGCCTGACGAGGATGCGCAATTCCGACATCCTCGTGATCGGCGGCGGTATCGCAGGGCTCTCGGCTGCTGCGGCACTGTCGAAACATGCGCGCGTGCTGGTGCTCGAGGCCGAGGAGCAGATCGGCTTCCATTCGTCGGGCCGGAGCGCGACCATGCTTCATTATGCGCTCGGCGATCGGCTGGTGCGCGCACTGACGCTTGCGAGCCGCCCATTCTTCGACTCGCCGTCAAACGGCTTCGGCGAGCTTGGAAGACGCATGCCGGTTCTGATCCACGCTCGCGAGGAGGAGAGCGAGGCGCTCGGAGCGCTCGAGGCCGAGCTGTCGCTTTTCGCACAGCTCGAGCGGCTTGATGCCGACGGCGTGCACGCGCTGTGCCCGCTGCTGAAAGGGGATGCGGCCCACGGGATTGCGGATCGGAACGGCATCCGGCTCGATCCCCACGCGCTGCTCCAGGGCAATTTGCGGCAATTGCGCAGCCGCGGCGGCGAACTTCGTACCGGAGCTCGGGTTGCAAAGATCGAACGCGCGAATGGAGTCTGGACGGCGACGAGCGAGGCCGGCGAAGCCTTCTCGGCAGCGATTCTGGTCAATGCCGCAGGGGCCTGGGCAGACGGGATTGCTGTCCTCGCCGGCGTGCTGCCTTTGGGTCTCGCGCCAAAGCGGCGGACAATCATCACCTTTGACGCCCCGCCGGATACCAAGCTTGAGGGTCTGCCCTTCGCCAAGACAATTGGCGACGAGCTCTATTTCGCGCCGGAGAGCGGGCGATTGTTCGCCTCGCCGATGGACGAGGTCCCAAGCGATCCCTGCGACGCCCAGCCGGACGAATATGAAGTCGCGCTCGCTGCCTATCGGATGGAGGAGCGCACGGTCGTGAAAGTCGAGCACATCCATAGCCGTTGGGCGGGACTTAGGACCTTCACGCCCGACCGACGCCCTGCGGCCGGATTCGCGCCCGATTCCGAAGGTTTCTTCTGGCTTGCCGGGCAGGGCGGTTTCGGGCTGCAGACCTCGCCGGCAATGGCTGCAATCGTCGAATCGTTGATCAGCGGAACGCCGTGGCCCCTCGGCGATGTCGCGCGTGGGGATTTACTCCCCGACCGCTTCTTCCGGCAAACGGCATAGATCGACCCAACGCTCGGCGACCAGCGCGAACAGGCGCTCAGTCTTCACTTCCACTGACGTGTTGAGCGAGCCACCGGCCGGATAAACGACCTCACAGGCCCTTAGCGACACATCGAGATAGACCGGCAGCTCATTCTTCAGTCCGAAGGGACAGACGCCCCCGACCGGATGGCCGGTGAGCTCGAGCGTCTCGCCTGGCCCCAGCATTCGCGGACGCGCTCCCAACTCGTCCTTGCACTTGCGGTTATCGAGCCGCGCATCGCCCCGCGTGCAGAGCAGGAATGTATGATCCCGCGCTCGGACTGCGAGCGTCTTGGCGATTCGCCCCGGCTCAACTCTCAGTGCCTTCGCCGCAGTCTCGACGGTCGCGGTGCTCTCATCGACTTCGATCAGCCGAAGATCGGCTGCATGGTCCGCGAGCCAAGCTCGCACCGATTCGAGGCTCATTCGCCGATCAGGTGGAGCGCAATCTGGCGCTCCGGCCGGTTGCTGCGATGTTCAAACAGAAAGATACCCTGCCAGGTACCGAGCACCGGCGTGCCGCCGTGCACCGGAATCGAGAGCTGCGTCGCTGTCAGCGCGCTTCTCAAATGCGCGGGCATGTCGTCGGGACCTTCGTCATCATGCTCGTAGGACGCAGCTTCGGGTGCGATCTGCGCGAAATAGCGTTCCAGATCGCGGCGAGCGGCCGGGGCCGCATTCTCCTGCACAATGAGCGACGCGGACGTGTGCCGGCAAAAAATCGTCAGCAAGCCCTCTTGGACGCCGCTGTC
>DASVYN010000140.1:0-5675 GCA_036392155.1 Sphingomicrobium sp.
GCCCGAATATTCGCCTCCGGCGCGTCGAAGCCTTTGAATTTCCGGGCGTTCACCTTGCGGAATTCGTCGAAGACCGAAGGTTCGGCATCGCTTACGCGGTCCTGCCGCTCCGACGATTTGGGCAAGGGCCGGATGTCGCGCACTTCCTCGGCATAGGCGACCGCGTGCGGGATCAGCTCGCCCTCGACCAGCCGGTCGACGAGCCCGCAAGCGAACGCTTCCTTCGCGCTGATCGGATTGCCCATCGTGCACATTTCGAGCGCCTTCTTGACGCCCGCAACCCGGGGCAGCCGCTGCGTTCCGCCCGCTCCCGGAAGCAATCCGAGCTTCACCTCGGGTGTCCCGAGCTTCGCCGACGGCACAGCCACCCGATAATGGCAGGCAAGCGCAACCTCGAGTCCCCCGCCGAGCGCAGTTCCATGGATCGCCGCGACCACCGGCTTGGAGCAATTCTCGATCGTATCTACGACTGTCGGAAGCCACGGCTGCTGCGGGGGTTTGCCGAACTCGGTAATGTCCGCGCCGGCAAAGAAGGTCTGACCCTCGCAGGCGATCACCACCGCCTTGACGTCATCGTCAGCCTCCGCCTCGGCGATCGCGCCCACAAGGCCCTGACGGACCGGCGTGGACAGCGCGTTCACCGGCGGGTTGTTGGACAAAATGATGAGCACGTCACCGTGCTTGCGGGTCGAGATCGGGCTGGTGGTCGGCTTGTCCATCACATCTTCCATGGCGGGTCTCCGGCGGACGGCGCTAGGCCGCTGCTTACAGCCTTGCAAGTGGACGAGTGACCCTGTCCAACGCTATCCGCCGGCACGAGGAGATCGCCGATGGACGACCCTGCCGCGAGCGACAGCAAGCAGCTCCGCAAGGATGCCGCAGAGATCAAGCGCAGCGCCGAAGCGTTCGAACGCACAGGCAGCGAGCTGACCGGCAAGGCCGACCGGCGGACGGTGCTCGCCGGCGACCGCACATTGCTGGCGGCCGAGCGAACCTATGCCGCCTGGGTGCGCACCGCCCTTGCCTCGCTTGCGGCGGGGATCGGCGCGAGAGCGCTGGTGAAGGACATCCTGCCGCAATGGGTCGGCAAAATCACAGGGACGGTGCTGATCCTGTTCGCAGGCTTCTGCCTGGTCGCCGCAGTCTGGCGCGAACTGAGGGGAATACCGACGATGTCGCACCCGGATATTCGCCCGATTCCGCGCGCGCTGCTGGTGCCGATGAATTTCCTGCTGCTGCTGGTCGTGATCGCTGCGCTGATCGGGATCTGGTCGGCGTAAGTGACTGTGGAGAAGGTCGTCGATGAGCAATTTGGACCAATTTCGCGCTGAAACACGCGCGTTTCTCGATGAAAACTGCCCGCCGGAGATGCGCGAGCCGATCCACTCTGAATCGGACTTGTGCTGGGGCGGGCGCAATTGGGTCTTCAAGTCGGACGCGCAGCGTCGCTGGCTCGAGATAATGGCTGGACGCGGGTGGACGGTGCCCGATTGGCCCAAGGACTATGGCGGCGGCGGCCTATCGCCAGCCGAGGCGTCGGTGCTCAAGGAAGAGCTGCAACGCATCGGCGCCCGGCCGCCGCTCACCAGCTTTGGAATCTCGATGCTGGGGCCGGCGCTGCTCAAGTTCGGGACCGAGGTGCAGAAGCGACACTATCTCTCGCAAATCGGTCGCGGCGAGATCCGCTGGTGCCAGGGCTATTCTGAGCCGGGCGCGGGCTCCGACCTTGCCGGCTTGCAGACCAAGGCCGAGGATAAGGGCGATCATTGGCTCGTGAACGGTCAGAAGGTGTGGACCAGCTATGCCGACAAGGCCGACTGGATCTTCTGCCTGGTCCGCACCTCGGCCGAATCCAAGCAGGGCGGAATAACATTCCTTCTGTTCGACATGCTGTCGCCGGGAGTTTCGACCAAACCGATCCTGCTGATCAGCGGCTCCTCGCCCTTTTGCGAGACCTTCTTCGACGACGTGAAGGTTCCCAAAGATCAGATCGTCGGCGAAGTGAACAAGGGTTGGGACGTCGCCAAATATCTGCTCGGCCACGAGCGTGAGATGATCGCCGGCATGGGCCTCGGCACGAGCGGCGCAAGCGTGACCCTCGGGCCGGTTATCAAGCCGGCCGATCCATTGCTGCGCGCCGAAATTGCAGCGTTCGACGTTGACGCGCTCTCCTTCGCTGCGATGAGCGAACGTTTTGCGGCGATGTGGAAGGCGGGAGAAGCGCACCCTGCCTCGGCATCGCTGATGAAATATGCCGGAACCGAGCTCAACAAACGCCGCAACGCGCTCGTCATGGCGGGAGGGGGAAGCGACGCGCTGGATTGGGCCGGCGAACGCTCGCACCGGGGAAAGGCAGCACGCGACTGGCTGCGGAGCAAAGGCAATTCGATCGAAGGCGGGACGAGCGAAATCCAGCTCAATATTATCGCCAAGCACATCCTGCACTTGCCGGGATCCTGAAGCATGTCGCTGCTGACCGACGACCAGAAAATGCTGCAGGAGACCGCTGCGAGCTTCCTCGCCGAGGAAGGAGGCATCGCCAAACAGCTCCGTCACTGGCGCGACATCGATTGCAAGGACGGCTTCGGTCACGGGCTGTGGAAACGGTTCGGCGAGCTCGGGCTGACCGGAATCTGCATTCCCGAGAGCCACGGCGGTCTGGGCCTGGGTGCGGTCGAGGTCGCACTGGTGCTCGAGGAGATCGGGCGCAATCTTACGCCTTCTCCGTTCCTCACGACTGCGGTCGTCGCCGTTCGCGCGATCGAAGATACGCAGCACGCGGACCGGTGGTATCCGGACATATTATCGGGTCAGGCGGTGCTTGCGCTCGGGGTCGACGAGCAAGCCCGTCACATGCCCGACCGCACTGCGCTGGAAGCGAAGCGCCAGGGCAACGGTTTCGTTCTGAACGGGGCCAAGCAGTTCGTCGTCCAGGGCGGGTCTGCGGACATGATCGTCACGCTTGCCCGAAGCGGCGGCCTAGCCGGCGAGAAGAATGGCCTCACCTTGTTCGCTGTGCCGAGGGATTGCGCCGGGCTGGTGGTTGAGAATGCGGCGCTGGTCGACAGCTCCAAGGCAGCGCTGCTGAGGTTCAACAATGTTGAACTCGACGCCGACGCGGTGATTGGCGAAGTGGACGGCGGCTGGGTGCCGCTGTCCCGAGCCCTTAACGCGGGTCGGGCCGCGGCGGCGGCAGAACTGGTAGGCGTGGCCGCCGGTGCCTCGGCAATGACCCTCGACTATCTCAAGCAGCGCAAGCAGTTTGGAAAATTGATCGGCGAGATGCAGGCGCTCCAGCACCGCGCGGCTCACCTCTATTCGGAGATCGAGATTGCCCGCGCTGTGGCGCTCAAGGCGGCAGCGCTTCTCGACCGGGGCGACGGGCGAGCGGAGCTCTTCGTCTCCGCCGCCAAGGCCAAGGCGGCGGACGTCGCCAGCCTGGCAGCAAGCGAAGGCGTGCAAATGCACGGCGGCATCGGAATGACCGATGAGCATGACATCGGACTGTTTATGAAACGCCAAGCGGTGCTTGGTCAGCTCTTCGGCGATGTTTTCTATCATCGCGAGCGGGTGGCGGCGCTGAGCGGCTATTGAGCAGTAGCCTAGCTCCTGGCCCGGTACCCGCCGATAATTCCGAGGATGAACGCGGTCACGAGCGCGAGCTGGACCTTGCCGTCCGGATCGCTCCAGCCGAAATATTTGCCGCCCCAACCGACCAACACCACGAACATCGCGATCGCAACACCGCCGACCATAGGAAATTCCTCCCACCCCCGGTGAATAGCTTACCGGCGAGTGGCTGATCATCACTGATCAGGGTAAAGAGAGGGTAAAGCTTGTCCGTCTCGGCCACTCTCGCCATAGGAGCGGCACGTCCGGAAGAAATCATCAGGCAGGCCCATGAAAGCGCGCGTGTTCATTACTTTGAAAAACGGAGTCCTCGACCCGCAGGGCAAAGCGATCCATCATGCGCTCGAGGGATTGGGCTTCTCGGGCGTGAACGACGTTCGCGCCGGCAAGCTGATCGAGCTTGATCTTGCAGATGGCACCAGCGATTCGGAGATCGAGGACATGTGCCGAAAATTGTTGGCGAATATTGTCATCGAGAATTTCCGGATTGAGCGGCTGGAGGACGCATGAAGAGCGCCGTAGTCGTCTTCCCTGGCTCCAATTGCGACCGCGACCTCGCAGTGGCGCTGGAGCAGACAACCGGCCGCAAGCCGGCAATGGTCTGGCACAAGGAAAGCGAGCTTCCCGACGGCACCGAGTTCGTCGGTCTGCCGGGAGGCTTCTCTTACGGCGACTATCTTCGTTCCGGAGCAATGGCGGCGCGCTCTCCGATCATGCAGGCGGTGAAGGCCGCGGCCGACCGCGGAGTGCCGGTGATCGGCATCTGCAACGGCTTCCAAGTCCTAACCGAAGCCGGACTGCTGCCTGGCGCGCTGATGCGCAATGCGGCGCTGCACTACATCTGCCGGCCGGTCGCGCTTACGGTGGAGAATAGCCAAACCCTGTTTACCAACCGCTATGAGCGGGGGGAGAAGCTGCTCATTCCGATCGCCCATCACGATGGCAATTATCAGGCCGACGAGGAAACGCTCGATCGTCTCGAAGGTGAGGCTCGCGTGGTGTTCCGTTATGCCGAAGAGTGCAACGGTTCGGCTCGGTCGATCGCCGGGATCCTCAATCCAAATGGCAATGTGCTGGGGATGATGCCGCACCCCGAACGCGCCTTCGAGCCGGCGCATGGGTGCACCGACGGGCGCCGGCTGTTCGAAGGTCTCCTCGAAACTATTGCAGCTTGATGCGGCATCTACGTCGGGACCGCCGGCGTCGGGTTTTCACTACTCTTTGCAGCCCATGTGGCGCGCGGTTTGGGCCGAAGGACTTTGGCTCCTGCGCGACCCGTTCGTCATCCTGACCAGAGAGCGGCATAACTCGCTGCGGCATTTTGTGCGGTCCTGCTCCTCACGAAACGTCCGCGAGCGAATTAGACGTCGGTCGTGAACGGCGTGAAATTGGTTCCGACATCGTACACGTCGATGCCTTCCTTGCGCTTGAGCCACCCGACGACCGCGTAGGTCAGGGGCGTCAGCAGGATTTCCCAGCCTACCTTCAGGATGAACTGGCTCAACATCACTTCGCCAAGCGCGCTCACCGGCCAGTCGGCCATTCCATAGAAAGCGAGCGGATAGAAGATCAGGCTGTCGGCGCCCTCGCCGATAATGGTGCTGCCCCAGAAGCGCGCCCACAAATTACGGCCTTCGCTCCAGATCTTCATCTTGGCCATGACGAAGGAATTGAGAATCTCGCCCACGAAGAAAGCGGTTATGGAGGCAAGAATGATCCGCCAGCCGGATCCGAACACGCGTTCATAGGCACCCTGACCTGTCCAGCCTTCGGCGACTGGAAGATGGACTACTGTCCATTCCATCACTGCCATGAACAGCAGCGCCGCGAACCCGGCCCAGATCGCCCGGCGCGCGCGCGCATAGCCATAGACTTCGGTCAGCACGTCATCGATGACGTAGGAGATCGGGAAGAAGAGGATGCCCGCCCCAAACGGCCATGGGCCGATTCCCGGCAGGTCGAGGAACGAGCGCTTCTCCGCGCCGATCACGTTCGACAGCAGTAGCACCACGACGAACGCGACCATGACGAAATCGAAGTAGCGG
>DASVYN010000141.1:0-9333 GCA_036392155.1 Sphingomicrobium sp.
TGGAGCCGACTTCCAGTCATGGCGTGAATGGCTGCCTTGCGATCGGATGATCGCTGCGTCGGGCAAGCGACTGCAGCCCACACCGGCCTTCAGCCAGATCTCGGCCTTTCGGGATGGATGGGTCGGAATTTATCCGCTCCAGGACCGGGCAGCGGTCGTTGCGATATATGATTCTCGGCTGAGATCGGATCGTGAGATGGCCGACACCCTTCCGCTCATCGCCGGGCTTCCGATCGCCGGCGACGCCCTGGTTTCCGAGCTAAACCAAGGGATTCGCGAACGAATCTGGGTGGGAAACTGCGCTGCGGTCGGCGAATCTGCCTTTGCCCTCGAGCCTCTCGACGCTGTTCAGCTGCACGTTGCGCACAGCTGCATATCGCATCTGATGGCATTCTTCCCGGCTGAAAGCGGGGCGCTTCCGGAAGCCGACGCCTATGACCGCGGCGTCCGCTCGATCGCCGAGAACATGCGCGATTCCCAGGTCGCGCATTACAAGCTCAACCGCCGGTTCGACGATATCTTGTGGGACCGCTGCCGGGATGCGCCTTGCCCGGCGAGCCTCCAATCGAAGATCGACCTCTTCGCAGCGCGGGGTCAGGTGGCGCAGTTTCACAACGAGGCGTTCGATTCAGGCAGTTGGGCGAGCCTTTTCCTGGGGCACGGCCTCATACCGGAAACCTACGATCCGCGGGTCGACCTGCTGCCGGAGGAAGGGCATATCGCGAAAGTGCATCAAAGATTGCAGGACATCCATGCACTGGTTGGCTCAATGCCCTCCGTCGACGATTTCCTGATCAACCTCACACCGCAAGCCCAGCCGGAGGTCGTTGAAGGTGGCTGAACAGATTCGCAACATTGTCATAGTCGGTGGCGGCACTGCAGGATGGATGGTTGCGGCTGCGCTAGCCAAGGTGATCGGCACGCACAGTCACTCCATCACGCTCGTCGAATCGGAAGAAATCGGAACCGTCGGGGTGGGCGAAGCGACGATCCCGCCGATCATGCAGTACAATGCCCTTCTCGGCATCGATGAGGACGAATTCGTTCGAGAAACGAATGCGACATTCAAGCTCGGCATCGACTTCGTAGACTGGCGACGACCCGGAAGTCGCTATTTCCATCCGTTCGGGCTGTTTGGCGCTGCGATCAAGGGCGGCGTCGGCTTCATGAACTATTGGCTGCGCTGGATGCAGTCCGGCGGCGATCCGGATTGCTCGCGCTTTATCGCCGAGGCCGAGGCGGCTCGGCTAGGCAAGTTCGCACGTACCCAGGAATCGGCCGACGGGCAGCTGCCGCGAATCAACTACGCCTATCAATTCGACGCGTCGACCTACGCCCGTTACCTCCGCCGCTACTCCGAGCGCCGCGGCATTACCCGCCGCGAGGGGCGCATTGTAAGCGTCGAGCAGAATTCCGAAACGGGCTACATCGAAGCTGTGAAGCTCGCCGACGGATCGCAACTTGCCGGCGACTTCTTCATCGATTGTTCCGGTTTTCGCGCACTGCTGATCGAAGGCGTGTTCGAAGCCGGCTTCGACGACTGGAGCCACTGGCTTCCGAACAATCGGGCGGCTGCAGTGCCGTGCGAACGGGTGGAGGACCCCACACCTTTTACGCGCTCGACCGCACGCGAGGCCGGGTGGCAGTGGCGCATTCCGCTGCAGCATCGCACCGGCAACGGCTATGTCTTCTGCGATGCCTATATTTCCGAAGACGAGGCATCACGGTTGCTGCTCGAACGGCTCGACGGCAAGCCCGGAGCGGATCCGAAGATTCTTCGCTTCACTGCCGGCAAGCGGCGCTTGGGCTGGGTCAAGAACTGTCTCGCGGTGGGCCTTTCCTCCGGCTTTCTGGAACCGCTCGAATCGACCAGCATCCACCTGATCCAGGTGGCCATCATGAAATGGTTCGAGATGTTCCCAATGCGTGAGGTCAATCCGGTTCTGATCGATCAGCACAATCGTGAAATGGATGTGCTCTACGATCATGTTCGTGACTTCATCATCGCTCACTATAAAGTGACCGAAAGAGACGATACGCCGTTCTGGCAATACTGCCGGAACATGGCCATTCCGGACTCGCTTGCTGCAAAGCTCGAACTGTTCCGCGAACGCGGCGAAGCGCACATGGTCCCCGGCGACCTGTTCAGCGAAACCAGCTGGTTCGCAGTGCTCTACGGCCAGGGTCTCGTGCCCCAATCCCACCATCCGATTGCGGACACCTTACCCGAGGACGAGCTGCAGCTGGCGCTGGCGAGAATCAGAAGCGCGATCAAGCATCGTGTCGATACCCTTCCCTCGCACGCCGCTTTCATCGAAAGCTGCTGCGCAGCACAGCCGGCAACGAGTGCAGCATGAGCCATTCCGTGTACGCCGGGGTGGAGCTCGGCGGCACCAAGTGCGTCGCAATCCTCGCGCGCGGTCCTGAAGATATTATCGAGCGCAAGGTTGTTCCGACGACCGCCCCCGAAGCGACGCTCGGGCCAATCGAGGCCATCTTGCGCATATGGTGTCTGGCCCATCGCTTTGACGCTCTGGGCATTGCGAGCTTCGGCCCGGTCGATCTTGATCAGCAATCGGCAAGCTATGGGCAGATCGTGCGGACTACCAAGCCGGGCTGGAGCGGCACCGACGTTGCGCTGCGCCTGGAGCGGGCATGCGGCGTTCCGACGGGCTTCGACACCGACGTCAACGGCGCAGCGCTTGCCGAGATGCGTTGGGGGGCAGGGCGGGGAATGGAGGACTTCGCCTACATCACGGTGGGCACTGGGATCGGCGTCGGGCTGATCGTCAATGGCAAGCCGACGCGGGGCTTTGCCCATTCGGAGCTTGGCCATATCCGCACCACCCGACTTGCCGGCGATGAATTTGCAGGTTGCTGTCCCTACCATCGTGACTGCGCCGAAGGGCTGGCCTCGGGAACTGCGCTCAAGGCCCGGCTTGGCAATCGTTCGTTCGAAGAAGTGCCGGACAATGATTCTGTGTGGGAGGAAGTCGGCTGGACCCTTGCCCAATTGTGCCATGTGATCGTCTGCGCCGCGGCACCGCGGACAATCGCGCTCGGCGGCGGGGTCATGGACCGGCAGCCGCACCTCGTCGGGCGCGTCAACCGGATGCTCGAGCAGAGCCTCAATGGCTATATGCTGCTGCCCGGCGGCGGGTCATATGTTCGCCCGCCCGAGCTGGGATCGAACGCCGGGCCCCTTGGTTCGATCGCGCTTGCGATGAGCGCGGCTAGCGCCTGAACATCTTCCTCAGGATCGGCTCGATCACGCTCGCCATCGCGTCATAGCCGGCGGCAGTGGGATGAACACCGTCGACTGCAAGACCCGACTTCATCGCGCCCGAGCCGTCGTCGAGGACTTGATGATAGTCGACCCATGTCGCCCCGCTTTCGAGTGCGAAGCGTTTCAGCCAAGCATTGATTGCAGCAATCGGTCGACGCGTCTCCACTCCGGGTTGCCAGGGAAATCGCGCTGCCGGAGGGATGGACGCCAGCAGCACCTTAATCCCATGCCGCCGGGCGATATCGGTCATTGCCCGCAAATTGTTTTCGCTCATCGCGATGGTCATCGGCCCGGTGTTGCCGGCGATATCGTTGGTACCGGCCATGATGTGCACGGCCTTCGGCTTCAGGTCGACGACGTCGCTCATCATCCTGAGCACCATTTGCGACGTGGTCTGGCCGCCGATCCCGCGGTCCACCCGACCGCGCGTGAAAAAGCCGGGACGCTTGTTGAACCAGAGCTCGGTGATCGAATCGCCCATGAAGACGACATCGACCGGTTCGGCCGAGGCGAGGAGCCTGGCATTGTCGTCGGCATAATAGCCGACCATTCCGAAATCGCGCGCGAACCAGCCGTGAAACCATGTCAGCCAGTCCGCGCCGGGAGGTATACTCTGCTTGGCGGAGCCGGCGGCAGACGAGAACAGCAATGGCGCTGCAACAGTCCACTTGAGCAATTGGCGTCGTCCGATTGTCATATGCGGTCCGAAAGCGAGCAGATTTGCGCGCGCAGCGCACCCAGGGCAGTAACTCCTGCCTCGCTGAACATCGCGTGGCTGTGCTGCGCAGGGGTGAAAAGTGGCCACTCGGCGAGACCGGAACCATTGGGATCGCCGCTTCGGATGAAGTTCAGCCAATAGGGCTTGAGCGACAGGCTGTGATCAAAGGTTGAATCGCCGAAGGCATAAGAAATTTCCGCCGCGTGCGAGGTCCTTGCGCCGTTTGGAGCTGCATCGAACTCGTAGCGCCAGACCGGCGCACCCCTGGCCGACAGGATCTCGGCCATATGCTCCGTCGGGCAGCGGAAGATGATGTCGGTCCCGATCTGGTCGTCAAGACTGCCCATTCGCGCATCGGCTGGAGGATCGACCCCGTCAGCGTGGTAGAAAGCACGGGCCTCGGCTTCGTGAGTGCCGAAGGCCTTGGCAATCAGCGGATCGCGATGAGGGCGCTCGACCCCGAATTCGACGAGGTTCGATCCGAGGAGCACCGGCCTTGGCGGCGCTTCTTCGAGCAACGCGCGCGGGTCGCCCGGGAAGACCTTGCCGTCGATCGTTGTGCGCAGCCAGATCATCGCGTCGGATTCGAGCGCGTCGTCGTGGAGCTTGAGATCGACCGCAAGCAGCGCCGGGACCGACATGCCGCGCAGCCTGGCGAGATCGCCGTTGGCGCCCAGCAAAGCGTCGGCCTGATCGCCGATCCGCTCCGCGTCGGTGAGGGTGCGGAACGGCATTCCGAATCCGGGCGTGCCGCTTTCCATGATTGCTTTCTGGAAGAGCGTGCGCGCAGCCGGGGCGGCAAGCATCAGGCTGACATCTTCAGAACCTGCGGACTCGCCGGCGATCGTCACATTCTTGGGATCGCCGCCGAAGCTTGCGATATTGCGCTGGACCCATTGGAGAGCGGTGATCTGATCCATCAAAGCGTAATTGCCCGACGATCCGCCTTGCTCGGCGCTGAGTTTGCGGTGCGACAGGAAGCCGAAAATGCCGAGCCGATACCTAACGCCGACGATCACGACCCGATTGCCGACATCGGACAGAACGATGTCGTTGGGTCCGCCTGCGCGGTTGCTGCCGCCGTGGATCCACACCAGCACCGGCAGCTTGCCGCTCATTGAGGGCGTCCGCACATCGAGCGTCAGACAGTCTTCGCGTCCGATCACATAATCGCCGTGGTTCCAGCCCTGATCGTTCTGGACACAGGACGGCGGCTGGTCGAGCGAGTCCCTGACGCCCTTCCATGGAATCACCGGCTGCGGCGGTTTCCAGCGCAAATTTTCGACAGGCGGCGCTGCGAACGGAATGCCGCGGAACAAGGTGCTTCCGCTCCACGCCTTTCCGCGGACCAGGCCGCCATCGACGCGCACGACCTGTGCGGCCGCAGGCACGCAGAAGACGAGCGCAACGATGATTGCAATAGATCGAAACATGGTGCGCAAGGCCGGCTCCTCCGAGCGGGGAGGTTAGCGCTAACTGTTCGCCTTGTGCGACAGATTTTTCACTGCCAGTTTGGGCTTGCGGATCGAGGAGAGGGAAACTTCAATGCAGCAGCGTTCATCGGCGGGCGTCACCGGTGCTTACATCATCGTCACCTGTCTGTTCTTCGCCTGGGGTTTCATCACCTCCCTGAACGACCCAGTGGTCACCGCCGTGAAGGGCATCTTCTGTTTGACCGACGTTCGCGCGCAGCTGAGCGCCTTCGCTTTTTTCATCGCCTATGGAGTGATGAGCTTTCCCGCCGCTCTGCTGCTCGCGCGGATGAAGTCCATTCCAACTATCCTCATCGCCTTTGCGCTGATGGCGACCGGCTGCCTGTTGATGCTCGCAGCTGCTAACCTGGTGACCTACAATCTGGTGCTGGTCGGCCTGTTCGTACTGGCCAGCGGAATCACGATCCTTCAGGTCGCTGCGAACCCGCTCGCCGCCGCGCTCGGCAAACCCGAATACAGCCACTTCCGGCTGACCTTCAGTCAGACCTTTAATTCGCTCGGCACCTTCATCGGCCCCTATCTTGGCGCGGTGCTGTTTCTCAAGGGCATCGAAACGAAACAGTGCGAAGCGACTACCCAGGCGGCGCGACTGGGCTCGCTCGCCGGGATCGACCGGGCCTATTTCTGGATCTGCGGCTTCATTATCGCGCTTGCTTTGCTGTTCGTCGTTTTCCGCAAGGTGGTGACCGATGCTGCGCCGCCGCCGTCGCAGGAAGTCGCACGCCGCGGAATCATTGCGGTCATCGGCGAAGCCTTGTCCTCACGCTGGGCGCTGCTCGGCGGCCTCGCGATCTTCCTCTACGTCGGCGCCGAAGTCGCCATCGGCACGCAAATGGCTTTCTTTCTTCACTCCGATTCGATCTGGGGACAGAGCGAGGTGCCGTTCAGCTATCCGCTCATCGGGCACATCATGGGCCCGCAGACCGGCTTCGGCGTATCGGCCGAAGAGGCGGGCAAGGCCGTAGCCCTTTACTGGGGCGGCGCGATGGTCGGGCGCGCAATCGGCTCGGCGCTTCTGGCCCGGGTCAAAGCGGCGATGTTGTTGGCGGTGTTCACGGCAACCGCGTGCGTGATGTGCCTCTACATCTTCACGGTTGGCGGCATCGCGGCCGGCGTTGTCGCGCTATGCATCGGCCTGTTCAACTCGATCATGTTCCCGGTGATCTTCACCCTGACTCTGGAGCGATCGAGCGCAAGCAACGAGGCAACCTCAGGCTTCCTGTGCTTTGCGATCATCGGCGGGGCGCTGATCCCACCGCTGGTCGGGTTGGTTTCGCAGCACACGAGCTACGTCAAAGCCTTCATCGTGCCGGCGGCCTGCTATGCGGTGCTGTTCCTGTTTTCGATGGCGGCTCACCGGGCAAAGGTGACGATAAGCGACGAACCTGCCGTCGCCACGATCCATTAGCTAAGCTTGCGCGACCATTCGCTCGATATAGTCGCTCGCGAGCGGCAGCTTTAGCGCAGTCCGCTCATAGCCCGCGCCGAGCTCGGCGATTGCCCGAAGCACCTCGGCGTCCGGCATTGCATCCACCAGGGGATCCGCCGCCGACGGAATGACATCTTGGCCGAGCATCACGGCGACCCAGCTGGGGATGTCGAACAGCTCATTGTTGTAACGGAAGACGCGGCCGTGCTCGCGGAACAGCTCAAGCTTGTGCTGCAGCGTGTCGGGCAGGTCCATCGTGCGAACATAGTCCCAGAACGGTTCGGTCCGCCGCGTCGCATGATAGTGCAGAATGATGAAGTCGCGCACCGGCTCATAGCTATTGACCATCGCACGGTTGAATTCGTCGCGTTCGATCCCGCTGATCCCGCGACCGGGGAACAGGGCGAGCAGCTTCTGGACGGCGTGCTGGATCAGATGGATGCTGGTCGATTCGAGCGGCTCGAGGAAGCCTGCAGAAAGGCCGATCGCTACGACATTCTTCTCCCAGGACTTCGACCGACGCCCGGCCTTGAACTTGAGCAGCCGCGGCTCGGCAATCGGTTTTGAATCCAGCGTGTCGAGCAGAATGCGCCCAGCCTCGTCGTCGGGCATGTGCGCGCTGGAATAGACGTGCCCGTTGCCCGTGCGATGCTGCAGCGGGATGCGCCATTGCCAGCCCGCCGGATGCGCCGTGGAGCGCGTGAAGGGGAGGAGCGGATCGCTTCGTTCTGAGGGCACGGCCAACGCCCGGTCGCACGGAAGCCAGTGGCTCCAATCCTCGAACCTCACGCCCAGCCTGTCGCCAAGCAGCAAGCTGCGAAATCCCGAGCAATCAATGAACAGGTCGCCGCGGACGCGCCGGTCGTCATCGAGCTTCAGCGCAGTGACGAAACCGGTGTCGGCATCTTGCTCGACGTCCACGATACGGCCCTCGATCCGCTCGGCGCCAAGCTTCTCGGCATAGCCGCGCAGGAATTGGCCATATGCCGACGCGTCGAAGTGAAAGGCATAAGCGAGCTGCGAAAGTGGTTCATCGGGATTTTTGGACGAATGGGCGAAACGATGGTTCGCCGCCGCGACCGCCGACATCGAATAAGCCGCAAGTGAACCCACTGCCGGGTTCTTGCGATGCTTGAGCCAAGCTTGGTGAAACGACAGGCCGTTCAGCGGCCGCCCGATCTCGCCAAATTGATGGAAGTAGCGCTGCCCCTCCTCAGTCCAACCGACGAATTCGATCCCGAGCTTGTACGTCCCGTGTGTCGCGCGAAGATACTCGGCTTCATTGAGCCCGAGCTGATGGTTGAACTCCAGGAACGGCGGGATCGTGCCTTCGCCGACTCCGACGGTGCCGATCGCTTCGGATTCGACGAGAACGATGCGCCGGCCGCCCCCCCCGACGAAACGGGCGAGCGCAGCCGCGGCCATCCAGCCTGCAGTTCCGCCGCCGACGATAACAATGCGCCGGATCGGCGTGCCTTCGCTCATGCGCTTAGACCTAAGTGACAAAGCGCTTTGCCGCTAGGGCATCTTGTAAGGAATCCAATTGTTGAGGATGCACTGCGGTCCGGCGATGATCGCTCCCGGTTCGCGGCCCTGGACACGGTCGCCGCGGCAATATTCGCCGGCCAGTCCGCCATGCACAATGACCGTGTTGAGCGGCTCGAGCGCGGGGCAGGGAGCGGCCAGATGGTTGACGTAGATCGTGCGGCCTTCGCCGTAGGCGAGCGTTGCCGGGTCAATCACCCGAAGGTTCTGACTGGGGAAGGTGGATATGCAGGACTGCGCTGGGCCAGCGACATGCCCGGCGAGCTCCCGAGCGAGCCCGGCGCCCGGTGGCTCAGCGGGACCCGCGCAGCCCGCGAATGCAAGAACTGCGGCGGGGACGAAGATCAGAGAGCGCATGACGTGCCTCCTCTACCTGCAACGCACAATGTTCGGCGATCGATCCTGGGTGCGAGAAATCCCGGTACGTGGCCGAAATGAATTGCCTGATACCATGAAAGCGGATGAGCCGGAGGTGAATGGCCCGGCGGCAATTCCAGCTTCGACAGGCTTTGCCAATAAGCGATCGAGGCGTCGCGCCACCACCATGCCTGCCAAAGCTGAGAAACAAGATCGCGATCCACGGCCGCGAACCGCTGCGGGTCGACATAGGACCTGAGCTCGGTCCAGCCGAGCCGGTTGGCTTCGACCTGGCCGACGCCGCGATCGTATTGATTGACCAGCGAAGCCCAAAGAGTGCTGCCGTCGCGCATGCGATAGTTCCACGGCAGGTGGTGGAACCACAGCAGATACTTGTCCGGAACGCACTTCAAATCAGCAAGGCATTGGGCGATCGGCGGTGCATATTGGGCGACCGCATTGCTCCCGGTCCCGGTTCGATCGAAGCCGATCCCGCCGGCATCGG
>DASVYN010000142.1:0-1686 GCA_036392155.1 Sphingomicrobium sp.
TATGGGAAGGCGATCTTGTAGGTCGTGCCGGCGTAGGTCGAAGCTGCCGCCCTCAGGCTGTCGATATCGAAGGCCTGCGCGGCATGGCCGCTGGTCGCGAGCTTTCCGGCGACCCACACGGAAACGAAATCGCGCTCCGAGACGGGGATCAGGTGAGCCCCCATTACGCCGACAACGGCGGTGCCCAGGAAACCGGCCAACCATAGGACATAGACAAGCATGTTGCCTGTCGTCGCCGGCGCGGAATTCAGTCGACTGCCCAAGGATTTCACCCGCGCCCTCCCGCTGAAGAGCAGCCTAGACAAGTCTAGCGACACGACAAACTTTTGTTGCCGTCGCGGTGCGCGAAGGAGGGCTTCAGCCTGCGTTCGGAAGCAGCAGCAGGCCGCGCAGCTCGCTTTGAAACGCGTGCAGCTTTTCGCCCTCGAGGTGCCCGGGCCCGCTGGTCATCTTGACGCTCATCGGGTTCACTGGACGGCCATTCCTCGTAACTTCGAAATGAAGGTGCGGACCAGTCGAAAGGCCGGTCGAACCCACATAGCCGATCACCTCGCCCTTGCGGACGATCTCGCCGGCGTGCGCAGCGATGCGGCTCATATGGCCATAACGGGTCTCGAGCCCGCCTTCGTGGACGATCTCCACCTGCTCCCCATAACCGCCGCGCCATCCGGCGCCGATCACTCGTCCATCGGCCGCCGCAACGATCGGGGTTCCGGGCGCGGCGGCGAGGTCAACACCGTCATGAAAGCGCACGTAGCCGAGGATCGGATGGAAGCGTTCGCCGAAACCTGAGGTCATGCGGCCATGAACGGGAAGGCCAATCCCTGAACTATCCTCGCCGCCGACGCCGTCGGCATTGACCCAGACTATGTTCCTGCCGTCGGTCCACTTCAGAAGCTCGACGTCGGAGCGGGCGACCCGGTCCATGCCGACGTAGAGGAGCTGGCCGAGCTTGCCGCCAGGTGCCCGCTCGATCACCAGGTCGAACTTGTCGTCGACGCTGAGGCCATTGGCGAGCTCGATCGCCTTGCCGAGGATGGCGACATATTCCCGGCCCTGGCGCTCGGGCACTCCCGCGGCGGTCAGCGACTCGGTTAGGTTCTTGCCCACTCTACCGGTAAATCGCTGGGCGGGTGGCTCCGCTTCTGCGACCGATCTGGGCTGCCCGGCGGCGGGGTTCGAGCTCGCCGTGCTCAAGGTCAAGATTTTGGGCTTGCTGACTGTCGCGTGAGCAGCGTCCTGCCGGGGAGATGGAATCGCCGTCGCTGCGATGATCGCGACAACCGCCGAAACTGCAATTCCTGCGCCAAGCGCCGCCCGAGCACCGAGCGTCAGCGAACGTCCTGGCCGTTGAAATGGAGACTTCTTATAAGATCGCACGGCCGCATGCCCCCCAAAGGCGTCGGCTCGGTTCCGCAGCAATTTTCTCCCGGCAGGCCTTCGGCGTCAAGCTGTTTGGACTCTCCGCTGAATTTTCGAGCTCTTTCAGTCCCGCCTCGGAAGCGCGTTTGGTGCGGATACGAGAACTCGAATAGGCTTTGCATCAGTCGCCTCGCATGCGCGGCGGAGCTCGTGTGTCGGTCCTACGGCACGGCGGGTTAGCAGTCGCTTCTCTTTGAGCCCGCCGTGGCGGCCCGCAACCTTCAAGCTCGGCTTGAAGGTCCTTCACTGACGTTCCGGCCCTTT
>DASVYN010000143.1:0-9344 GCA_036392155.1 Sphingomicrobium sp.
CGCGGTTTATGCGCGCAGCCGATATCGTTCGGGCCTCATCGACTTCCTCACGCTTCTGCAAAGTGAGCAGAGCCTGCTTTCCGCGCGCGACGGGCTGGCTTCGGCCGAATCCGACCAGGCGCTCGCGCTTGTCCAACTCTATGTTGCGCTGGGCGGCGGATGGCAGCCGGGCGCGGCAAATCCGACGGGGAACCCGACATGACGAAGATAGACATGGACGCGTTCCTTGGGCAGCCGCCGCGGACCTGGTGGCGACGCTGGCGCAAGTGGGTGCTGATCGGCATCCCCTTGCTGATTGCGGCGCTATTGCTTGCGCGCTGCTTCCGGCCGGCGCCTCCGGTTCAATATGCGACCGCGCCGGTCGAGCGGCATAACCTCGACGTCACGATCACTGCGACTGGAAACCTCGCGCCCACCGTCCAGGTCAACGTCGGCTCGGAAGAGTCGGGACTGGTCGACAAGGTCTATGTGCAGAACAACGATCATGTCGTGAAGGGACAGCCGCTCGCCCAGCTCGATCTTTCGAAGCTGCGCGACGCACTGGTGCAAAGCGAGGCAACGCTTCAGGCCGCAGTCGCGACCGTCGCGCAGAACCGGGCAACTGTGGCCCAAACGAGGGCGAATCTCTCCCGCGAGGAAGAGGTGTACAAGCTCTCGGGCGGCAAGGTGCCGTCGAAAACCGAGCTCGATACTGCGCGTGCCGATTACGCCCGCGCTACGGCGAACGTTGCCCAGGCCGAGGCGCAGGTCGCGCAGGCCCGGGCAAATGTCTCAAGCAACCGGACAAACCTCGCGAAGGGCACGATCTATTCGCCGGTGGACGGCGTAGTGCTGTCGCGCCAGGTCGAGCCCGGGCAAACCGTCGCCGCTTCGTTCAATGTCGCGACCCTGTTCACGATCGCGCAGGACCTTTCGAAAATGAAGCTCCAGGTGAAGGTCGACGAGGCCGACGTCGGCGAGCTGCACGTGGGTGCGCCGGCGACCTTTACGGTCGATGCCTATCCGAACAGGACCTTCGCAGCGACGGTTACTCGAGTGGATCTTGGTGCAAACGCAACGACAATCGTCAATAGCGCCGGGACCGCCGCAACGAGCACCACGAATGTCGTCGCCTATGTGGCTGTGCTCGCGGTTTCCAACCCCGAAGGTCTGCTCAAGCCCGGGATGACAGCCACGGCGAGGATCGTCACCGATTCCGTAAAAGACGTACTCCTCGTTCCAAACTCGGCGCTCAGATTCACGCCCCCAGCGCCGCCCAAGAAGAATATGATCTTCGGAGGACCACCGGAACAGCCCAAGAATGCCGCCATTTCGCGCGGGGCGCAGCAGCAGATCTGGTTCGTCGGCCCGGATCGGCAGCCCAAGCCAATTTCGGTGGTTGTCGGCTTCACGAACGGCAGCCTCACTCAAGTGAGCGGGCCAGCTGTGCACCCGGGTCTGCAGGTGATCACAGGTCAGCTGGGCGGCGCAGCCAAATAGATGCCCGATCCGCTGATCTCACTGCGGGGAATCACCAAACGCTTCGGTGATGGGCCGGCTGCATTCGAGGCGCTTAAGGGCATCGATTTCGACGTCGAAGCGGGCGATTTTGTCGCGATCATGGGCGCGTCCGGCTCGGGCAAATCGACGACGATGAACATCCTTGGCTGTCTCGATGTGCCAACTTCGGGCGACTATCTGTTTCGCGGCGTGCATGTGGAGGGATTGAGCCGAGACCAGCGTTCGCTTCTACGGCGCCGTTACCTCGGTTTTGTATTCCAAGGGTTCAATCTGCTCGCACGCACCACCGCTCTCGAGAATGTGGAGCTGCCGTTGCTCTATCGCGGCGAGAGCCGACGGGTCCGACACGAGCAGGGCATGGCAGCTCTTGCAAAGGTCGGCCTCGCCGACTGGTCACATCACAAGCCCAACGAGCTTTCAGGCGGACAGCAGCAGCGCGTTGCAATTGCCCGCGCGCTCGTAACCGAGCCCGACGTACTGCTCGCCGACGAGCCGACCGGAAATCTCGATTCCGAGAGATCTGTCGAGATCATGGAATTATTGTCCGAACTGAACCGCAAGGCTGGTCTTACGGTGCTGCTCGTGACTCATGAAGCCGACATGGCCGCTTACGCGCGCAAGATCGTCCACTTCAAGGACGGCCTTGTTGACCAATGTGAGGGGTTCCATTCCTCAAGCGCGCCCAGCCTTTCATCGTAGCGGCTGAAAGCCGCCAATGCGATTGAGTGAACCTTTCAAAACGGACGAGGCGTTTACCAAGTCTTTGGCGCTGCAGGCTTAAGCACCGCCATGAGTGCGGGCGTGAACGTTCCGTTACTTCACCCAAGGCGGAACGGTTGATCGAAAGCCCATGCTCAAGCGCTTGATGCACAAATATCTGAGTGTCGACGTCTCGACCGCATCCGGCCGCGCGCTGATCGAGGAGCGCTACTGGTCGCTCCGCCGCCAAGTCCCGATCATATACTTGCTCGGGCTCGTGAATCTCTCGGCAATGGAGATCGCAGCAAACCGCCCGCTGTCGATTGGCCTCAACCTTCCGACCTTCATCCTCGTCTGCGGGATCATTCGCATCCGCGACTGGTTCGGGAGCGGAAGCGGCAAGCACGCGACCTACCGGACGATGGTCAACAGAATGGCGCAGACCGTCATTTTCGCCGCCGCCGTCTGTCTCGCCGTTTGTGCGCGCTGCCTCTACCTGCTCCAGGTCGGCGATGCCGCCTCGCATATGGCTGTGATCCTGTTCGGCGGCCTGACCGCCATCGGCGTGGCCTACGGCCTCACTGCGCTGCCCGCTGCAGGCCGCATCCCCCTCCTCTTGATCATTGGCCCCATTTCGCTGGTCGCCGCGCTGTCGCAAGAGCGGCAGTTCATGGGCGCAGCGTTCGGGCTGGTCGTGGTCGCTTTACTGACCTTGCGGCTGCTCGGCTCCCATAGCAGCCACTTCACCAGCGTGGTCTGCTCGCGCACTTTGATTGCCGGCGAGCAGCAACGCGCGGAGCAGGCGCACCAAGAGGCAATGGTCGCTGCTACGACCGACTTTCTGACCGGTCTCCCCAATCGGCGCGCCTTTGTTTCCGCACTTGACGCAGCGGCCGGCGAGCGGCCGGGACGATTCTCATTGGCGATCCTCGACCTCGACCGCTTCAAGACGGTCAACGATACGTTCGGCCATGTGATCGGTGACAGGCTGCTCGAGGAAGTTGCAGGCCGGCTGGTCGCGGCAGTAGGCGATCGCGGCTTGGTCGCGCGCCTTGGCGGCGATGAGTTTGGAGTGCTCCTGCATCACAGCTACCGCCTCAACGAAGTGGCCGCGATCGGCGCGGAAATTCTCGAAGGGGTCAACGGTCCAGCCATCCTCCAGGGCCGCGAGTTCATCGTTTCGGCCTCATGCGGCCTTGGCATTTCGCGAAAGAGCCGCGAGCAGTCTCCCTCGCGCCTCATGGCCGACGCCGATCTCGCTCTCTATCAGGCCAAGGACAATCCCACCTGCCGGGTCGCGGTGTTCGAACCCAGGATGGAGGCCCCGCGTCGGAGACGTGCCCAGATCGAGCACGCGCTCCAGCTTCCGGGACTCACCCAGAATCTTCGTGTCATGTTCCAGCCAATCTTCGATCTCGGCACCGGCCAGGTCATCGCCCACGAAGCGCTTGCGCGTTGGACCGACCCGGAGCTCGGGCCTGTCGCCCCTTCCGAGTTCGTGCCCTTGGCCGAGCAACTCGGTATCATCGAGGACATCAATCAGCATTTGATGGAGCTCGCGTTCGAACAGGTCAGCAACTGGCCTCAAAATATCAGACTCTCCTTCAATCTCAGTGCCATCCAGCTTTGCTCGTCGGGGTTGTCGACTGCTGTTCTCAAGGCGCTGAAGGCTTCGGGCCTTGAGGCTGATCGATTGCAGGTCGAGGTCACCGAGACCGCGCTTCTGGCGAATTTCGCGCGGGCGCGGGAAAATCTGACGCGATTGAAGCGCGCCGGCGCGACCATCGTGCTCGACGATTTCGGCGCCGGCTATGCTTCGATCGGCTATTTGAGGCAGTTGCGTTTTGACCAGATCAAATTGGACGGCGACCTGGTCACCGCCGCCCAGCACAGCGAGGACGGCAAGCGGCTGCTCCGCGCAGTAATCGGACTGTGCGAGATCCTCGGCGTCTCAAGCGTCGCCGAGCATGTCGAAAGCGAGCAGCTGCTCGCGCTTGTCCTCGAACTGGGCTGCGCAGCTGCGCAGGGCTTCTGGCTCGAAAGGCCGCTGTCCGGCAATGAGGTCAGCGCGCTTTACGGCGCTCCTTCAGCCGGTGGGCTCGCCGGCTACAACTTGCGCGCGGCATGAGCGCCGGCGACGAGCCGGCCGGTTGCTGCAAGGAAAGCCCTCAACAATTAGTCGGCATCGGCGGGTTGGCCGATCTGTACTCCGGCCTGCGCCAGAATATCGACGAGCCCGGGTCCGAACCCCGGAAGCTTCTCGACCTCGCGCCAGTTCTTATACGGCCGATGTTCAACCAGGATACGAGCTCTCTCGGAGCCGATATTCTGCAGCTTGGCGAGGCTCGCTTCATCCGCCGTATTGAGATCGAACGGCTTTAGCCATCCGTTCCCTGGTTCGCCACGAACGTCACCGTCGTTGATCGGTCCGCCGTTCACCCGATTTTCTCCGAACCGAGAAACGACAGCGCCATTCGATTGTTCCTGCTGGGCGCCCCCCTCCCCCGGCGGGAACCGGGCCAAATTCGCGAGCACACGGAAAGACCGAATGAGCGTTCCGGACAGCATCGCAAGCATCGAGGATCTCCGGCGACAAGCGCATCGGCGGGTTCCTGCACCATTCATGGACTATGTCGAAGCGGGATCCTTCTCTGAGATCACTTTGGGCGAGAACCGCCGCGATCTCGACGCGATACGCTTGCGTCAGCGCGTCATGTCCGACGTTTCAAACCGCAAGCTCGCATCAACCATGGTTGGCCAGGAGGTCAGCATGCCCATCGCGCTTGGACCGGTGGGCATGTGCGGGGCTGTCTGGTCGAACGGAGAAATCCTCTCCTGCCGCGCTGCTCAGGACTTCGGCGTTCCGTTCGTGCTTTCGACCAATGCACTGTTGTCGATCGATGATGTCGCGGGTGCCGTAAGACGGCCTTTCTGGTTTCAGCTGTACCTCGAGAAGGACCGGGGATTCTCGGAGCATCTGATCCAACGGGCGAAGGCGCTTGGATGCCCCGTCCTCGTCCTGACGATGGACCTTCACGTCGAAGGCATTCGCTACGTCGACACCCGAAACGGACTGGGAGCACCGCCGAAGCTGACGCCTGCGAACGTCTGGAGCATCATATCGCATCCGCGTTGGGCATTCGCCATGCTCCACTCGAAACGATGGACCTTCGGCAATTACGAAAATCGCGGCTCGGGAAACCTTAAGCAGATGGCCGAGCTCGTCAGGAGCCAGCTCGACCCCTCTTTCGACCTGAAGACGCTCGAATGGGTGCGATCGCTCTGGCCCGGAAAGCTCATCGTCAAGGGGATTCTTGACCCCGAGGATGCGCTTATGGCCGTGGGTTCGGGCGCCGACGCCATCGTCGTCTCAAATCACGGCGGTCGACAGCTCGACGGCGCCCCCTCAACCGCTTGCGCACTTCCACCGATTGTCGAAGCGGTCGGCGAGAGGACTGAAATCTACGTCGACGGAGGCATCCGCTCGGGCCTCGATATACTGAAGTTCCTGGGGCTTGGCGCAAGCGCCTGTTTCATCGGACGCAGCTACATTTACGGGCTTGGCGCTTATGGCCAGGCGGGAGTGACCAAAGCCCTGGAGATTCTGCGCGACGAACTCGATGTCGCACTGGCCCTGGTCGGCATCACCGACGCCGGGGCGATCCCCGCCGGCATCATCCTTCGCGGGCCGTCAGCCGGCGCAAAGCCTTGCCGATGATCGAGCCATTTTCGCGATCCGTGCGTTTACCGGCCGCAGATCGAGGAGAATGGAGCGATGGCCGACACCGCCGGCGATGTACTTGTGCAAACATTGATCGATTGGGGCGTCGAAGTCGTTTTCGGAATACCCGGTGACGGAATCAATGGTGTCATCGAGTCCCTCCGCAAGCGCAAGGACGAGATCCGTTACATCCAGGTCCGCCACGAGGAATCGGCAGCCTTCGCTGCCTGCGGCTATGCGAAATGGACCGGCAAGCTGGGCGTCTGCATTTCGACTTCTGGTCCAGGCGGAATCCATCTGCTCAACGGAATTTATGACGCCAAGCTCGATTGTCAGCCGGTGCTCGCGATTACCGGTCTCCAGTTCCACGACCTCCTGTCGACGCACACCCAGCAGGACGTCGAGCTGGACAAGTTGTTCATGGACGCTTGCGCCTATTCCGCTCGGATCATGGGACCGGCCCATACGGCCAATGTGGTCGAGCTCGCCTGCCGGACCGCGCTAGCCTATCGCCAGCCGACGCATGTGACGATTCCAGTGGATGTGCAGTCGATGCCGGTCAAGAATGCGCCGCGCTCGAAGCGTAACATCCCCCATCACGTGTCCGAGATGATGGCGCACGGCGGTTATCTTCCGGACAGCAAACAGCTTCGGGCTGCTGCCGATATTCTCAATAATGCAGAAAAGCCGTTCATTCTCGCCGGGCGCGGCGCGATCGGAGCTTCGCGCGAACTGGAGGAAATGGCCGACAAGCTCGGAGCTCCAGTCGGCACAGCCCTGCTCGGCAAGGGCGCACTCGCCGACACCAGCCCATTCGCGACCGGTGGAGTGGGCCTTCTCGGTACCCGTCCGTCCCAGGAGGCTTTCGAGGATTGCAAGACCCTGCTCATCGTCGGGTCCACCTTCCCCTATATTGAATTCTATCCAAAACCGGGCGCTGCACGAGCGGTGCAGATCGATCTCGATCCAAAGCGCATCGGTCTGCGCTATCCCGTTGAGGCGGGACTGGTCGGCGACAGCGCGCTTGTGCTTCGCGAGCTCCTGCCTCTGGTCAACCGCAACAATGATCGGGGGCATCTCGAGGGCGCCCAGGCGGCGATGAAACAATGGAGAGAATTGCTCGAGGATCGCGGAACGCGCCGGGACCGGCCAATGAAGCCGCAGGTCGTTACGCACGAATTGAACAAGCTGATCGATGACGATGCGATCCTGATCACCGATAGCGGCACCATCACGACCTGGACCGCCAGGCACGTCGAAATGCGCGGCGATATGAAATTCAGCTGCTCCGGAACGTTGGCAAGCATGGCATGCGGCCTTCCCTATGCCATCGCTGCTGCGGTCGCTTACCCCGAACGGCAGGTGATCGCAGTGGTCGGCGACGGCTCGGCCTCGATGCTCATGGGCGATATCGTGACGCTCAGAAAATATGGGCTCAACGTGAAACTGATCGTCGTCAAGAATGATGTGCTGGGTCAGATCAAATGGGAGCAGATGGTGTTCCTCGGGAACCCGGAATATGTCTGCGAGCTCGAACCGATCGACTTCACCAAGGTCGCGGAAGCCTGTGGCGTCGCCGCAGTCAGAATTGAAGAAGCCGAACGCTGCGGTGAGCAGCTTCGTGACGCGCTTGCCCGCAACGGACCATGCCTGATCGAGGCTATCGTTGATCCGCATGAACCGCCGACACCGCCGAAGATCGAGGCAAGGCAGGCGCTCAATTTTGCCAAATCCCTGATTGGAGGAACGCCGAACGCGGGCAAGATTGCGCTGACCGTCGCCTCCGACACGGTCCGCGAACTCGTGTGACCGGCATCGCAGAACGGGTTCGCGAACACTCTCCGTCGGGTCGTGTCGCGGCGGACTACCTCTTCTACCCCGATGAGCGGCGCCGCTCGCTTGGGGCGGAGCTCGAGCGAGCTTTGTCCTGTCCGGTCCGTTTCGACCCCCAGGCCCGCGCGCTATACGCCGCCGACGCGTCGAACTACCGGCAGGTCCCGATCGGCGTCGTTCTGCCGCGAACCATTTCCGACGTCGTTGAAGCCGTGGACATCTGCCGCCGCTACGACGCTCCAATCGTCGCTCGCGGCGGCGGTACCGCAATCGCCGGTCAGAGCTGCAACCTCGCAGTGATGTTCGACTTCTCCCGGTTCATGAACCGGATCATCGAGCTCAATCCGGATCGCCGACGTGCAACGGTCCAGCCCGGCTGCATCCTCGATCACCTCCGCAAGGAGGCGGAGAAGCACGAGCTGACGTTCGGGCCGGACCCGGCGACCCACGATCACAACACGCTCGGCGGGATGATCGGCAATGACAGCTGCGGGGTCCATTCGGTGATGTCGGGCCGCACCGGTGATTATGTCGAACGGCTCACAATTCTGACCTATGACGGCGAACTGATGGATGTTGGCCCGACATCCGAGACCGAGCTTCGCGCAATCGTCGAAAGCGGCGGCCGGAGAGCCGACATCTATAGGAAAATGGTCGAGTTCCGGGACCGATACGGCAAGCTCATCAAGGAGCGATATCCCGACATCCCCCGTCGAGTTTCCGGCTATGAGAATCTCGACCAGCTTCTGCCGGGCAGCGATTTCAACGTCGCCAAAGCGCTCACAGGAACCGAATGCACCTGCGCGCTCGTGCTCGAAGCCGAATTGTCGCTGATCCACAGCCCGCCCTACCGCGCCCTTGTGATCATCGCGTTCGACGACGTTTATGCAGCAGCGGACGCAGTGCCGCAGGTGCTGGAGCACAAGCCCTGCGGTCTCGAGGGCTTCGACGACCTTCTCTACAAAGCGGTCAAGGAGAGCAACGTTCCGCCGGAGGGCCTCGTCTATTTCCCGGAGGGTGGAGGCTGGCTGATCGTCGAAACTGGCGGCGAAACCCCCGGCGAAGCGGTCGATCGCGCGAACGCCGTCGCAAGCGAGTTCAGGCGCAGCAGGATCGTCGCCGACCCTGAAAAGCAGAAACAGGTATGGGTCGACCGCGAAGCGTCGCTTGGCGCCACCGCCTTCGTCCCGGGCCAACCTGTGACGTGGGATGGCTGGGAGGACAGCGCGGTTCCGCCCGAACGGTTCGGCGACTATCTGCGCGACCTCCGCTCGCTGATGCACCGTCACGGCTATGAGGCGGCCTTCTACGGTCATTTTGGTGACGGATGCCTTCACTGCCGCACCAATTTCGAGCTCGAAACCGAAGCCGGCCTCGCCAATTTCCGGCAATATCTGACCGAAGCCGCGCGGCTCGTGGCTTCCTACGGCGGATCGCTGTCCGGCGAACACGGCGACGGTCAGGCGCGCGGCGAGCTGCTTGAAATCATGTACGGCTCGGAGCTCGTCCAGGCTTTCCGGGAATTCAAGGCCATCTGGGACCCGCGCGGCAAAATGAATCCCGGCAAACTGGTCGAGCCGTTTCCGCTCGA
>DASVYN010000144.1:0-10853 GCA_036392155.1 Sphingomicrobium sp.
CAAGGAGCGAAGACCATGAGCAAGTTTCTGAAGCTGATTAAGAACGAAGAGGGTGCGACCGCGATTGAGTACGGTCTGATTGCGGCTCTGATCGCCGTTGCTGCGATTGGCGCGATGCAGGGCATCGGCAACAAGTTGAACACGACGTTCAACAACGTGTCGAACCACCTGAGCTAAGACGCGCTCGCGTTCTAGTCGATAAGGCGGCGGTGCCCGAAAAGGCGCCGCCGCTTCTGCTTTGGGTACGTTGATCGCCATTCTCGGATCGGCTTGAGCCGCCGATGGGAACGCTTAGCTGCGCAGCGAGGACGATCCGGAACATGCGCGGATGAATTGAATTATATCAATAACTTATCGCCTTGTTCGGGCCGCTCAGTAGGAAATTAACCGCCGCGGGCGTATCCTCATCCAGCTATGGCGACGGTGATCCCCTTCGAAGAGCGCGCGGTGGCGCAATTGCGCCAGCGTCTTGGCGCGGCTGAGGAAGCGAACCAGGACCTCATCGCCTTTGCCCGCGGCCATTCGGGCGCGGTCGCTTCGATCCATCAAGCCGTCCTCGCTGCAATCGATACCGATAGCATCGAATCCTTGCTTCATGTGGTCACACAGGAATGGCCGCTGATCCTCGGGATCGATTCGGTCGCGCTGTCGCTGATCGTAGCCGCTCAAGGCTTTCGCGCCGACGGCGGGGGCGTTCAGTATGTCGATCCCGCACTTCTGCGTCGGGCCATCGACCAGGTCCGCGGTGTCGAAATGCGCACCGTCGAGCGTGGCCACCCTCTGTTCGGTCCGGCATGTGATCTGATCCGTGCCGAAGCGCTGATCCGCATCGATTGCGAGCCGCCTTTGCCGTGCGGCCTTCTTGCAATCGGTCAGCGTGCCGAGCTCAGCCTGGATGCGCGCCACGGGTCGGAATTGCTGATGTTCCTTGGCAGGAGCCTTGCGGCTATGATCCGCAAGTGGCTGACGATCCCGCAACCCTAGACCATCCCGCGCGAGATCTGGTCGCGCGCTGGTCCTCCCATCTTCAGCACGATCTCCGCCGTTCGGCGCATACCGTCCGAGCTTATGGGGCGACGGCGCATCGGCTGATCGATTTTCTCGGCCGCTATCATGGCCGGTTGATCGACGCCGCGGCGCTCACGATCCTCGGTGCGGCAGACTTGCGCGCCTTTCTTGCCGATCGCCGGTCGGCTGGTCTCGGCGCCGCCTCGGCCGCGCGCGAGCTGTCGGGTGTCCGCGCGTTCCTCAAATATGCCGCTGAACAGCAGGGCATAGTGACGCAGCTGCCGCGCACCCGAGCGCCCAGGCGCCCGCGCACACTGCCGCGTCCTGCGGCGCCCGATGATGTCGTCGAGCTCGCTCACGACGCAGCCGAGGCGGCGAGCGCTCCGTGGATCGGAGCGCGCGATCTCGCGATCCTGCTGCTACTCTACGGCGCCGGCCTGCGTGTCGCGGAGGCGATGTCATTGACCGCCAGCCTGATTCCACTCGGCTCGACGCTTCGGGTCACCGGCAAGCGGTCAAAAACGCGCGTGGTGCCGATCGTCCCTGCCGTACGCGAGGCGATTGATGATTATGTGCGGCAATGCCCATATCCGCTGCGCGGAGCAGCTCCGCTGTTCGTCGGTGCTCGCGGCGGACCTCTCAATCCCGACCTGGTGCGACGTTCCGTCGCCGCTGCGCGACGCCGCCTGGGTTTGCCCGATACGCTGACGCCGCATGCGCTGAGGCATAGCTTTGCGACGCATCTATTGGCGCGAGGCGCGGATTTGCGCGCACTTCAGGAATTGCTCGGTCATGCGAGCCTCTCGTCGACGCAGATTTACACGGCGGTGGACGCGGCGCGCCTGTTGGACGTTTACCGCCACGCCCACCCCCGCGCCTGAGCAGAGGCCCGGAAAAGCCGCAACCATGCCGCGGCATTCGAAGGAACGGGAACCTTTCGTCGCGGCGTCGGCGATTAGTGGGGAAACCGCCGTGCCGCGACAGGCCTTGGGTAAACCGCAGGAGTGAATCGAATCCTAAATAACCATTTTGGAACAAATATTTGGGTCAGCCTCGAAGCGGCCGCAAGTTCGGCGTGCGTTAGCCCAGCCGGCGCTCGACCGCCTGCCAAAACAGTCCGGGCGTATCAGTAAGGTTGAATTGATCGATCGCGACAATGCCCGTTGGCGAAGTGACATTGATCTCGGTGAGCCACTTCCCGCCGATCACGTCGATGCCTGCAAAGATCAGTCCGCGCTTCTTCAATTCGGGTCCAAGGCGTGCGCAGATCTCCTCCTCACGCGCGGTCAAGTCCGTCTGCGCAGCCCTTCCGCCGACAGCCAGATTCGAGCGGATCTCGCCTTCGCCGGGGAGACGGTTGATCGCGCCCGCGACCTCACCGTCGACGAGTACGATCCGTTTGTCGCCATCAGCGATTTCCGGAATGAACTTCTGAATGACATGCGGCTCGCGATAGGCGCGATTGAACAGTTCCATCAGCGAGGCGAGGTTGCGCCCGTCGGATCCGATGCGGAACACCGATCCCCCGGCGAAGCCGTGCAGCGGCTTGACGACGATCTCACCATGTTCAGCCAGGAATTTGCGGGTGAGCCCAAGCGAGCGGGTGATTGCCGTGGGCGGCATGAACTCGGCAAAGTCGAGCACCCAGACTTTCTCGGGCGCGTTGCGGACGCTTGCCGGATCGTTGACCACCAAGGTCTCGCCCTTGATCCGCTCGAGCAGATGGGTGGCGGTGATATAGCCCAGATCGAATGGCGGATCCTGCCGCATCAACACGACATCGACGTCGCGGGCAAGATCGATGACAATCGGCTCGCCGAAGCGATAATGGTCGCCGACGACGCGCTGGACAGTGACCGGATAGCCCATTGTCCAAAGCCGCTCCTCAGCCAGGCTCAGATCCTCCGGCGCATACCAATATAGCTGGTGGCCGAGTTCCTGGGCCTTGAGCATGAGTGCGAAAGTGGAATCGCCGGCGACGTTGATCCGGTCCAGCGGGTCCATCTGAACGGCGACGCGAAGCGGCATTGCGGCCGACTACGGGCTCACCGCAGCTTTGTCACCCTCGCTGCCTTGCACTTGTGCGCACCGTAAAGCGGCGCGGCGGGCGAGCGTCCGGCCCAGCGACTGCATCTTGTTGGCGTGCCGCTTCACTTGGCTCGCTCAAGCGCTCGCGCATAGGCGCGTTTTCGAGCGATGTTGAGCTTGGCCGCGACCTCGGCCGCGGCTCGCGAGGGAGAAAGACGCGACAGCGCTTCATCGATCGCTGCGTCGAGATCCTGCTCGCTTGCCTCTTCGCTTGCTGACGGCGGGGCAACGAGGATCACGATCTCGCCTTTGGGCGCGGTGTCGACATAGCGTTCTCTCAGCTCGCCCAGGGTCCCGGTGACGCACTCCTCGTGTATCTTGCTGATTTCGCGCGCCAGTGCAGCTTCACGAGGACCGAGCTGCTCAGCGAGCGCGGCAAGCGTGTCGGCAAGTCGCGGCCCGCTTTCGTACATGACGAGCGTTGCGCGGACAGTCGCAATCTCCCGGATGGCATCCAGGCGAGCCTTTGCCTTGGCGGGAAGGAATCCAAGGAAGAGAAACCGATCTGTCGGAAGCCCGGCAAGCGTCAGCGCTGCAATCGCGGCCGACGGCCCCGGCACCGTATGCACCGCATGACCGGCATCGCGAGCGGCTCGGACGAGCTTGTAGCCAGGGTCGGAAATCAGCGGCGTCCCGGCATCGCTGACCAGGGCGATCGCTTTCTCGCCGAGACTTGCGACAATCCGCTCTCGCTCAATATCGCTGCTATAGTCGTCATAGCGGGTCATCGGCACCTTGGCGCCGATGTGCGCGAGCAATTTCCCGGTCACGCGTGTATCCTCGGCGAGGATTCTGTCTGCATTTCGAAGCGTTTGGGCGGCGCGTTGCGAAAGATCGCCGAGATTCCCGATCGGAGTCGCGACGATGTGCAGTCCTGGGGGTAGCACCTTGTCCATCAGGCGAGGATTAACCTCTTCCAATTGAAGCGGAAAAGAGTCATCGTACAGCTACTCATTGGCCTGGGGAGAGGGCAATGATTGCATTACTGATTGCCTCTGCGATCAACTTGACGGCGCTTCAGGCGTCGATCGCCGCGCCGACCGACGCTTTCCGCGGCTGTCTGCGCGAGGCCGTCAGCAAAGCCAAGGGCGAGAAAGTCGCGGGCGACGCGATCGAGACCTTTCTCAAGAATGCCTGCGGCGGGCAGATGTCGACCCTTAAAGGGGCCATTGTTGCGTTCAGGATGAAGAACGGCATGTCGCACAAGGCTGCGACGGACGACGCCGACATGACCGTCGACGATTATGTTGCGACACCCGCCGACAATTATAAGTTCATGGCCAACATCGACTCGCCCAAGCCAGCGACCGCGCCTGCAAAGGCCGCGGTCACGCCAGCTGCAGTTCCGGCTACGCCGCCTGCTCAACCGCCAAAGCTTTGACTTCAAGCGAGGCGATCTCGCCGAGAATGTGATCGAGCAGCAGGCGCCCTTTTGCGGTCAGTGCAATTCGTCGATCCTCGCGCGTCAGGTGACCCGAACCAACGAGGCGATCGACGCGGCTCCAGTCGACAATATTGGGGACACCGAAACGTTCGGCGATTCGGGCGGTGTCGATTCCCTCGCTCAGCCGCAGTCCCATCACCAGCGCCTCATCGACGGCTTCGGCAGCCGATAGTGCAGCCTCTTCGGCGATGCCATTGCCGTTGCGGCGGATCGCCGAGAGAAAATTTTCGGGCTTCTTATGGCGCACGCTCCGTTGCCCCAACCGACGTCCGTGCGCACCCGGACCGACGCCTGCATAGTCGCCGTAGCGCCAATAAGTGAGATTGTGTCGGCTCTCGCAACCTGAACGCGCGTGATTACTGATCTCGTATGCCGGCATGCCGACCGCCGATGTCATTGCGTCGGTCAGTTCGTACAGGGCAGCCGCCGTGTCCGGATCGAGCGGCTCGAATTGATGACGCGCGACCATGCTGGCGAAGCGCGTCCCGGCTTCGATCGTCAGCTGGTAAAGCGACAGGTGCGACGTCCCGAGGCTGAGAGCCTGCGCCAACCGCATTGACCAGTTCGTTTCTGTCTCCTCGGGAAGCCCGTAAATCAGGTCGAAACTGACCCGACGGAAGTTCCTTTGCGCAATCTCCAGCGCCTCGAATCCCTCTCGCGACGAATGCGCGCGTCCGAGGAACAGGAGCTCCCCATCGTCGAAGCTCTGCAGCCCCAGGGAAAGGCGATTGACGCCGGCCCTGGCAAGATCGGCGAAGCGCGCGGCCTCAACTGAATTCGGGTTGGCTTCGAGCGTGATCTCGATGTCGGCGGCGGGCGTCCAGCGAGCAGTCGCTGCCGCAATCACTGCCTCGACGGTTTCAGGGTCCATCAGCGATGGTGTCCCGCCGCCGAAGAAGATTGAGGTCAGCCTGCGCCCGGGCAGGAGCTGCGCCTCATGGGCGACGTCCGCGAGCAGCGCCTCTCGCCACTGGCCTTGATCGATCGTCGCGCGGACATGGCTGTTGAAATCGCAATAGGGACATTTGCTGACGCAGAACGGCCAGTGGACGTACAGCGCCAGGGTTTCGCCGGTCATTCGCTGAGCGCCTGCACCAATTTGCGGAACGCATCGGCGCGATGGCTGATCGCGTGCTTCGAGGCAGGCTCCATCTCGGCGAACGTCCGGTCGTAATCGACCGGCACGAACATCGGATCGTATCCAAACCCCTTGTCCCCGCGCGGCGGCCAGACCAGCGTCCCGTCGACGCGACCCTGGAAGGTCTCGACCTGACCGTCATTGGGCCAGGCGAGGGTGAGCGCGCAGATAAAATGAGCGGCGGGCGCGGCGTCGGGCTCGGTCGCCTCCAGCTCGCGCCAGACGCGCTCCATTGCGCGCATCCAGTCGCGATTTCCCTGTTCATCTTCCGCCCAGCGTGCAGAGAAGATCCCCGGCCGGCCGTGCAACGCGTCGACGCAGAGGCCGCTGTCGTCCGCGAGCGCTGGAAGGCCCGACAGGTCCGCCGCCTCGCGGGCCTTGAGGTCGGCATTGTCGGCGAATGTGTTCCCGATCTCGTCCGGCTCGGGAAGGCCAAGCTCTTCGGCTCCGACGCATGAAATGCCGAACGGCTCAATCAGCGCCGCAATCTCGCGAAGCTTGCCCGGATTGTGCGTTGCAATGACGAGCTTGTCGCCAATTCGCCTCATCGTCCCGTCGCCCTCAGCTGGGCCGCGAATATTTCCGAGCAGCCGATGCGGGCGAGGCGAAGGAGCCTGAGGAGTCCTTCCTCATCATAGCATTCGCCCTCGGCGGTCACCTGCGCCTCGACGATTGATCCGTCCGCAGTCAGCACGAAATTGCCGTCGCAGCCGGCTTGACTGTCTTCTTCATAATCGAGGTCGAGCACCGGCGCGCCCTGATGAATCCCGCAACTGACCGCGGCCACTTGGGTTCGAATCGGGTCGACTGGAATTGCCTTTGATTCCAGCAACTTGTCGATGGCGACGCGAAGCGCCACCCAGCCGCCCGAAATTGAAGCGGTGCGCGTGCCGCCGTCGGCCTGAATGACGTCGCAATCGACGATGATCTGCCGTTCGCCGAGCCTTGGAAGATCGACTACCGCGCGCAGGGAACGGCCGATCAGTCGTTGAATCTCCTGCGTTCGGCCCGATTGTTTGCCCTTGGCGGCCTCGCGATTGCCGCGCGTGTGGGTGGCGCGGGGGAGCATGCCATATTCGGCTGTAACCCAGCCCTGCGCCTTGCCGCGCAGGAAGGGCGGGACCTTGTCCTCGATGCTTGCGGTGCAGAGCACGCGCGTGTCGCCGAAGCTGACGAGGCACGAGCCTTCGGCATGACGGGTGAAGCCGGGCTCGAATTTCAATTCACGCATTTGGTCGGTGGCGCGTCCGGACGGGCGCATGGAGACTCCTTGTCGCTGATGCTGATATGAGGGCGGTCCCTAGACCGGGCTACGCGCCAATCCTAGATGGATGTCATGTCCCAGCCGATCGGCGAACTGACTGACCGCATGCGCGAGATCTTCAGCCTCGTGGTCGAAGCCTATCTCGAGCGTGGGCTCCCAATCGGGTCGAAGGCGTTGACCGGCAGCATAAGCCTGTCGCCGGCTTCCATTCGCGGCGTGATGCAGGAGCTGGAAGAGCGGGGACTGCTCACCCATCCGCACACCTCGGCAGGGCGGATTCCGACCGACAGCGGTCTACGTCTGTTCGTCGATGGAATCATGCAGGCAGCGGCGCCCGACCCGCGTGAGCGGCGTGAGATCGAGCGGCAGATCGTGCGTGACCAGCCGATTGAGGATGCTTTGGCGGCCGCTTCTGCAGCTTTGTCGGGCCTTAGCCAGGCCGCCGGCGTCGTGCTCGCGCCAAAGCGCGAGCTCAGGGTCAAGCAGCTCAATTTCGTTGCGCTCAGTCCAGACCGAGCACTTGCAATTCTCGTCGGCGTCGACGGAAGCGTGGAAAACCGTATCGTTTCGCTCGAGGCAGGCACCAGCGCAGCGGCGCTGACCGAAGTAAGCAATTTCATCAATGAACGGCTCGCTGGCCTGTCGATCGCAGAGGCGGAGGCGCGGCTTCGCGCCGAGATTCGCGAACGCAAGGAAGCAATCGACTCAGCAGCGGCCGAACTTGTGGCGACCGGCCTTGCTGCCTGGAGCCAGGACCATGCCCGCCGTCCCGTTCTGATCGTTCGGGGGCAGGCGAATTTGCTGGACGATACGGCCGCCGAGGACCTCGACCGGGTCCGCCGCCTGCTCGACGAGCTCGAGGAAGCCCAGGAGATTGCGCATCTGCTCGAAAGCGCGCGTGACGCGCCGGGCTGCCGGATTTTCATCGGATCGGAAAATCGCATGTTCGCGCTCAGCGGCTCTTCGGTTATCGCTGCCCCCTATCGCGGGAGCCGGGGCGAGGTGGTCGGCGTTGTCGGGGTTATCGGCCCGACTCGGTTGAACTATGCGCGCGTGGTGCCCATGGTGGATTTCACGGCGAAAGCACTAACGAGATTGATGGCATGACAGAGGCCACGAAGGACGAAGAACAGCTGCACGAGCAGGCGGAGGAAATCCGCAAGGAGACAGCCGAGGGCGCGCCCGAGGTTGCCGAGCACGATCATGTCGCGGAGCTCGAGAGGCAGCTTGAGGAAGCGAAGTCGAAGGCGCTCTATGCGGCAGCCGAAGCGCAGAACGTGCGGCGCCGGCTGGAGACCGAGCTCAAGCAGGCGACAAGCTATGCGGCGGCCGGCTTTGCGCGCGACATGCTCGCGATCAAGGACCATCTCGATCGCGCGCTCGCTGCGGTCAGCGACGAGTTGCGCGCGGACAAGACTGCGGCGCAGTTCCTCGCCGGAATCGAATCCACCGCGCGTGAGCTCGAAGCGGTGTTTCAGCGCAACGGCATCAGCCGGATCAAAGCGGTCGGCGAGCCGCTCGATCCGCACCGCCACCAGGCGATGATCGAAATGCCAAGCGACCAGGAGCCGGGGACGATCGTCGAGGAAATGCAGGCCGGCTACGTGATGAAGGACCGGCTGTTGCGGCCCGCTCTGGTGGCGGTGGCGAAGAAGGCGGAATGAAACTTCTGCCGTTGCGGCAGAGGATGATCATTCAATGGACCTCACGGTGATGGACCTCGCTCTTGGTCGCGAGGCCGAATCGCGGTTCGGGCTTTATTGAGCCGGTGAGGCGAGCGGCGGCGTAGCGACCGACTTCGGGCCCATGCTTGAAGCCATGACCGGATCCGCCGCCGACCAGCAGCACGTTCTTCAGCCGCGGGTGGAAGTCGATCAGGAAATCGCCGTTCGAGCTATTTTCATATTGGCAGACGCGCGTCTCGGTGAGCGGCGCACCCTTTAGCGCGGGGAAGCGCCGGTCGCGGTAGGCGATGATCTCGGCGAGTGCCTTTTCGGTCGGGCGGCGATCCTGCGTGTCCGGGTCGACCGGGATGCCGTGCGCGTCGTGGGCGAACTTGACCCCGCGGCTCTCCAGGTCGGGGAAGCCATAGAAAATATCGCCGTCGTTGAAGTCGGCCCAGCCCGGCATGGTCCCCGGCAGGAAGCGGAGATCGCCCGCAGGCGGCGAGAAGAAGAACACCTCCTGCCGCGTCGGCAGGATGCGCGGGCCGATCACCTGGGGGAAGAATTTCGACAGCCACGGCCCAAGAGCGAACACGAAGCGGTCCGCGCTCACGCGCTCGCCAGAGGACAAGCGGATCGTGTTGAGTTCGGGTTCGCCGATCCCGGCATCGATCCGGGCGTCTTGCGGTACCGCGCCTTTCTTATAGGTGCCGCCGGCTTTGACGAAGCGGTCGACCAGCGTCAGCACCGAACGGCGGGCCATGAGCGCACCGAAGCCTGGCTCGTAAAGGCCGACGGCGATCCCGTCGAAATCGATCATTGGGAAGCGCCGGCTCATTTCGGCCTGGGTCAGCAGATCAGTGGGGAGGCCGAACTTCCTGTGCGCCTTCACACTATCGCTGACATAGGGCTCTTCGGTCGGGAAGAAGAACAGGACCCCTGCCGGAACGAAGATCGGCAGTCCGGAGACCGCGCTGAGTGCCTTCCACTGCGGCAGCGAGTCTATCGCCATGCGCGTGTAGATCGTGTCCTTCCCGTAAGCCGCACGCGTGAGGCGCGATTCCCCGCCGGAAGAGGCGCGGCTGTGCGCTGGACCGTAAGCGTCGATGAGCGTGACCTGGTGACCCGCCTGCTGGAGGTGATGCGCGGTCCAAGCGCCGAACACGCCGGCTCCGACTACTGCGACACTTGCTCCAGCCTTCTTCATGGGCTTCGCGACCAATGGAGAAACGGCAGCGCCGCCCGCTCCGATGAGGAGCGAGCGGCGCGATACGTTGAGATGCTTCACTTACGCCGCGATTAGCCGCGTTCGCCCTTCTGCGCCGGAGGGGGCGGCGGCGGAGGCGGAGGCGGCGGCGGAGGCGGAGGCGGAGGGCAGCTTGCAGTCGCAGCGATCACCGAACCATCCGGACAGGTCTGCGTCGCCGGCGGTGGCGGCGGTGGCGGCGGCGGAGGGGGCGGCGGCGGCGGCGCCACAGGCGAGCCGAAGCTTTGGCGGACTGTCAAGCCGATCGTCCGCGGCTGGCCGACTTCATAGCCGATTCGGGCACGAAGTCCGCGTTCGCGGTCGAGCGAAAGCTTCGGATCCTTATCGAAGATGTTCTTGACGTAGACGGAGACCTCGAGTCCGCTATCCCACTTCAGGCCAGCCGACGCGTTGACCAAAGTATATGCCGGAAGCGGGAACGTGCCGAACGCCGTCGGAACAACCCCGGACAGGCCGGTCGCGGGATCGAAATAGGTGAGTCGGATTGTGCCGGCCGGCTCCTGGTCGCCCACCTGCGTGTAACGACTGCCGATACGCTGAACGCTGGCGTTCACATACCATTCGCCTGTGGAGCTGAACCGCGAGCCATAGGTCGCAGTCGCCGCAAGCTGATACTTTGGCACCGTCGGTAGGCGATTGCCCTTGCGGATACCCTCGACGACCGATCCATTACTGATCACCGACGAGTCGAGCTTGGAACTCAGCAGGCTCCCGGCGAAGGAGAGGTCAAGTCCAGGCAGCGGGTGGGCCGACAGCTCGGCCTCGAGCCCCTCGGAATGGGCCTTGGGCACGTTGAAGACGATACGCGAAGAGCAGGTGCCGGCGTCCAGCGTGATCTGCAGATTCTTGATATCGTTGTAAAAAGCTGCCGCGTTGAACGTGAACCCGTGCTTTGAATATTTGACGCCGGCTTCATAGTTCCAAAGCGTTTCGTCCTTGTACGTCTGGAAATGCCCGAACGTGGCGACGTCGGTACCGCT
>DASVYN010000145.1:0-1859 GCA_036392155.1 Sphingomicrobium sp.
CTTGCGCGTGCGAGCAACTGCCGCGCCTGCCAAGCGACCTGGGAAAGTCCTAGCCTCCACAGGAAGGGGAACAACGAAGAAGGAGGGTCATGCCGCCTCTGGAACGGTGATGCGTGGAAGGGGTTAGAAGGGCGATGGACCAGCGGACTCAGGACGAGGGGCTCGGCACGACCGGCGAGACGCACGTCATATTGCGGCGCCCGCTCTGGGCGCGCATCGCCATGTACCTCGCGGTCGCGCTCCTCATCCTGATGGTCGCCGCGATCATTGCCCTGTGGATCGAGCGAAGAACTATCGCGACGCATTTTCTCAAGGGCGAGTTTGAGCGGCGGGGAGTCCAGGCTCATTATCACCTCGATCGCGTCGGCTTCCGAACGCAGCAGGTCAGCGATCTTGTCATCGGCGACCCGAACCATCCGGATCTCGTCGCCAAAGAGGCCATCATCCAGATGCGCCTGAAGCTCGACGGCAGTTTCAAGGTCTACCGGGTTGTCGCTCGAGGAGTCCGGCTGAAGGGGAGACTGGTCCATGGCCGAGTAAGCTGGGGCCAGATCGACAGGCTGCTGCCGCCGCCGAGCAACAAGCCTTTTGAGCTGCCGGACATCGTTCTCGACGTCGCCGACAGCAGCGTCTCGCTCGCTACTCCATTCGGCCCTGTGGGCCTTGCTCTCGAAGGAAACGGCCGCCTCAGCGGAGGGTTCAAGGGCCACCTCGCAATTGCCAGCCCGCGGCTGATCCCGGGTCGCTGCGCCGCGGTCAACCTTCGGACCAATGCCGCTCTCTCGGTCGTCGCTCGACGGCCGCAGGTCGAAGGACCGGTCACGCTCGATTCCTTCGTCTGTCCGGCTAGCCGCTTCTATGTCGTTGCGCCCGCCTTCGATGCGAAGGCCAGTTTCAACGAGTCGTTCACCAGCGTCGACGGCAACGGGCGGATGGCGATTAGCACGCTCACCGCCGGCGCGAACGGCCTTTCAGCATTCATCGGCGACATCAGCTACAAAGGCCCGCTTTTGAACGTGACGGGGCGAGTGAATCTCTCGGCACAGCGGTCGCGAATGGCGACTGCGAGCGCCGAGCGAACCCGCCTGAACGGTGCCTACCGGCTCGGAATGCGCAGCGGCAGCTTCACGCTCGTCGGCAATTTTGCTGCCGACAATTCGACCCTCGATCCAAGACAGCTCGACAGCATTACGGTTCCGCTCGCTTCCGCGGCTGGAACCCCGATCGGACCGGTCGCGACTGCTATAGGCAATGCAATCGGCCGGACTGCCAGTCGTTTCAATGCCGCTGGGCAGATCCGAGTCGTGACCTTCCCTCATGGGGGAGCCGCTCGGATCACCAGCGCGGACGTCAAGGCCGGCAATGGCGCTCGAGCACAGATCGGCGGCGGCAGCGGAGTGACCTATTATTGGCCGAAGTCCTTGCTTCGGATCGACGGCGTGATCGACATGGGCGGTGGGGGCCTTCCCTCGGGACGCGTGATAATCAGGCAGCCTCGCCCGGGAGGCCCCCTCAGCGGGACCGCGGACCTGGCTCCCTACAACGCGGGCGGCCAGCGGCTCGCTCTTGCTCCAATCAACTTCGGACCCGGCCCGGCTGGCTCCACGGCGATGACCACCGTCGCTGTTCTGGATGGACCTTTCCCGAATGGACAAGTGAAAGCCTTGAGATTGCCGATCGAGGGCCGGCTTGGACCTGGCGGCGCCTTTGCCGTCGGTACCGCCTGCGTGGTGGTCAGCTTCGACTATCTCAAGATGAGCACGCTGCAGCTTGGGCCGACGCGCCTTCCGGTCTGTCCGATCGGGCCGGCGATCGTCTACAAGCATGAGGGCGGGCCGCTTGTCGCAAGCGCGCGGCTC
>DASVYN010000146.1:0-5158 GCA_036392155.1 Sphingomicrobium sp.
AGGCAGGGAATGATTCTACGCGCGGGCAAGGTCGAGGGCCTCCTCGAGCGAGATTCGGCCTTCCCACAGCGCCTTGCCGATGATTGCGCCGGCGCTTGGAAGGCGCAACAGATCGTCGAGCAGCGAAACGCCGCCCGAGGCCTGCACTTCTGCGCTGGGTAGTCGTTGGGCGATCTGCTCGTAGAGCTCGACGTTCGGCCCCTGAAGCATGCCGTCGAGGCCGATGTCGGTGACCAGAAAGTGGCGCGCTGCGGGATAGAGTGCGGCGATGTCCCACAAGCTGCGCCCGCTGTTCTCGGTCCAGCCGGAGACTGCAACGATGGGCTCGCCGCCGGTCAGGCGTATGTCGAGCGAGAGGGTGATCCGATCCGGTCCGAACTCATCGATCCACGCGCGCACCGTTTCCGGCTGCTTTACTGCGAGGCTGCCGATCACAACCCGGGCAACCCCGGCATCCAACATGCGGGCAAGATGCTCGGTCGCGCGAAAGCCACCGGCGACCTGCAGCTTCACGGGTGCGGAGCGGACCAACGCCGCAATCAGCTCATGCTGCACAGGCGCACCGACCCTGGCCCCGTCGAGATCGACGACATGTGCCCAGTTCGCCCCCGCATCCGCAAAACTGCGCAGCGCCTGTGCCGGATCATCGGAATAGGTCGTGGAATCGTCGAACCGGCCCTGCTTCAGGCGCACTATTTTGCCGCCCATCAGGTCCATTGCTGGATAGATGATCATTAGACTTACCTGCTGCCCATGAGCTCGGGGCTAACGGCCGGCGCGCGTAGAAATGCCTCGAGGAAGCGTGCTCCGGCCTCGCTCGACCGTTCCGGGTGAAATTGCGCACCCAGCCAATTCTTATGCCGCACCACGGCCGGGACTGTTCCGCAATAATCGGCGCTGGCTACCGTCGCCTCGCCGTCTTCGGCAGCAAATCCGTGCGCGAAATAGACGTAGTCGCCGCTGACCAGCCCGATTCGCTCGTCGCGCACGTCGAGCTTGCTCCAGCCCATGTGCGGCACTGGCCGTCCGGGCGCCGGCTCCAGCGCGCGTACGGTACCTGGAATGATCCCGAGACAGCCGGTGTCCGCTTCCTCGCTGCGCTCAAATAGCAGCTGCATTCCGAGGCAAATGCCAAGCGCCGGCTGCTCCAGCGAGCGGAGCAGATCCTCGAGGCCAAGCCTGCGGATGCGCTCCATCGCGTGGCCGGCCGCACCGACGCCGGGCAGCAGGACCAGGTCGGCGCCCGCGATTTGTGCTGCATCTGCAGTGACGAGGGTCGACACACCAAGCCGCTCGAAGGCGAACCTGATCGAGCCGATATTGCCGTAGGCAAGGTCGACGATGGCCAGCTTCACAGCACGCCTTTCGTGCTCGGAAGCGCATCGCCTTCGAGCCGGATCGCGTCGCGGAGCGCCCGACCGAACGCCTTGAAACAGGCTTCGGTCTTGTGGTGATCGTTTTCGCCCTCGACCTTCACGTGGATCGCAGCGCCAATGCCGTCCGCGAGCGAGCGGAAGACGTGCGGGGTCATCTGCGTCGGATAATCCCCGATGCTGGTGGAGGCGAAGTTGCCTTCGAACTGACAATAAGGGCGGCCGGAGAGGTCGATCAGCACTTGCGCCTCGGCCTCGTCCATCGGCAGTGCGAAGCCGAAGCGGCGGATCCCGCGCTTGTCGCCCAGAGCCTTCGACAGAGCCGTTCCAAGCGCGATGGCACAGTCTTCGATGCTGTGGTGAGGATCGATCTCGAGATCGCCGTCGCAGCTGAGGACGAGGCTGAACCCGCCGTGCGCGGCCACCTGGTCGAGCATGTGATCGTAGAAGGGGATGCCGGTAGCGATTTTCCGCGGTGCGGCGCGATCCAGGTCGACTGCTGCCGCAATCTGCGTCTCTTTCGTATCGCGCACGATCTCGGCACTTCGCGCAGGCGCCGACTTCACCGGAACCTCGAGCGCTGCGAGCGCAGCCGCATTCTCGGTTTCGGTGCCGATGGTCAGTCTCAGCCCGCCCGGCGCGGCATTCGGCCGGAAGCGAACTCGAATGCCGAGCGAGCGCAGCCTTGCGGCCAAATCCTCGGCACGGTCGACCTGGAGGAAAAGGAAATTGCCGCCACCGTTGCGCACCGACTTTACGATCGGCGATCGCTCGAGCAGCACTGCAAGCCGGTCACGCTCGGCTTTGATGCGGACGATTCGTTCCTCTTGAATTGCACGGCGCGAGGGTGCGAGCGCCGCAATTGCCGCCTCTATGCTGGGGCTTGGCAGCGGATAAGGCGGAAGAGCGCGCGCGGCAATTGCGATCAGCTCGGGATCGCCGATCGCGCAGCCGACACGGGCGCCGGCGAGACCAAATGCCTTGGACAGTGTCTTCAGCACGACCAGGTTCGGCCGGCCTGCCGCTTCGGCCGAGAGGCTCGGTGTGGCGGAGAAATCGAGATAGGCTTCGTCGGCGACGACAATCGTCTCCGGGAGAGCGTCGGCCACGCGCAGGATCAACCCCGGGTCGATTTCATTTCCGGTCGGATTGTTGGGCGTGCAGATGAAGGCGAGCTTGAGACTGGTTTCGCGCTTCACGGCGGCGATGAACGTCGCTGGGTCGAAATCGAATTCGGCGGTCAATGGAACTTCCAGGAGCCTTGCTCCCTGGAGCTTCACGAAATGTCCGTAGGCGGTGAAAGACGGCGTCAGGATCGCGACCGCATCCTCTTGCGGACGACAGAAGGCTCTGATGAGAATCTCGATCGCGTCATCCGCGCCGCGGGTGATGACGAGATTGTCGGGCGCAACGCCGTACAGCGCCGCCATCGCCAGCTTCAGCCGCATCGGCTGCGGTTCGGGGTAGCGGTTGACGCGGACCGCGAGCGGTCCGTCGACTAGAGGCGAGAATGGGTTCTCGTTGGCGTCGAGCTTGATCGCGTCCGGCCCGAAGGCCCAATTGGCCTGGGCGGCAATGTCGAAAGGCTCCAGCGCCAGGATCTCCGGTCGGGCCAGTCTTTGGGCGAGCGAGCTCATCCTGCTTTCTCCAGCCGTGCGTCGGCGGCGAGCGCATGCGCTTCCAGTCCCTCCATCCGCGCGAGCAGCGCGGCCGGGGCCGCAATCCGGCGCGCGGCTTCGCTCGTCACGGTCTGAACGCTCATTGCTTTGAGGAAAGTGTAGACCGAGACTCCGCTCCAGGCTCGGGCCGCGCCGTCGGTCGGCAGTACATGGCTCGATCCTGCGAGATAATCGCCGAACGTTTCGGCGGCAAGCGGACCGGCAAAGACCGAACCGGCGTGACGGATGTTCGGGATCATTGCCTCAGGCTCCGCGACTGCAAGCGCAAGATGTTCAGGCGCATAAAGGTTTGCGACTTCCACTGCGTCATCGAGATTGCCGACCTCAATGAAACGCGCGCTCCTCAGCGAGGCTGCCGCAATTGCGCGGCGCGGCAGGTTCGAAAGGCGCGTATAGACCTCGGCCTGGACCAGGTTCGCGAGCTTTGCCGAGGATGTGACCAGCAGCACTTGAGCCGCCGGATCATGCTCGGCCTGGCTCAGCAGATCCGCGGCCACCAGGCGCGGATCCGCATCCGCATCGGCAATCACCATCAGCTCGCTGGGGCCTGCCGGCATGTCGATCGCGGGACCGCCGGGAAGCCCGGAAACCAGCCGCTTTGCCTCGGCAACCCAGGCGTTGCCGGGCCCGCAGATCTTGTCGACTGCAACGAGTTCGCCGGCGCCGAAAGCAAGCGCCGCGATCGCCTGCGCTCCGCCGACCGTCCAGATGCGCTCAATGCCCGAGAGCTCGCCCGCAAGCGCGATCAATTCGTCGAGACCACCATCAGGGCGCGGCGGTGTCACGGTGACAATTTCCCGCACTCCCGCCGCTCGCGCAGGAATTGCGAGCATCATCAGCGACGAGAACAGCGTGGTCCGCCCGCCAGGCACATAAATGCCGACGCGCTCGATTGGCCGCCAGGTCTTGCTAACGGTCAGTCCGGGCGCGGTTTCCATGGCGAAGTCGCAAGGAAGGCTCGCCTCGTGAAAAGCGCTGATTCGCGCCGCCGCAAATTCGAGTGCGTCAATTCGGTCCGTCGGCAGGCGCCGCCGGGCAGCAGCTGCAAGTGGCTGAACCTCCACTGCCCGGGGCGCTTCGCCGTCGATCCGAACGGCGGCGTCGACCAGGCCCTGCCACCCGCCGCGCCGCACTTCGTCGACGATTCCGAACACCGCCGCCTGAAGCGATTCATCGCTACGTTGCCTGGGGCGCGCGAGCGCCATGCGGCGCTCCGATGCGCTCAGTTCGTTCCAGATGAGCCGCTTCACAGCATCATCTTTTCGATCGGAACCACAAGGATGGCCGAAGCACCCGCCGCCTTCAGCTTTTGCAGCGTCTCCCAGAATACCGATTCCTGGCAGACCGCATGCACTGCAAAGTGGCCCGGCCGGCCGTGGAGCGGCACGATCGTCGGTGCTTCGGCGCCAGGCAGAAGATCCGTGATTCGCTTGAGCGCGTCGCTCGCAGCGTTGAGCATGATATATTTGGATTCCTTGGTCGCGAGCACGCCCTCGACTCGGCTGAACAGCTGGGCCGCGATCGTCGCTCTGGTCTCGTCGAGCGGCTTCAGCGTGCGAATCAGCACGGCCTGGCTGTCGAGGACCTTCTCGACCTGGCGAAGCCCGTTGGCCTCGAGCGTCGCTCCAGTGGAAACGAGGTCGCAAATATAGGTCGCTATCTCGAGGCGCGGCGCAAGCTCGACAGCGCCCTTCATCGGCACGACCTCCGCATCCACTCCCTTGCCATCGAGAAAACGTCGGAGCAGCCGCGGATAGGAGGTGGCGATCCGTTGCCCCGAAAGCGAGTGCGGTCCGTCATAGGGCATGCGCTCCGGTGCAGCGATCTGAAGGCTGCAGCGTCCGAAGCCCAATTCGGCAAGCACCTCGAAGGTCGGTTCCGGTTGGCTCAGAGCGAATTCCAGGAGCACATTCTGTCCGACGATCCCGAATTCGCATGCGCCGTCGCTGACGAAGGTCGGTATATCGTCGTCGCGAACGAACATCAGGTCGGCCGGGAAATTCGCCGATCGAGCAGTGAGACTGTTCTTCCCGCTTTCGATCCTAAGCCCGCAATCGCGCAGTAGATCGCGACTGAGTTCCGAGAGACGGCCCGAGCGCTGGAGCG
>DASVYN010000147.1:0-5829 GCA_036392155.1 Sphingomicrobium sp.
CCAGCTCGCCTCGGTGATTTCGCTCGGCATATTGGGCCGCTCGTAGAATAGATTATACCCATCCCACAGCGGCTGCCACTGCGCGCGGTCTTCGGCTCGAAGCGGACGGACGATCACACCCATGCGCCCAAGAGCTAGGAGTCGCGGATTAGCGGGTCTAGGGCCTGCGATGCTCAAGATCGCGATATTCTTGTGGATAGCCGGCGGATCATGCCCCGTGTCCCGCGTGCACCGGGACAGGATGCAGCGCCCCCGTCAGGCCTGCACTGAAACGCTCGAGCCGGCCTAATGTTTGTCGGGTTTCGCTGGAGCCGGCGGCTTTGGGAATTTGTCATTGGCCGCCTTAATCTTCTGCATCGTCTCAGGCATCAGCTTCATCATTTCCGGCAGAGTTCCGAACAGGGAGCGCATCGCATCCGGGTCGAGCCAGAGCTGCATATATTGGCTCGCCAATGCATGCCCGCTCGGAGTGGCGAAGAAGCTGTTGATCTCAGTGAGCTGCCGGGCGTCGAAGCGCCGCGCCATCGATCGAGCGAGGCCCTCGCGCATGCGCGGATCGAGAATCGTCGAAACCTTGCCGACTTCCTCGTTCAGCACTTCGCGAATCGCACCCATGCGCTGATCGAAATAGGGGTCCTTGGCCGTGGCCTGGTCATGGATCGTAGCGTCGGTGCTGCCGGCAGGGCTCATCTTCGTGGCCTTGGTGTCCAGTGCCGCGAGATCGGACTTCTTCATTTGCATCACTCGGTCGAACAAGCTGCCCATGAATGTGGACATCATCTTCGCGTAGGCGCCTTCGGGCCACAGCGCCTGGGCGGAACTTCGGGCCAACTCCAGCCGCGCTTGATCCGGGTCCGGCTGCGGCGGAAACAGCTTGTCGAAAATGCCGAGGATCGCGTCCAAATTTGGCGGCGTCGTGGCCGGACTCGTCTTAACATCGGAAAAGACGACAACAGCATGCGGCGCCGCATGCTGTGCTTGATCGGCCTTCGGCGAAGCGGCAACCGCCGGATTCGCTGCCAGGGCAATCGGCAGCGCAGCCACCGACAATGAAACGGAAACTCGCATGCCCCTTGTCCCCCCCTTAGAGAATGGAGCAATTATGAGACCTGCCCCCGCGGTCCGTCCAGCTAGCTTTCCTCGGCCCGGTGTTGCAGCAGCTCGGATCGAACGCGCACTGCGCGCGATGCAAGCAAGGTTTCCAGAAGGAAGATTGCGAAGCCAAGACCAATCGAGAGCATCGCTGCAATGAACAACAGGGCAATCGCCGTCCCATAATGGCGATGCGTCAGGCTTGCTGCAAACAAGAGAACGACAACCATGCAGGTGAGCAACGCCGAAAGCACCGACAGGAAGGTGGCCCAGCTGACGAGGCTCATGCGCCGGTCAAGAAGGTTCAATTCCCTGATCCAGCGATCGTGTTCCTCGCCTCGGCTTTCGAGCAGACGAGGCTCGACATTGCGAGAACGATCCACGATCCGCGACAGTCGTGAGGCACAGACATTGAGGAACGCCCCAACCCCGCTCAGCAGGAACACCGGAGCGACGGCGTTCCGAACGATCTCGCCAACCACGTCAACGGATAGATTGGGCGCAGCCTGAACCATCCTCTGCCTTATGCACTGCTGTTGGCGCATAGTTCCAGACCGAACAGAGGATTTTAGCCGCTGGGGCTGTCTCGTTCGCAACTTCCAACTTCAAGCAGGAGCAGTCCATTGACGACGAAGCTCGCTGCAAGCACCCAGGCAAAGCTCGCGATCAGCTCGCGCGTCGGACCGAACAGGCTGATGACGATCGTCGAGATCGAAAGGCCGGTGATAAGCAACACCGCAAGCAGGAAATCCATTCCCGACGAAATTGCCGTCCAGATCCGCACCGATCCGGCGGATTCGGTGAGCGCCCCAAGGAGGATCAGGCTGCGGAGCAGCAGCCAGCCGATGATCGGCACCACCGTCGGGAAGAAATGCGTTTCGGGGTTGAGAATGAACAGCAGCCCCGCAAGTGCAGTCACTGCGCCCGCGGCCATTGCGAACGATCGTGCTTCACGGCGCAGCGAGCCGGCGACAAGCTCGATCAAGCCTGCCGCTACCAGCAGGCCGCCGACCATGTCCGAGGGAATCGTCTTTCCCGCCGGAAGCAAGGCTGCCCCAGCGCCGAGCAGGATTATCGCAAAACCGGCGACGCGAAGCGCGCGCGCCCGGTTGCGGCCGGACAATTGGAGATGAGCCTGCGTTGCCACGCTCGTTTATCGCGTCTCCCGCCCCCCGAACCCGGCTGACCGCCCCCGGTTCCATTACGCAGCTGTTACGGCGCGACGACGCGCAGCGCCCTCTTGCGGATCCGATAAACGAGCGGAAGCTCAGCACGGAGGAGCTCGCCGTCGAGTGAAACGGCAAGCGAGCGGCGGCTACCCGAAACTACTAGCTGCTCGACATGCTCGATTTTGACCATGTCGTCAGCGCGCGTCCGATTGAATAATGCGCGCATGCTCGCGGCGATGAAACCGCTGCGCGTCTTCTTGCGCATGACGAAGACGCTCAGACTTCCGCGTTCGATGCTCTCGCGCCGGCCGGGTGCGCCAAGATCGATGCGATAGTCGTTGTTGCCGACGAACAGCAAAGGCGTGTCGACACGTGCTCGCTGATCGTCCACTGTGAGAATGAGCCGGCGGCTTCCGAACCTCCACAGCGTCCTTAGCGACGCGACGATCATTGCCAGGCGCTTGCTTCGGCCCAGTCTCATGCGTTGCAGGTCGCGATTCACAAGCATCAGCGGATAAAGGCCGATCGAGCTATTGTTGATGAACAGACGCTCGTTCATCTGCCCGAGGTCGACCTGCCGCTGAGGCCGGCGGGCGATCAGCCGGACGGCTTCCTCGATCTTCAACGGCAGGCCAAGATCGCGCGCGAAGTGGTTGAGCGTCCCAAGTGGGAGAATTCCGAGCAGGCTCTTGGTCCCGGCAAGCACCGAAGCCGCGGCGCTGATCGTCCCGTCGCCGCCGCCGACTACGACGAGCCCATCACCGCGCTCGGCGAGGGCACGGCAGCGTGTCGCGCATTTGCCGCTTTCCAGAAGCTCGACGTCGGCTTCGATTCCGGCGCGGGCAAACGTCTCGGCGATCCTTTCGCCGATCTTCGGATCCGCGTGAACTGCGCCGGCATTGGAATTGAGCAGGACGGGAACGCGCGCCATTGAAGGCGCTAACGCGTCAGTCGTCCGTCGCGCTGCACGCGCCGACGCGCCGCGAGTCGACGTGCATCTTCATCGACATGCCGCCGCGCTCACCGCCGGTGCCCTGGCTCGAAACGTCCATCGAATAGCTGGTCGGCGTATAAGTGCCGCTCATTGCGGTCGTGCGCGTCGTCTCTTCTTCCCTGCAGGTCATCTCGATGTCGATTTTGCCGCTGCCCATCGCGAAACGGGCATAGTGGCAGGACTTGTCCTCGCCACCGAAGAAATCCTCCTTGGGTTTCTTGACCTCTTCAGGAGTAACGCAGTGACCGCTGGTGCGCTGCTGTCGTTCGGCCATCATTGCCCTCAAGCGGCCGGCCATTTCGGGCGGCATGCCTGGAATGTTCATTTCCTGGACCGTCACCTTCGATTGCCAAAGGCCGGGCTCGATCGTGGTGTCGCTCGTCATGATCCCCGACTGTTTGACGGCTTGCACGACCTGGTTGCCCGTCGCGTTGTGGAGATCGACCTCGGGCCCCTTGTTGCACGCTGCCAAGGCTAGAACGGAAGCAATCATGCAAACGGCAGATTTCATTGTCGCCCCCCCTCTTTCATGCTCAACCATAAAACTGCTGTTGACCGAGCGCTAGCGCCCGCGATGCGTCGGCGCGTGGAAGTCGGGATCCTTGTTTGCAATCCACGCGAGGAAGCGGCCGATGCGCGGATCAGCACTCACCATTGCAAGGCTGCCGCCAAAGAGCGCGAGTTCCGCATTCGAGAAGAAATGGTGGAGAGTTCGGTGACAGATCGGATGAATCGGGACGGTCCCCCGCCCGCCGCGGCTCTTGGGCAGCGGGTGATGATATTCGACAACGCGGCCGAGACGGCGGCCGCAAAGCCAACAAGTCGCTCCGCGCGCGACGGACATGCGACCTGGATTAGGTGAGCAGGTGTCCATTTCCGATCCCCATTGCAGATGATCAGCTGCGCAGGCGATATGTAAGCGGTGCGGATGCGGATGCGCTCATTCTTGAATGTGCTCTCGAAACGGGCGCCGTTGATCGTGGTACTGACCCTATGTGCTGCGCTTGTGGGCGCCTGGACCGGTGCACCTGTTGGGCTGATCAACGGCCTGGCGATTATCGTTGGCAGCTTGGCTATAGCGCTGTTGGCGGCAAGGGGACGGCGCAATCAGCTCAAGCCCACGGAAGAATTGAGCTTCACTCGGTTTAGCGACAGGATTGACCACGAACTCGCTGGGCAGGGCTCGCCCCCCGGGTTTTACCTGCTCGGATTCTTTGCAATCATCACAATCTTCCTGACGGGCTTTCAGTCGCCATATTCGAACCCCGCTTGGGCAGGGTTGTTCCTCGACGTCGCATGGGGCATCGCAAATGCGCGTTATCCGGCGAACGACGCGTCGGAACACTAATGTGTTCTGAAGGCTGGTCGGGCGAGCTTCTTCCGCTATCCGTTTTTCCAGCCTTGCGGACATGAGCCATATTAGCGAATTGCGGCTTGCTGCAGCGGGTCCCATATCAAGGCAATGGCGATTCAAATTCGCACCAGCCTTGCCGAACCGGAAACCGCCGAAACGTTCGTGCCGCACAAGCCGGCGCGGCCGGAGAAGGCCGAGGGCGGCAAGGATTTCAGACTCGTTTCGGATTACGCGCCGGCCGGTGACCAGCCGCAGGCGATTGCAGAGCTGGTCGAAGCTGCGAACAACGGCGAAGTGAGCCAGGTCCTCTTGGGAGTCACCGGCTCCGGCAAGACCTTTACCATGGCCAAAGTCATTGAGAAGCTGCAGCGGCCCGCACTGGTGATGGCGCCCAACAAGATCCTCGCCGCCCAGCTCTACGGCGAGTTCAAAAGTTTCTTCCCCGAGAATGCCGTCGAATATTTCGTCAGTTACTACGATTATTATCAGCCCGAAGCGTACGTCCCGCGCACCGACACCTACATCGAGAAGGAGTCGAGCGTGAACGAGGCGATCGACCGCATGCGCCACTCGGCCACGCGCTCGCTCCTCGAGCGCGACGATGTGATCATCGTCGCCAGCGTATCCTGTCTCTACGGCATCGGCTCGGTCGAGACCTATTCGGCAATGACCTTCGATTTGAGGAAGGGCGGTGTCGAGGACCAACGCGAGGTGATCCGCAAGCTCGTGGCGCTGCAATATCGGCGCAACGACCAGGCGTTCGCGCGAGGCAATTTTCGGGTGCGCGGCGACAGTCTGGAGATTTTCCCGTCGCACTATGAGGATATGGCCTGGCGCGTATCATTCTTCGGCGACGAGATTGAGGAGATCAGCGAGTTCGATCCCTTGACCGGCAAGACCATCGCCGCACTCGACCGCATCCGCGTTTACGCCAACTCGCACTATGTGACGCCCGGGCCGACCCTCAAGCAGGCGATGGAGGCGATCAAGCATGAGCTTGCGGAGCGCTTGAAGGAGCTGAACTCGGAAGGCCGCCTGCTCGAGGCGCAGCGGCTCGAGCAGCGCACCAATTTCGACCTCGAGATGATTGCTGCGACGGGCTCATGCGCCGGCATCGAAAATTACTCGCGCTTTCTTACCGGGCGCCTCCCGGGCGAGCCGCCGCCGACCTTGTTCGAATATCTCCCCGACAATGCTTTGCTGTTCATCGACGAATCGCA
>DASVYN010000148.1:0-4269 GCA_036392155.1 Sphingomicrobium sp.
GAGAGCAGCACCGCCTTCTTCAGCCACTGATTGACGCGCCAGCCGCTCCCGATCCGCTCCGCGATCCGTAAGTGGCCGGCATCGAGCATGGCGATCACCCGGCCGACCGTCGCTCGAAGCTCCATGTCGGTGCCTTGCCCAAGACTTTCGCGCTTCTCCCAAAGCTGGTCGATGAGCGGTTCGAGCTCGTTCATTTCTTCTCCTCAATTATCGATTCGAGCCACTCGCCGATTTCAGTGACCCGCACATCGACGACGCAGTCGTCATAGCCGTGGTCGCCCCGCTCCGAGCCATTGTCCACCCACACCGTGGTCATTCCGAGCTGTTTTGCGGGGGCGAGGTTCTGGACCATGTCATCGGCGAGCAGCGCATGTTTCGGGTCGATCCCGAACCGCTCGCACAGCAAAGCATAGCCGTGCGGGTCGGGTTTGGGGCGATAGCTGCTCGCGTGAATATCGTGCAGGTCGTCGAAATGGCTGCTGACGCCGATAGCCTCGAGCACCCGGCGGGCATAAAGCGCATCGCCATTGGTGAAGACAAAACGGCGGCCCGGAAGGCGCGGTAGCAGCCGTCCGAGCCGCTCGTCGCATTGGACGCGATCGAGCGGAATATCGTGAACGTCCTCCAGAAACTCGTGCGGGTCGATCCGATGCTCTTTCATCAGCCCGGCGAGAGTCGTTCCATGCGCGTGGAAGTGCGCTTTCTGGACGCGTTTCGCCTCTTGGGAATCGCAGCCCAGAAGCCGCTCGATATAGGCCCCCATGCGCTCGTCGATGAGCGAGAACAGCCCGGTGGAGGCCGGGTAGAGGCAGTTGTCGAGATCGAAGATCCAGTCGCGAATATGGGCGTAGCTGCGGTCCATTAGCGGCCGCGCCTAGCGGCTAAAGCGCTTTAAGCAAATTGAAAGGAATGATAAACCATAAGTCTGAGCTGGTAAGCCGTGTCTTTTCAACGGCTTGAGCGGAGCGGGGTCATGAGAAATCGGTTTCTTGGAACGAGCGCATGCATGCTGGTCATGGCGTTCGGGCTGAGCGCCTGCGGCGGCGGCGGCGGCGGAGTTTCGCCGATTCCGAGCGCGCCGATCACTCCGACCCCGACCCCGACACCTACACCCACTCCGACGCCGACGCCGACGCCGACGCCGACGCCGACGCCGACCATAAATTACAACACGGCAGAATATCAGAACTCCCAATATTCCGTCGTTTCGAACGCGATCGCAGCCTACAATGCGGGCGCCACCGGCGCGGGAATCAAGATCGGAATCGTCGACAGCGGAATCAATCCGAACCTCGATGAATTCACCGGCCGTATAGACCCCGCCAGCGGCGACGTCGCCGGGAATCGCGGCCTCGGCGACGACGGTGGGCATGGCACCGCCGTCAGCGCCGTCGCAGCTGCGGCCCGCAACAATAGCAACACCATGGGCGTCGCGTTCAATGCGACGATCGTCAGCGAGCGCGCCGATTCGCCGGGCTCGTGCGGCACGGCCGACAGCTGCACATTCTATGATCCGGCGATTGCCGCCGGAATCGATGCCGCGCGCGTTGCCGGAGCCAAGGTGATCAATCTGTCACTCGGCGGCTCCTCTCCCGGTAGTCAGCTGCTCTCGGCAATGCAGCGCGCCGTGAACGCTGGAATCGTCCTCGTTATTTCCGCCGGCAATGACGGTACCGATCCGACCAAAGGTGCGAATGCCGACCCCTTCGCGCTGATTCCGGCGCAGGACTTTCCCGGCTCGGTGATCATTGCCGGTTCCGTCGGCGTGGACAATGGCACCGGCGGAGTCGACGCTAGCCAGATTTCCACTTTCTCGAACCGCGCGGGAAGCGGTGCTCCTTATTATCTGATGGCGCTCGGCTATAAGGACCGGGCTCCCGATCAAACCGGCACGCAATATTTGTGGTCGGGGACGAGCTTCTCCGCGCCGACGATCACCGGCGCGGTCGCGCTGATGGCCCAGGCTTTTCCCAACCTTACCGGCCAGAAGATCGTCTCGATCCTGTTCCAGACCGCAGACGACCTCGGCGCAACGGGCGTCGATCCCATCTACGGCAACGGCCGCCTCAACATCCAGCGGGCATTCCAGCCGATCGGCACGACAAGTCTCGCGGGCAGCCAGACACCGATTAGCACGAGCGCCCTGCCGCCGGCGGCGGGCGATGCCAAGTCGGGCCAGTCACTTGGGGCAATCATCCTCGATGGGTACAGCCGCGCCTTTGTCATGAACCTCGCAGCGACATTGCGCCAGGCGGAAGTCGATCATCCGCTGTCGCGCTCGCTGCAGAACGACGTGAGGTTCAACAGCGCCCAGGCCGGTCCTGTGAACATTGCGATGAGCGTAAGCGAGCGCCACGACCTTGCCGAGGGCTACACGCTTGAGCGCCTTGGCATTGGTCCCGAGGACCTGCGCAGGTCGCGCCTGATTGCCGGCTCGGCGGTCGCCCGCCTCGACAACAAGACCGCAATCGCGTTCGGGTTTGCCGAGGGCGCCAAAGCGATGGAACGGCGCCTGACCGGCGCCAATAGCGGCGCGTTCCTGATCGCGAATGACATAACCGGAACTCCCGGCTTCGCGGCCAAGCGCAACAGCAGCATGGCTGTCCGGCATCAGTTTGGCGGGCTTGGACTGACCGTTTCGGGCGAAACCGGCAATGTGTGGCAAGAATTCAAGACCAGCGCGACCGGCTCTCCTTATCGGCTGGCGACAGTCACTGCAGACCACAGTTTCGGACGCAATTGGCTATCGCTGGGGCTCAGCCGGCTCGACGAGAAGCAATCGCTCCTTGGAGGCCGCATGTCGAGCCTGCTCGGCGGCGGCGGTGCTTCGACGACCTTCATCGATGCGGAGGCCCGGCACAATTTCGGCGGCGGCTGGTCAAGCAGCCTGTCGGCACGGCGCGGGTGGACCGATTTCGCCGGCGGCAAGTTCCAGACGGGCGCCTATGCGTTCGACCTCGCCAAGATCGGCGTGCTCTCGGACCACGACTCGCTCGGATTCCGACTGGCGCAGCCCTTGAGGGTTGAGCATGGCGGCGTCGCGATGATGCTTCCGACCAGCTATGACTATGTCACCGAAACGGCGACCAACAGCCTCAGTCATATGTCGTTTGCGCCGAGTGGGCGCGAGATCGATGCGGAGCTCAGCTACGGATCAACGCTCCTTGCCGGCAATGCTTGGCTCGGCGGCAATCTCTTCTACCGCCGTCAGCCGGGCCATATTGCAAGTGCGCCCGACGATGCCGGCGCTGCGGTCCGCTTCACTTTGGGTTTCTAACAGCAACGATCAGCCGATCAGCCGATCGGCCGCTGTTTGAACCCATGCGCGAGCATTCCGACCCTTTCGCGCCAAGAGACTGACGAGATCATGCTCCTCCTCAACCGATCTCGATCAGAACATTGAGCAGCAGGCACCCGGGGTCATCGCCAATCACCATGAAGACAACCGTCGGTCGCGGGCGATTGCGGCTGTACGAAGAGCGCTGGCCCGAGCAGCTAGAGGTTCCAAACGTCGCCAGCGGCTGAAGCAGCGTCTCGCAATGCTCAAGCGCCGCGAGGCCAATGCCCGCTCGACCTATTTGCATCAGCAGAGCGCTGCACTGGTTCGGCGCTATCTCGCCTACAAGGCCGCGCGCGCCGGTGGGCAGCTCATCCGCGTGACGCCCAAAAACACCAGCAATCTGTGCTCAACGTGCGAGCGGCTCACGCCAACACCCATCGGGGATGATTATCGCTGCGCAAATTGCGGGCTCGTGATGGACCGTGATGTCAACGCCGCCTTGAACATCCTCGCCCGGGGATCGTAACTCCGGGGACTGCGGCAGCTTAGGCTGCCAAGGTCGTAAAATCTCGTTTGTTTCAATCTAACTGAGATACGGTCTAGACCGTGAAGCTTTCGCCGCAACCGCAGGCGCCCTTGGCGTTGGGATTGTCGAACACGAAGCCAGCGGCGAAATCATCCTCGCGCCAGTCCATCACTGAGCCGATCAGATAAAGAATCGATGCGCCATCGACGTAGAAGTTGCCGCCGGGCGTCTCGATCTTCTCGTCAAACGGCTTTTCCTCGGCCAAAAAATCAACCGAGTAGGCAAGACCCGAGCAGCCGCGGCGCGGGGTCGACAGCTTCACTCCGATCGCACCTTCGGGCGCACGGCTCATGAGCTCGGCGATGCGTGCTTCGGCCGTAGGCGTGAGGGTAATCGCTGCCGGGCGAGCGCGAAGTTTCGTTTCCTTGTTCATAGCATTCCCAGTTCCAGCCGGGCCTCGTCG
>DASVYN010000149.1:0-3960 GCA_036392155.1 Sphingomicrobium sp.
AAGTAGCAGCACCCGAAAGAAACCGCCGGATCTTCGTCCGCAAGGAACCGATCGGCGTCTCGGCGGCAATCACTCCGTGGAATTTTCCAGCGGCAATGATCACCCGCAAATGCGCTCCGGCCTTGGCGGCTGGCTGCCCGGTGGTCGTGAAGCCGTCGGAGCTTACGCCCTATAGCGCGCTGGCGCTCGCAAAGCTTGCCGAAGAGGCAGGCATTCCGGCGGGCGTGTTCAATATCGTCACCGGCCTTCCCCAGGCAGTCGGATCCGAGCTGACCAGCAATCCAATCGTTCGGAAGCTGTCCTTCACCGGCTCGACCCGCGTCGGATCGTTGCTGATGCGGCAGTGCGCCGACACGATCAAGAAGCTGAGCCTGGAGCTTGGCGGCAATGCTCCGCTGATCGTGTTTGACGATGCCGATCTCGACATCGCCGTGGCGAGTGCGATGGCGAGCAAGTTCCGCAATTCCGGTCAGACCTGTGTCTGCGCGAACCGCATGTTCGTCCAGGATGGGATTTACGACGAGTTCGCAAGCCGGCTTGGAAAGGCCGTCAAAGCGCTGAAGGTGGGACCTGGTGATGCGCTCGGGGTGACTACCGGTCCGCTCATCAATGCTGCTGCGGTGGAAAAGGTGCACGCGCATCTTGAGGATGCCCTTGCTCAAGGGGCGAAGACGTTCGCCATGGCAGACAGTGAGATGGATCGCAGCCGCTTCGTCGCGCCGGTCGTGCTGACGGGCGCCAGCCAGAAGATGCGGCTTGCCTCCGAGGAAACCTTCGGCCCGGTCGCGCCGCTATTCCGGTTTCGCGACGAGGAGCAGGCGATCGAGCTTGCGAACTCCACGCCTTATGGGCTCGCGAGCTATTTCTACACCAATGACCTGAGCCGCGCTTTTCGGGTCTCGGAGCGGCTCGAGACTGGAATGGTCGGGCTGAACACAGGGGCCATATCGATGGAGGTGGCGCCGTTCGGCGGCGTCAAGCAGTCCGGGCTCGGGCGCGAGGGCGGGCGTGAAGGCCTCGAGGAATATCTCGAGACCAAGACGTTCCACATCGGCGGCCTCCAGCTTTAGTCTGAAAGTTCAAGCAAATGACCGACATGCGCCGCAGCTATTCGATCGCGGTGATCCCGGGCGATGGGATCGGCAAGGAAGTGATGCCGGAGGGTGTGCGCGTACTCGAGCGTGCCGCTCAGCTCTACGGTTTCCAGATCGAGCAGCAATGGCACGACTTTGCCTGCTGCGACTATTATGTGCGGCACGGCCGGATGATGCCGGAGGACTGGAAGGAGCAGATCGGGAGTCCCGACGCAATCTTCTTCGGAGCTGTCGGCTGGCCCGATACTGTGCCGGACCACATTTCCTTATGGGGCTCGATCCTCCAGTTCCGCCGCGAATATGATCAATATGTAAATTTGCGCCCGGTGCGGCTGATGCCAGGCGTTCCGTGCCCGCTCGCGGGCCGCGCTCCGGGCGACATCGACTTCTGGGTCGTTCGCGAGAACACCGAGGGCGAATATAGCGCGGTAGGCGGGCGCATGTTTGCCGGAACTGATCGCGAACTGGTCGTGCAGGAGACGGTGATGACCCGCTTCGGCGTCGACCGCGTCCTTCGCTACGCGTTCGAGCTGGCGAACAGCCGGCCGGCAAGGCACCTGACGTCGGCAACCAAATCGAACGGTATAGCGATCACCATGCCGTTCTGGGACGAGCGGGTGGAAGCGATGGGTGAGCGTTTCCCTGAAGTGCGAACGGACAAATATCATATCGACATCCTGACGGCCCAGTTTGTTCTCAACCCCGACCGTTTCGATGTGGTGGTCGCGTCCAATCTGTTCGGCGATATCCTCTCGGATCTCGGGCCAGCCTGCACCGGCACAATCGGCGTTGCGCCATCGGCAAACATCAACCCCGAAGGCAGTGCGCCATCCTTGTTCGAACCGGTGCACGGCTCCGCGCCCGACATCGCCGGAAAGGGGATCGCCAATCCTGTGGGGCAGATCTGGTCGGGCGCGATGATGCTCGAGCATCTCGGTGAAAAAGATGCTGCCGCAGCGATCCTTCGCGCGGTCGAAAGGGTCCTTTCGCAGCCGGCGCTGAGAACTGCGGACCTTAAGGGGACAGCCGACACGGTGACCTGCGGAAAGGCGATCGCCGAGGCGCTCGGCTAAGGCTTGGCTGACCCGCGACATAAAATGCCGCGCCGCGCTCGAAAAGAGCCGCGTCGACTGCAAGAGCGTTTTCATCCCGCCAAAACCTTCGACAAGGTCACGTAGAAGCGACCGCATGAACACCCTGGCTACCACGACACCGACGCCAATCCCGAACCGGACACTGGTCGATATGGATCGGGATCACCTGATTCATCCGCTGACCTCGTTCAGGGGTCATGAGGCGCGTGGCGCCACCCTGTTGCAGAGCGGCAAGGGGATGTGGCTGACCGACATTGACGGACATCAGCTGCTCGATGCTTTCGCCGGGCTTTGGTGCGTCAACGTCGGCTACGGGCAAGAGAGCATCGTCGAAGCGGCCGCCGAACAGATGCGCCGGCTACCTTATGCGACCGGCTATTTCAGCTTCGGAAGCGAGCCCGCTGTTCGTCTTGCCGAGGAGCTCGTTCGGCTAAGCCCCTCGTCGCTCCAGCACGTCTTTTTCACGCTCGGCGGTTCGGACGCGGTTGATTCTGCAGTCCGCTACATTGTCCATTACTTCAACGCGATCGGTAAGCCTTCCAAGAAGCATTTCATTGCACTCGGGCACGGCTATCATGGCTCCTCTGCGGTCAGCTCCGGCCTGACCGCAATCGCGGCATTTCACCGCAACTTCGACATGCCGCTTCCCTGGCAGCACCATATCCCTTCGCCATACCCGTATCGCAGCGACCTCGGCGAAGACCCGCAGGCGATCATCGCCCGCTCGGTCGATCAGCTGAGGATGAAAGTCGCGGAATTGGGTGCTGACAATGTCGCAGCGTTCTTCTGCGAGCCGATCCAGGGATCGGGCGGGGTCATCGTTCCGCCGCCCGGCTGGCTGAAGGCGATGAAGGATGCCTGCGCCGAGCTGGACATTCTGTTCGTTGCCGACGAGGTGATTACCGGCTTCGGCCGCACCGGCCCGATGTTCGCCTGTGAGGACGAGCAAGTCTCACCTGACCTCATGACGCTCGCTAAGGGCTTGACGTCGGGCTACGTGCCAATGGGGGCGGTGCTGATGTCCGATCGGGTATATCAAGGGATTGCCGACGGAGCTGCGGCGGATGTGCCGATTGGTCACGGTTTTACCTATTCCGGCCACCCGGTGAGCGCCGCGGTCGCGCTTGAAGTGCTTCGCCTGTATCTTGACGGTGGAATCCTCGAGAACGGAAGGAAAGTCGGCGTCCGCTTCCAGGCAGGGCTCGATGCGATCGCTGATCATCCCCTCGTCGGAGAGACGCGCGGCCGGGGACTGCTTGGCGCTATCGAATTGGTCGCCGACAAGAAAACAAAGGCCCGGTTCGACCCGTCGCTGCGACTGGCCGCGCGCTTGTTCGAGAGGGGCTACGCCGAAGGCCTCATTTTCCGCGCCTTCACCGACGGCATAATCGGGCTTGCGCCGGCCCTTTGCTGTAGCAATGATGAGATGGATTTGATCTTCGAGCGCATTCGGCGCACGCTCGACAATCTCCTCGAGGAGGCGGACATCCGGAACGCCATCGCCGGGACCGTTTGAGGTACTGCCGATGAGGCAAGAGAAGCTCGATCGTATCGACCTCAAGATTCTGGCCCAGCTCCAGAACTCCGGGCGCATTACAAATATCGAGCTCGCCGATCTGGTCGGCCTCTCGCCAAGTCCCTGTCTTACCCGTGTGAAGCGGCTGGAGAAGGCGGGATATATTACCGGTTACAGCGCGCTCATAAACATGCGCAAGCTGGGTGAGTATCTGACGGTTTTCACCGAAGTCACTCTGACCGAGCATCGCAGCGGC
>DASVYN010000150.1:0-12175 GCA_036392155.1 Sphingomicrobium sp.
AGCTTGCCGCATGACTCCCTTCACCCGTATCGAGGGACGGGCTTACCCGCTCCCGCTTAACCACGTCGACACCGACCTGATCATCCCGGCCGAACATCTCAAGGCGATCAAGCGGTCGGGCCTCGGCCGCCATGCGTTCCAGGCGCTGCGAGAGAGCCCCGGCAATGTGTTCGACGATCCGGCATATGCCGGCGCGCCGATCATCGTGGCGCTGGATAATTTCGGCTGCGGCTCGAGCCGCGAGCATGCCGCATGGGCGCTCGTGGATCTCGGCGTTCGCGCAGTGATCGCGACGAGTTTTTCCGACATTTTCGCGAGCAATGCATTCAAGAACGGAATTGCCGCCGTCGAGCTCGAGCGCGAAGCCATCGAGGCGCTGCTGAAGGCCGCGCGCGAGCATTGCATCTGCGTCGATCTCGAGAAGCTGACGGTAACGTCCTCGGCAGGCCATCATTTCGACTTCGCGATGGACCGGTTTCGGCGCGAATGCCTGCTTGCGGGTCTTGATGAAATCGCACTGACACTGACACACGAGCCCATGATCAGGGCGTACGAATTGAGGACAGGGGTTTGAAGTGACCAGGCCACCCGAAAAGCAGGGGCTATACGATCCCGCCAAGGAGCACGACGCGTGCGGCGTCGGCTTCATTGCCAACATCAAGGGCGAAAAGTCGAACGATATCGTCCGTGACGGCCTGCTGATGCTCGCCAATCTCGATCACCGCGGCGCGCGCGGGGCCGACCCGCTCGTCGGTGACGGCGCGGGCTGTCTCATTCAGATTCCGGACGAGCTGCTGCGCGACTGGGCGCACGAGAATTCGGTCACTCTGCCCCCGCCGGGTGATTATGCAGTCGCGATGTGCTTCCTTCCGCGGGATGCGGAAAGCCGCGATGCCGCCGTTGCTCGGCTGGAGCGGTTCATCCAGATCGAAGGGCAAATCCTGCTCGGCTGGCGCGAGGTTCCGACGGATATTGCGGGACTTGGCGAAGCGGTGCTCGAGTCCATGCCGGTGGTTCGTCAGGCGATCGTTGCACGCGGCCCGCGCATCGCCGACCAGGACGCGTTCGAGCGCAAGATCCTGGCGATCCGCAAGCAGACACAAAATCCGTTGCTGGAGCTTGCCGAGAAGCGCGATCTTCCGGGGCTCGCGGACTTTTACATCCCCTCCTTCTCGAGCCGCACGATCGTCTACAAGGGCCTTCTGCTCGCGACGCAGGTCGGCAGCTTCTACCGTGACCTCACCGACCCGCGCACCAAGTCGGCGCTGGCGCTGATCCACCAGCGGTTCTCGACCAACACCTTTCCGAGCTGGAAGCTTTCGCACCCCTACCGGTTCATCGCCCACAACGGCGAGATCAACACGGTTCGCGGCAATGTGAACTGGATGAACGCGCGCCGCCGTACGCTCGAATCGCCGCTGCTCGGCGCTGACCTCGACAAGATGTGGCCGCTCATCCCGCACGGCCAGTCCGACACCGCATGCCTCGACAACGCGCTCGAGTTGCTCATCGCTGGCGGCTATTCGCTGGCGCACGCGATGATGCTGCTCATCCCTGAGGCATGGGCCGGCAATGAGCAGATGGATCCTGCCCGGCGCGCCTTCTATGAATATTATGCTGCACTGATGGAGCCGTGGGATGGACCGGCGGCCATCGCTTTCACCGACGGCCGGCAGATCGGGGCGACCCTCGACCGCAACGGCCTGAGGCCCGCGCGCTTTTGCGTGACCGACGACGATCGGGTGATCCTCGCCTCCGAAAGCGGCGTGCTTCCGATCCCGGAAGAGAAGATCGCGCGCAAGTGGCGGCTTCAGCCTGGCCGCATGCTGCTGGTCGACCTTGAGGAAGGCCGCATCGTTGAGGACGAGGAGATCAAGTCGCGTCTCGCGTCCGAGCATCCCTACGGCGCCTGGCTGCAGGAGACGCAGTTCAAGCTGCAGGATCTTCCCCCGGTCGAAGATGCCGCACGAGCCGAGCGCTCGGACGACGAACTGAAGCGGACGCATAGGGCCTTTGGCTATAGCGAAGAAGACCTGAAATTCTTCCTCGTGCCGATGGCTGCGAATGCCGACGATCCAGTCGGATCGATGGGGACGGATACGCCGATCGCGGCGCTCTCCGACCGGCCCAGGCTGCTGTACAATTATTTCAAGCAGAATTTCGCGCAGGTCACCAATCCGCCGATCGATCCGATCCGCGAAGCGATGGTGATGAGCCTCGTGTCGATGATCGGTCCGCGGCCGAACCTGCTTGGCCACCATGCCGGCACGCACAAGCGGCTGGAAGTATCGCAGCCGATCCTGACCGACGAGGATCTCTCCAAAATACGCGACATTCAGGACGTGCTCGACGGCGCGTTCCGCACCCAGACGCTGGATGCGACCTGGGCGGGTGGGACCGGTCAGGCGCTCGAGGCCGCGCTCAAGCGGCTATGCTGGGAAGCGACTGAAGCGGTGCTCGCCGACATCAACGTCCTCGTGATTTCCGACCGGGCGGCGGCCAGAGACCGCGTGCCAATTCCGGCTGCGCTGGCCACGGCCGCCGTTCACCACCACCTCATCCGCCAGGGTCTGAGAATGCAGACCGGGCTTGTCGTGGAAACCGGAGAAGCGCGCGAAGTTCATCACTTCTGCGTGCTCGCCGGCTACGGCGCCGAGGCGATCAATCCTTATCTGGCGTTCGAGACGCTGGAGGTACTCCATGCGCGCGGCGACATCGACATGCCGCTCCAAAAGGCGCGCGCGAACTATATCAAGGCGGTCGGCAAGGGCATGCTGAAGGTGATGTCCAAGATGGGCATCTCCACCTTCCAGTCTTATTGCGGCGCGCAGATCTTCGACGCGGTCGGCCTGTCGAGCAAGCTCGTCGATGCCTATTTCACCGGCACCGCGACGATGATCGAAGGCGTCGGTCTGGACGAGATCGCCGAGGAGACGACTCGCCGCCATGTCGAGGCCTATGCCGAACCGGTTGCGGCGATCGACGTCGGCGGCGCCTATGCCTGGAGATCCGGCGGCGAGGCCCATGCGTGGACGCCGGAAACAGTGTCGAATCTGCAGCATGCGGTCCGCGGCAACTTGCCTGACAAGTATCGCGAATTCGCGCGCGGCGTGAACGAACAGAGCCGTCGTTTGCTGACCATCCGCGGGCTGCTCGAATTCAAACCACTTGGTCCGGCGGTACCGCTCGAGGAGGTCGAGCCGGCAAGCGAGATCGTGAAGCGTTTTGCGAGCGGTGCGATGAGCTTCGGCTCAATCAGCCGGGAGGCGCATACGACCCTCGCGGTGGCGATGAACCGGATCGGGGGCAAGTCCAATACCGGCGAAGGCGGGGAGGAGCGGGATCGCTTCAAGCCGCTGCCCAACGGCGATTCGATGCGCTCGGCGATCAAGCAGGTCGCTTCGGGGCGCTTCGGGGTCACCACCGAATATCTGGTCAACGCCGACGAGCTGCAGATCAAGATTGCGCAGGGCGCCAAGCCCGGCGAGGGCGGCCAGCTGCCCGGCCACAAGGTCGATCGGCACATTGCGGCGGTGCGGCACTCGACTCCCGGCGTCGGCCTTATCTCGCCGCCACCGCATCACGACATCTATTCGATCGAGGACCTCGCCCAGCTGATCTTCGATCTCAAGAATGTGAACGATCGGGCGCGGGTGTCGGTAAAGCTCGTATCCGAGGTCGGCGTGGGAACGGTCGCCGCAGGTGTCGCCAAGGCGCGCGCGGATCACGTGACCATTTCCGGCTATGAGGGCGGAACCGGCGCCTCGCCGCTGACGTCGCTCACGCATGCCGGCTTGCCGTGGGAGATCGGGCTTGCGGAAACCCAGCAAACGCTGGTGCTCAACAAGCTTCGGGGCCGGATCGCAGTCCAAGCTGACGGCGGCCTGAGGACGGGCCGCGACGTCGCCGTCGCCGCAATCCTCGGCGCGGATGAATTCGGCTTTGCGACCGCGCCGCTGATTGCTGCGGGCTGCATCATGATGCGCAAGTGCCATCTCAACACCTGCCCGGTCGGCGTCGCGACGCAGGATCCGGTACTGCGCGCGCGCTTTACCGGCACGCCCGAGCACGTCATCAACTACTTCTTCTTCGTTGCCGAAGAGCTGCGCGAAATCATGGCCTCGCTCGGCGTCAGAAAGCTCGAGGAGATGATCGGGCGCACCGATCTGATGGACGTCCGCGAGGCCGTCGATCACTGGAAGGCGCGCGGGATCGATCTTGGCCGATTGCTTTATAGCCCCAAAATGCCCGACGGCGTCGCTCGCCTGAATTCGGAGCGGCAGGAGCACGGGCTCGACGGGTTGTTCGACCGCGACCTCATCGCCGCGGCCGGCCCTGCGCTCGAACGGCGCGAGCCGGTCCTGATTGAACGCAAGGTCCGCAACGTGCACCGCAGCGTCGGGACCATGTTGTCCGGTGAGGTCGCACGTCGCTTCGGCCACGAGGGCCTGCCACAGGACAGCATTCACGTTCGGCTGACTGGCACCGCAGGACAAAGTTTCGGCGCCTTCCTGGCGCAGGGCGTCACTCTTGAGCTGACCGGCGACGGCAACGATTATGTCGGCAAGGGCCTGTCAGGCGGTCGCGTGATCGTTCGCCAGCCCGACGTCGTCGATCGGGATCCGGCGCGCAACATCGTCGTTGGCAATACGGTGCTTTATGGTGCGATCGCTGGCGAAGCCTATTTCGAGGGTGTCGCGGGCGAGCGCTTCGCAGTGCGCAATTCAGGCGCGGTCGCAGTCGTCGAGGGCGCGGGCGACCATTGCTGCGAATATATGACCGGGGGCGTGGTGTGCGTCCTCGGGCATGTCGGTCGGAACTTCGCGGCCGGGATGTCGGGCGGCATCGCTTATGTCTACGATCCCGAAGGGACGCTCGGGCAGCAGTGCAACCTCGACAGCGTCGCGCTCGAAGGGATTGCGCCTGCCGGCTCGTCGTCGGGTGACGGCGCGCCTTCGGCCAAGGCAGCGGGCGTCCACGACAGCGGCATGGGAAATCCGCTGAGCCATGACGCCGAGCGGCTCCGCATTCTGCTCGAGCGGCATCAGCTGGCGACCGGAAGCGCGAGGGCCGCGGCGCTGCTGGCCGACTGGCCGAGCGCACTCCAGCATTTCGTGAAGGTGGTTCCAGGCGAGTATCGGCGCGCATTGACGGAGCTTGAGCCTCGCGCAGACGCGGTCGCCGCGGAGTAGGATTTGACATGGGCAAGCCGAGAGGATTTCTAGAAGTCGAGCGCAGCGACCGGTCGTATGCGCCGGTCGCCGAGCGCGTGAAGCATTGGCGCGAGTTCGTCCAAGAACCAGCACCTGAAGCAGTTGCTCGTCAGGCCTCGCGCTGCATGGATTGCGGAATTCCGTTCTGCCACTCCGGATGTCCGGTGAACAATTTGATCCCGGACTGGAACGATCTCGTCTATCAGCAGGATTGGCGGGCCGCGATCGAGCGGCTGCACCAGACCAACAACTTTCCCGAGATAACCGGACGGATTTGCCCCGCGCCCTGCGAAGAGGCGTGTACGCTCAACATTGAGGATGCGCCGGTGACGATCAAATCGATCGAAGCGGCGATTGCCGACCGCGCCTGGCAGGAGGGCTGGGTTGAACCGCAGCTGGTCGCGCGCGGCAGCGGCAAGCGGATCGCAATCGTCGGCTCCGGCCCTGCCGGCCTCGCCTGCGCGCAGCAGCTTGCGCGCCTCGGCCATGCGCCGACCGTCTTCGAAAAGTCCGATCGGATCGGCGGTTTGCTTCGCTACGGCATCCCCGACTTCAAGCTCGACAAGTCGGTGATCGACCGGCGCATCCAGCAGATGGAAACGGAAGGCGTGATCTTCCGCACCAACATCGAGGTCGGTGTGACCGTCTCCGTGGAGCGGCTGCTCGACGATTATCACATTCTCGTGCTTGCCGGCGGTGCAGAGCAGCCGCGCGACCTCGAGGTGCCCGGGCGCGAATTCGCCGGCGTCCATTTCGCGATGGATTTCCTCAGGCAGCAGAATAAGCGCAATGCCGGCGACACCAGCGAGAAGGCGGCGCCGGACGGTGAGATCAGCGCGCTCGGCAAGCATGTCGTCGTCATCGGCGGCGGAGATACCGGCTCGGACTGCATCGGCACGTCATTCCGTCAGGGTGCGGCCTCGGTCACGCAGCTCGAGATCCTCCCCCAGCCGCCGCTGCACGAAAACAAGGCGCTGACTTGGCCGAACTGGCCGATGAAGCTGCGCACTTCCTCGTCGCAGGAGGAAGGCGCGGAGCGTGAATTCTCAGTGCTGACGACCGGATTCGAGGGCCGGCACGGTCAGGTCACTGCGCTCCAATGCGTCCGTTCCGAGCTCGTCGACGGACCCGGAGGACGCAAGAACATCGAGCCGGTCCCCGGCACGGAATTCGAGATCAAGGCCGACCTGGTGCTGCTTGCAATGGGCTTCACCGGGCCTCGCAGGCGAGGCGCGGTCGAGAGTTCCGGAGTCGAGCTGACGCCGCAGGGCAATGTCAGCGCCGCGATGAGCGACTATCAGACCAGCCGCGAGCGGATCTTCGCCTGCGGCGACATGCGCCGAGGCCAGTCGCTGGTTGTCTGGGCAATCCGCGAGGGCCGCGACTGCGCAGCCTCGGTCGATGCCTTTCTGACGGCCGAGCGCGAACCGGAGGCCATGCTTACGCGATCATATTAACCGAGCGGATAAGCGGTCGTATATTTGACGCGCTCCATCGCAAAGCGCGAAGTGACATTTTTCAGCGGGACCATTGCGATCAGCCGCTGATAGAATGCGTCCACTGCGGCCATGTTCGGAACGGTGATGCGCAGCATGTAATCGACATCGCCCGCCATGCGATAGACTTCCATGACTTCCGGGATCTCGATGATCGCGGTCCTGAAGCGGTCCAGCCATTCCTGTGAATGATCGGCGGTTTCTATTTCAACGAACACCGTGAGGCCGAGGCCAATCGCGTCCGGATCGAGGATCGCGACACGCTTGGCAATGACCCCGCTCTCGGCAAGCTTCTGGATGCGCCGCCAGCACGGCGTCTGCGACAGATTCACGCGCTTGGCAATGTCGGCGACCGACAGCGAGGCATCGTCCTGGAGGATCGCGAGGATCTTGCGGTCTGTTGAGTCCATCTACCATTCCAACACGGTTTAGAAAATTATTCTACTCTGGGCATGCTGCTGTGCAACATCAATTTTTTCTTCCGCACGCCTGTTGACCCTGCGGCTTCCCTTAGTATTTCGAACCCCGGAGGTGTCGTAGAGGGATGTGCGCGGCAGCGCACGGGCAGCGTCACTGGAAGAATAATTTTCTAAACGGGGCCGGTGTGGCAGACGCAGATTTTCCCAGGCGCGAAGCGATAGCGACAATGGTCGGGGCGCTCCACGACAGCGGTTCGGGCAATGTGCCCGAACGACTTCGGGCCGCTCTCGAGACGGTTTCCGGACGCATCATTTTTACCACGAGCTTCGGAATCGAAGACCAGCTGATCGCGCATCATGTCTTTACCGAACGCCTGCCGGTTGAAGTGGTGACGCTCGATACCGGCCGCCTTTTCCCGTCAACCTACAAGCTCTGGCAGGAGACTGAGGAGCGCTACGGTGTCCGGATCCGGGCTTATTACCCCGACGCCGAGGCCGTTGCCGCGATGGTCGCCGACGCCGGCATCAACGGCTTTTATTATTCAAAGGGCGCGCGACTTTCCTGCTGCGAGGTTCGCAAGGTCGAGCCGCTGCGCCGGGCCCTCGCCGGAGCGGCCGCGTGGATAACGGGACTGCGCGCAGACCAGTCGGACCAGCGTTCCAAAACTCCCTTCGTCACATGGGACGAAGAGCGGGAGCTGCTGAAGATCGCGCCCCTGTTCGACCGCAGCCGCGAAGAGGTTGCTGCTGAATGCGCGGAGCTGCGCGTTCCGATCAACGAGCTCCATTCGAAGGGCTTTCTCTCGATCGGCTGCGAGCCGTGCACCCGCGCTTTGCGGCCAGGCGAGCCCGAGCGGGCCGGGCGCTGGTGGTGGGAGAGTGATCAGGCTCGGGAATGCGGACTTCATGTCGATGCGAGCGGACGGCTGGTCAGGAGCGCGGCGGCATGAGCGGCCGGGTCATGTTGGTCGGCGCCGGTCCCGGCGATCCGGAGCTGCTGACGCTCAAGGCTGTCCGCGCACTGCAGTCGGCGACGGTCATCCTTCACGACAAGCTGATCGGCCCGGACGTACTCGATCTCGCGCGCCCCGAGGCGCAGCGCATCGCTGTCGGCAAAACGGGTTACGGATCCTCCTGCAAGCAATCCGACATCAACCAGCTGATCGTCGCGCTCGCGCTCGCCGGCGAGCATGTCGTCAGGCTCAAGGGCGGCGACCCGATGATTTTCGGTCGCGCCACGGAAGAGATCGATGCCTGCCGCGCCGCCGGTGTTGAGGTGAGCGTGGTCCCGGGGATCTCCGCAGCGCAGGGAGCTGCATCATCGCTGCTCATTTCGTTGACTGAGCGGCGGCACGCGCGGCGTGTCCAGTTCCTGACCGGACACGGAGCCGACGGCAGGCTGCCGGCGGATATCGACTGGCAGAGCGTTGCCGATCGCAAGGCAACGACGGTTCTCTACATGCCCCGCAACACGCTCGACCAATTTGTGCGTAGCGCGCTGCGCAAGGGTCTCGACCCGGCGACTCCCGCCATTGCCATCGCCTCGGCGACACTAGCCGAGGAGATGCATATGGCATGCACCGTCGCCGAGATCGGCGCGCTGGCGGAAGAGCTTCCCGCCGGCGCGCCGGTCACGATCGTGGTCGGTTGGGTCGGCCGGCGCCACATTGCCGCTGCACCGGGCGTTGTTCCGTTCCGCAAGGCGCGTGCGTCATGAACGCTCCGGTCGGGTTCAAGACCCGCAGCCTCAACCATCTCGAGCAGCTCGAAGCGGAGAGCATCGAGATCTTCCGCGAGGTCGTCGCCGAAACGGAGCGCCCGGTGATGCTCTATTCGATCGGCAAGGATTCAGCGGTGATGCTGCACTTGGCGAAGAAGGCCTTTTTCCCGGCGCCGCTGCCGTTCCCGTTGCTGCACGTCGACACGAGCTGGAAGTTCCAGGACATGTACGCGCTGCGCGACAAGGTCGCAGCGGAGCCTGGAATCGAGCTGCTCGTGTACCGCAACCCCGAGGCGGAGCGGCTGGGCATCAACCCCTTCGATCATGGTCCGCTTCATACCGACATGTGGAAGACCGAGGGGCTCAAGCAGGCCCTCGACAAATATGGCTTCGATGCCGCGTTCGGCGGTGCCCGGCGCGACGAGGAGAAGAGCCGCGCGAAGGAACGCGTCTTCAGCTTCCGTGACCGCAATCACCGGTGGGAGCCGAAGAGCCAGCGGCCGGAGCTGTGGTCGCTCTACAATGCGAAGAAGGGCCCGAAGGAGTCGATCCGGGTCTTTCCGCTGTCCAACTGGACCGAGCTCGACATCTGGCAATATATTTATGGCGAAGGGATCGAGATCGTCCCTCTCTATCTCTCGGCACCGCGGCCCACGGTCGAGCGCGACGGCGTGCTCCTGATGGTCGATGACGAGCGTTTCCCGCTCGAGGCGGGCGAAGCGCCGGTGGAACGCTCGGTGCGCTTTCGGACGCTCGGCTGCTATCCGCTGACTGGAGCGATCGAGAGCGAGGCAACGACGCTCGCCGCGGTCATCCAGGAAATGCTCGTCGCAACCACGTCCGAGCGGCAGGGACGGGTCATCGACAAGGACGGCGGGGCAGCCAGCATGGAGAAGAAGAAGCAGGAGGGCTATTTCTGATGGCAACCCTGCTGAAGACGCTCGATGCGCCCGACGCCGCATCGCAGGAGCTGGAGCGCTGGATCGAGGCGACCCAGAATAAGTCGCTGCTGCGCTTCATCACCTGCGGCAGCGTCGACGACGGCAAGTCGACGCTGATCGGACGGCTGCTCTATGATTCCAAGCTGCTGTTCGAAGACCAGCTCTCGGCGCTGGCAAGCGACAGCAAGAAGCAGGGCACACAGGGTGAGGAGCTCGATTTCGCGCTGCTCGTCGACGGACTTTCGGCGGAGCGCGAACAGGGCATCACAATCGATGTCGCGTACCGCTTCTTCGCGACCGACAAGCGCAAGTTCATCGTTGCCGATACCCCGGGGCACGAGCAGTACACGCGCAACATGGTTACCGGCGCGTCCACCGCCGACGCCGCTGTGATCCTGATCGATGCCCGCAAGGGCATCCTCACCCAGACCAGGCGCCACAGCTTCCTCGCGCAGCTGATCGGAATCCGGCACCTCGTTCTGGCGGTGAACAAGATGGATCTGGTCGGCTACGGTCAGTCGACCTTCGATCGGATCGTCGCCCAGTACGGTGAATTCGCGCGGCAGGCCGGAATCGACGAGTTCACTGCGATTCCGGTTTCCGGACTGAACGGCGACAATATCACCAGCCGCTCGCCCGCAATGCCGTGGTACGGCGGCCCGGGACTGCTCGAGCATCTCGAAAATCTGCCGGTTGGAGGGGCTGGATCGGCCGAGCCGTTCCGGATGGCTGTCCAATGGGTCAGCCGTCCGAGTCACAATTTCCGGGGCTATGCCGGTCGCATCGCCAGCGGCCGGGTGGGTGTCGGCGACGCAATCAAGATCCTGCCGGCGGGTCGAAAGACGTTCGTCGAGCGGATTGTCACTTCTGACGGCGATCTCGACCATGCAGTGGCCGGACAGTCGATCACGGTAACGCTGACCGATGAGATCGACTGTTCGCGTGGCGACGTGATCGTCGCGGCCGACAATCAGACGGAGCCGGTCAGCCGAATTACCGCGAGCCTGGTGTGGATGTCGGACGAGAAGCTCGTGCCGCACCGCTCTTACTGGCTGAAGGTGGGCACTCAGACCGTTTCCGCAAGCGTCGATCTGGTCGACTCGATCGTGGACGTGAACACGCTGGCTGCACGTGCCGGGGAGCCGCTCTGTCTCAACGACATCGGCCAGGTTGAAATCGACCTCGACCGGCCGGTCCCTGCGGTTCGCTACCGCGAGAATCGCAAACTCGGCGGGTTCATCCTGATCGACAAGATGAGCCATGCGACGGTAGCTGCCGGCCTCATCAAGGACTTGCCGGCGAATGCTGTCAGGCAGCCCTCCGGGGTTTCCGCGTTCGACGATATTGTCTGGGTTACCGGACCAGGCCGCACCACCTGGGCCGCTGCCGCCGTCGCACGCCTAAAGGCGCAAGGTCGTCAGCCCGTACTGATCGACGATGCCGCAGTTGCCGTTTTCCCCGGTGACGATCCGGTGCGAACTGCGCGCGAGGTCGCACTGCTGGTCACCTCGGCCGGCGTACCGGCGCTGATCACCGTACAGGCGTTGCCGGGCGAGACGCATCCGGGGCGGGTCATCGATTCATCAAAGAGCGAAGACGGAGGCGACGAATGGGTGATCTGACCGCCTCCACATTGACCGGAGCCAAGCAATGACGGTCCAACTTCCCGTCTACGAAGGTGCGCTGAGCCTCGACCAATGGCAGCTGGTCGAGGGGCTTGCGAAGACCCTGACGGCCGAGCAGGCGCGATGGATCAGCGGCTATTTCGCTGGTCTCGATGCCGGGCTGCTCCGCGGCAGCGGAGCGGTTGTCGCACCGGTCGCCGAGCCGGAGGGCCGGGCGCTCACAATCCTCTACGGGACCGAGACCGGCAATGGGCGCGCGCTCGCCAAGGAGCTTGCGCAGGCGGCCGCCGAGCGCGGTCTCGCGGCCAAGCTCGCCGACATGGCTGATTATAAGGTCCGGCAGATCAAGGACGAGCAGGATCTGCTGATCATCGTCAGTACGCACGGCGAGGGCGATCCGCCGGAACCGGCAGCAGGGTTCTTCGAGTTCATCGAAAGTGGCCGCGCGCCCAAGCTCGATGCAGTGCGCTATTCGGTGCTCGCGCTTGGCGATTCGACATACGAGCATTATTGCGAGGCCGGAAAACGGCTGGACCGGCGCCTCGAGGAGCTCGGCGCTGCCCGGCTCGGCCCGCGCGTCGACTGCGACGTTGATTACGACGAGGCCGCCGCCGGCTGGTCGGAGCGACTGATTGAGACATTCGCAAGCGAGTCGGAGACCGTCTCCGCCCGTGTGGTGCAGCTGCGCCCCGCTGCTGCAGCGGCGGCGGTGCACGACAAGCGCAACCCGTTCCCGGCGACCGTGCTCGAGAATATCCGGA
>DASVYN010000151.1:0-15639 GCA_036392155.1 Sphingomicrobium sp.
AGTGACGCCGACGCACGCGCTCCTTTTGGTAACCGCATCGAGCTGCATGGTGCTCGCTGCAATCTCCCGCCAGCTCAAGCTTGCGCTCAACGATGCAATCGAGGCGAGCCAGATGAAGTCGCGGTTCATCGCGATGCTCAACCATGAGCTGCGAACACCGCTCAATGCGATTCTCGGCTTTTCCGAGCTGATGCGCATGCGGCAGCTGCGCCAGTTCGACGATGCCATTGGTCCCTTGGAGAATATCCACGCCAGCGGGCAGCGGCTGCTCGCAATGATCGAGGGCCTGCTCAACCAGGCCGATCGCGGCGCGAGCGCATTCGAGCTGGAGAAACAGCCGGTGGATATCGGCAGCACCATCGCAGCAGCGATCGACGATATGCACGGCGAGATTGCCGAGCTTGCCGACTTCGGAGTCGCGATAAGGATCGTAGCGCGCGGGGAGCTGGTGATCGAAGCCGATCCCAGAGCGCTCAAGCAAATGCTTGCAGTGCTGCTTACCTACCCGCTCCGCTTCGCCGGCCCGGGCGGTCAGATCATCGTTACTGCCGAGCATGTTGGAACCGATACGATCGTCGAGATCAGCTCGAGCGGGCTGATCAATGCGGCCGCCGACGATCGCGACAAGATCGAGGTGCAGCTGGTCGACGCCCTTGCCCTCGCGCACGGCGCCCGGCTGGTGATCCTGCACTCGGACCGATCGAGCCGTATAGCCCGCCTGACCTTCTTCGCGACCCAGGCGGCCAGCTAGAACATGAGACGAGGCACGCCCGAAATCCGCTCGATGGGTCAATGCCGCAACTTTGCGAGCATATGTTGCAACTGCTGTCGAAAAGTGCCCTCGGGGACCGGCAGAAAGAAACCGATCCGGCGGCGGGATTCATGAAGCTCGGAGGTCCTCGCTGGAGGGCAGTTGACTTCAAAGGGAAGTCAAATTACCCAACCCCTTGCCTTTGCTCTAATAAATGATGTTTGCAAATTTAAAATGAGCGCAACGGCGGTGCCGCTGCGTTGGGCGGGGCTGTGACAACAGAAGCCGCTGAACGGCCGCAAAATACGGGGGGACTTGATGACCTACACCGTGCGGCCGCACTGCGGCGGCGAGTTCTTGCAGCCGATCGACGGCGAGCGTCATGCATTTTCAATAGAAACAGGGCGGCTGAGCGGTGATCGCGCGCGGCGCCTGCCCGGTACCGCCAAGGAGCTTCTGCGCAGCCGCGGCACGCGCCTGGCCCTTGACGTCGACGCCATTGCCGGAGCCCTTCTCTGGCTCATCGCCTTCGCAGCGGCCGAATGGCTTCTTTCTTATCCGGGGCTCGCTCCCGCCATCCCCCACACCGCGATACGTCTTGTTTCACTCCCGCTGGCGCTGTTCGCCGTCGCGCTGATCCTCCGTCCTCTTGGCCAGCGACCCGTCTATGCAGTCATCTTCGTCCTGTTGAGCCTGTCACGCGAGCTCGGCACTTCGCACGCCTATTTCTCCATTGCCCGAATCCTCATCGAAACCGGCCAGATGATCCTGATCGTCTGGCTCCTGTTTCGCCATTTCTACTATCGCCTCAAAGATCCGCTGGTGCTTGCCGGCTGGTCGGTGACCGTCCTTGCGGTCACGGCCGCATCGGCCCTGCTGATGGTCATTGGTGCGGCAGGCTTGGGGATGGGCTCGAGCGAGGATGCCAGGATGCTCGGCGGAAGTCTCGGGGTGGCATGGCGCTACTGGTGGCTTGGCAACGCCTGCACCTTTCTCACCCTTGCTGGACCGGCGGCAACGCTTGTCATTCTGAGAAAGAGGCTCGAGATTTTGTTGACTACGCCCGGGAGCCATCGACGACGGTTCATCGGCGTGACGATTGGGCTGTTGCTCAGCTCCTTATTCGCGTTCCCCGTGTTCGACATGTCGTGGCGCGGCTTTAGCCCCGACCTGTTGCTCGCGCTGCAGCTGATACCGGTGCCCTTCGCAATGGCTCTGGCGACCCGCTATCGCGCTAACGGCGCGGCGATCGCGACCTTGATTTTCACAGTCATTGCAGTCGTTTCCGTGACCGGGCCGGCGCACAAAGCGAACTGGCAATCGGTTCCCATGCTGGCAACGCCCACGCATGCGTTGCTGCTCGTCAGCGCCTCGACATGCATGGTGATCGCCGGAATATCCCGCCAGCTCAAGCTTGCACTCAACGAAGCACTGGAAGCGAGCGAGATGAAATCGCGCTTCATTTCGATGCTCAACCATGAACTGCGGACGCCGCTCAATGCGATCCTTGGTTTTTCCGAATTGATGCGCCTGCGCGAACTACGCCGGATCGACGACGCGATCGGGCCACTGGCCAACATTCATGCGAGCGGCCAGCGGTTGCTGGCGATGATCGAAGGACTGCTGAGTTCGACGGATCGCGGAGCGAGCGCATTCGATCTGAACAAGGAGCCGATCGAAATCGACCGCGCGATTGCTGCGGCAATCGGCGACATGCATGGCGAATTTGCAGCGCTTGCCGAATTCGACGTGGCGGTTTCGATTGTCGCTCGCGAGGAACTGATGATCGACGCCGATCCCAGAGCGCTCAAGCAAATGCTCACCGTTTTGCTGACTTATCCGCTGCGCTTCGTTGGACCGGGCGGTCGCATTACCGTCTCAGCGGAGAATGTCGGAACCGACACGCTGATCGAGATCAGCTCGCAAGGGCTGATCAATGCGGCCGCCGATGATCGCGACAAGATCGAGGTGCAGCTGGTCGACGCGCTCGCGCTCGCGCACGGGGCCCGTCTCAGGATCGTTCATTCCGACCGTTGCAGCCGAATCGCTCGGCTGACCTTTTTCGCAACGCGCGCAGCCGGCTAGCCGCTTGCACTCAAGCCGCTGGCTGCTAGCAAGCTCGCCATGCTGGCACTGGATTTCGTCAAGGCAAATCGGGATACCGTCGAGCGCGCGATCCGCGACAAGGGCGTTGCGCTCGATCTCGCCGAGCTGCTTTCGCTCGACACGCAGGTGCGAGCACTAAAGACCGAAATTGAGACTCTGCGTGCCGAGCGCAATGCGATCAGCGCACAATTCCCGACCGCTCAGGCAGAAGCGAAAGCCGAACTTGGGCGCAAAGCCAAGGAAGCCGGAACGCGCGCAAGCTTGCTTGAAGCGCAGCTCGCCGGCGAGGAAGCCGCGCTCAAAGTCCTGATGCTGCAGCTGCCGGGCATTCCCTTTGAGGGCGCCCCGGTCGGCCCCGACGAGACCTTCAACCAAGTCATCCGGACCGTCGGCAAGCCATCGAAGTTCGAATTCGATCCGCTCGATCATGTCGCACTGATCGAGAGGAATGACTGGGCCGACCTGTCCCGGGTTACGCGGGTATCGGGTAGCCGCACTTATTGCCTCAAAGGCGCGCTGGCAGTGCTCGAGACCAAGCTCATGGGCTGGGCGCTGGAGAAGATCGCCGATGCGGGGTTCACGCCGATTACGGTCCCCGCAATCGCGCGCGAGCAGGCGTTTCTCAACCAGGGTCAATTTCCTGGCCACAAGGAAGAAACCTACGAGCTCCCCAACGATGATCTGTGGCTCGCAGGCACCGCCGAGGTCGTCCTGACCTCGCTCCATTCGGGCGAAATTATCGAAAGCGACAAGCTCCCGGTTCTTTATGCGGGCTTCTCGCCCTGTTTCCGGCGGGAAGCAGGGAGCGCCGGCAAGGACGTACGCGGCCTCTTGCGCGTCCACCAATTTGTGAAGGTCGAGCAATATGTCGTCTGCGAAGCCGACGAGGCGCAGTCGGCGCTCTGGCATGCGCGTTTACTCGATCTCGCCGAAGGCCTGCTTCGGGACCTGGAAATACCCTATCAGGTAATCGAGACTTCGACCGGCGACATGGGGCTGGGCAAGTATCGCATGAATGACATCGAGAGCTGGGTGCCCTCGCTTGGCAAATATCGCGAGACGCACAGCTGCTCGACCCTGCACGACTGGCAGGCGCGGCGCGCGAACATCCGCTACCGCGGAAAGGACGGAAAGGTCCGCTTCGCGCACACGCTCAACAATACGGCGCTGGCTTCCCCGCGCATTCTGGTTCCGCTGCTCGAGAATCACCAGACTGCGGACGGGCGCGTGCGGCTCCCCGGCGCGATGCAGCAGCTCATGGGGCGCGAATTCCTCTGAACCGGCCGGTGCCCCCACAACAATGGGAGGGCGATGACGCGCCGCCGACGCGCGGTAATTGGGGCGAGATCGCATGGAATATCGGCCGAATGATCGGCACGTTTCGAAAGCGCGGCCCGCGCGGACCGCTTCACGGCCAGCCAGTGCTGGTGATTCCCGGATTTCTGTGCAGCGATCAGACCACTTTCTCGCTCAGACGTGAGCTGGCGCGAGCGGGTTTCAGAGTCCATGGCTGGAAGCAGGGCTGGAATCTCGGCGCAAGGGCGGACACGCTTGAAAGACTGGGCCAGCGAATCGACGGCCTTGGGCACGACCGAGAAATCGTGATCGTAGGCTGGAGCCTCGGCGGGCTCTTCGCGCGCGAATATGCGCGCTACCATCCGGAGCGGGTGAAAGCTGTGATCACCTTGGGCTCGCCGTTCTCGGGAGACCCTCGACAGAACAACGTCTGGCGGCTGTACGAGTGGGTAGCGAAACATCCGGTCGACGATCCGCCAGTGCCGAGGATCACCGAAAAGCCGCCTGTGCCTCACCTCGCCATCTGGTCGCGCCGCGATGGACTGATCGCTCCGCGCGCGGCGCGCGGGCTGGAGCATGAGCGGGACGAGGAGGCGGAGCTTGCCTGCCACCATATGGCGTTCGCAATCTCACCGAAGGCGGCAAAGGACGTCGTTCACGAAATCCAGCAATTCCTGAAACGGAACACTTAACTTACACGGATGTTGTTTCGCCAACGAAATGGCGTATTTTTGGCGTGATATGAAGTGGGTGCGTACCGAAGTTGCCGGGACTGCCGGCACGGTTCACCCGGACGATCTTGCTCCTCCGGCTTGGCATCGATTGCGGGAATTGGCGTGGCACCTGCCGCGCCTATTGGCAGGACTTGGTCCGATTGGCCCCCGAGGTCCGGAGGACGGGCCGCCGGCGCTCGTCCTTCCAGGTTTTCTCGCCGGTGATCGGACGACGATGGACATGCGTCGAGCGCTCGCTCGGGCGGGCTGGCGGGCCCACCCTTGGGGCCTGGGGCTGAACCTCGGCGCCAGAGCGGATACGATGGAGCTGCTCAGCAGTCGTCTCATGGAAGTGCATGATGGGCAGCGGGTGCTGTTGATCGGATGGAGTCTCGGCGGGATGTTTGCGCGCGAACTGGCGCATCGGCATCCGAACAAGGTGCGCGCCGTGGCGACGCTCTGCTCGCCATTCTCGGGCGATTTCAAGACCAACACCAATGTTCGCGAGCTCTACGAGCGCGTGGCCGGCCACGACGTAAACGAGCCGCCCTTCCCGCGGGCGAACGGCAAGCCGCCGGTGCCGACTCTTGCCTTCTGGTCGCGTCGGGACGGGGTTGTGGCTCCGAGCGCGGCACGCGGCCTCGATCACGAGATCGATCGGGCGGTGGAGATCGATACCTACCATATCGGCGCTGTGCTGTGGCGCCCAGCGCTCAGCCGCATCGTCGGTGAGATTGAGCTTTTCCTGGCCGACATGGAAGGGCGGCAGCCGATCATTAGAAGGCCATCCGAGTCGCACCATTGACTCCTGTCCGCGAGTTGCAAGACAAGAACAAAAGTAGAACAGAAGCGTTGTGAGTCGTGTGGCGAAAGGCCTTTCTTTGGTCGCCGGCGGAGCCGTCTCCGCGCGTTCCGAACCGGCTGATTCATGTTCCCCCGCATTTGCGGGGGAGCGGGACTATGCGCAGGGTGGTGGAGGGGGCTTGCACAGCGCACAAAGACCCCTCCACCCGATGCAGCGGGGAAAGCCAACCCTCTCCGAGCTGTTCACTGTCCATCCGCGCGACGGCGGTTGGGTCGGATTCCTGCTGGCACAGCTGCGCACCGACAAGCCGGTGCTCTGGGTGCAGGAGCGCATGGCGATCATTGAAAGCGGTCGGATCCATCCGCCGGGCCTGCCAACGCAGAATCTTATCCATGTCGAGGCACGCGACGCCAGAGACGCGCTCTGGGCGATGGAGGAGGGGGTAAGATGCTCCTCGCTTTGCGCAGTCATCGGCGAACTGTGGGGCGACCCGCATGTGCTCGACTTCACCGCAAGCCGGCGGCTCGCAGTGGCATCGGAACGCAGCGGCACGCCCTGCTGGCTGGTACGTCTCGGGGGGACGGCGAACCTCAGCGGCGCGCGAATGCGCTGGCGGATCCAGAGTGTGCCATCGCTGCTCAACGCGCTCGATCCGAATGCGCCGGGATTGGCCGCTTGGGACGCCGAACTGTTCCGCGCCCGCGGGATGCCGCCGGGCCGCTGGAGCATCGCTTATGAGGCGGATCGCTTCCATCTGGTTGCCGTATCTTCCGATCGAGCGCTGGATCAAGAGCGCAGACTCAGCGCCTGACGCGCCGGTCGTCCTCACCGTCGAAGGCACGCACGGACTGCTGATTCATGCAGTTACAAAAGCTGCAGCTGAAGGTGGTGCGCGAGCCGGCGCTCGGCTGACCGATGCCCGGGCGCTCGATCCGGCGCTGATCGCAGTTCCAGCCGATCCGGCCGCTGATGCGGCACTGGTAGGCAGGCTCGCCAAATGGGCTGACCGCTGGTCGCCGCTGGTTGAGATAGACGGGCCTGATGGATTGCGGCTCGACGTCACCGGCGTCGCCCATCTGTTCGGCGACGAGCGCGGGCTGATGCGGGATATCCAGCAGTGCTGTGCTCGCATCGGTTTGACGATTCGCATAGCGATTGCACCCACGGCGGCTGCCGCCTGGGCCCTGGCGCATCACGCGCCGTGCACCTGCACTGCTGATCAAACAGAAGCCAGACTCGCGCCGCTGCACGTGTCCGCGCTGCGGCTGGAGCCGGATACGGTGCGGATGCTGGAGCGGCTCGGTCTCAAGACGATCGGCACGCTAATGAGCCTGCCGCGCCTCGCGCTGGCGCGGCGGTTCACTGGTGCACAAGACGTCATCGATGCACTCGACCGCGCGCTCGGCCGCAAGGCGGAGCCGCTCACCGCAACGCCGACCGACCCGCCCCCAAGTGCGTTCCTGAAACTCGAAGAGCCTGCGACTCATTCCGAAGCGGCACTGCAGGCGCTCGGGCGGCTGATCCCTCCACTTGTCCGCGAGCTCGAGCGGCGCCGTGTCGGTGCTCGGCGGCTGTCGCTGACCGGCTATCGCATCGACGGCAGCACTGCCGCAGCGTCGGCCGCGACGGCGATTCCAAGCCGCGAACCGAAGCATTTGGAGAGGCTGCTCGCCGACAAGGCGGCTGCCCTCAATCCGGAATTCGGCTTCGACGCTTTCGCTCTTCGGTCGGATTGGACCGAGGATCTCGGCATTGCGCAGGAGAGTCTCGTTGAGGAACCGTCGGGCGAACGCGCGCTCGCGCGCCTAGTGGATCGATTGACCGTGAAGCTCGGTCCATCCGCGGTACGTCGTCCAGAGCGGCAAGAAAGCCATCTGCCCGAACGAGCAAGCGGGTGGGTGAGCGCATTGGCGTCATTGCGAGGAGCATCAGCGACCGAGCAGTCCAGCAGCGCCGCACTGGATTGTTTCGCAATGACTGCCAGGAGACCCTCACGCCTGCTCGATCGTCCTGAAGCAATCGACGTCATTTACGCGACTCCCGAGGGCATGCCGCGGCGCTTCGTCTGGCGTCGCGCAGTCCACGATATCGCGCGCGCCGAGGGACCCGAGCGTATCGCCCCCGAATGGTGGCGGCAGCCTTCGTCGGCTCGGCTACGCGATTATTATCGCGTCGAGGATTCGATTGGACGCCGTTACTGGATCTACCGCGAAGGCTTGATAGCGGACGGCCGCGGCGGGCCGCCCATTTGGTTCATCCACGGTCTTTTCGGATGAACCATCATTTTGCAAAAGAGCTCGGCTGATGCCCGAGAAGGTCGGCTTCTCGCGGATGAAGCTGGTTCGGCGCAAGGACATGCCGCCACCACCGGCAACACGCGCGCAATATGTCGAGCTTGGCGTCACTTCGCCATTCTCTTTCCTGCGCGGTGCGTCGGACGCGATCGAGCTGGTGCTGACTGCGCTCGGCCAAGGCTATGATGCCATCGGCATTGCCGATCGCAATTCGCTCGCTGGAATTGTGCGCATGCACAGCGCCTGCAACCAAGCAGGTCTCAAACCTTTGCCCGGCTGCCGACTCGACCTTAATGATGCGCCGAGTCTGCTTGCCTATCCGATTGACCGTGGAGGCTACGGACGGCTGTCGCGACTACTCAGTCGCGGGAAAATGCGCGCCGAGAAAGGACAGTGCGAGCTGAGCCTCGCCGACGTCGCGACGCACCGGGAAGGGATCGCCTACATTGCCTGGCCGGAGAAGGATCTCGACGGTTTCGAGAAAGAATTGCCGCGGCTTCGCGACGCTTTGACGTCACTTGATCATATCGCTGCGTGCTGGCTCTATCGCGGAGATGATGCAGCGCGGATCGAAAGACTCGATCGGCTTGCGCGGGCGAATGGCTGTACGATTCTCGCGACCAACGACGTCCATTATCACGCGCCCGAGCGTCGGCCGCTGCAGGATGTGATTAGCTGCATTCGCGAGAAAGTGACGATTGCAAGCGCCGGCTACCTCTTGAACCCCAATGCCGAGCGGCATCTGAAATCGCCGGCGGAGATGGCGCGGCTGTTTGCCCGCTGGCCGCATGCGATCGCCGCAACTCGCGAATTTGCGGACGCACTCCACTTCAGCCTGGATGAGCTTCGCTATGAATATCCCAAGGAGACTGTGCCCGACGGCCGCTCACCGCAGCAGCACCTCGAGCATCTGACCTGGGAGGGCGCGAACCAGCGCTGGCCCGAAGGCATTCCCGAGAAGGTATTGAAACAACTCGATTACGAATTGCCGCTGATCGAGAAACTCGACTTCGCACGTTACTTCCTGACCGTCCACGATATCGTTGCCTATGCGCGCAGCCTCGAACCGCCGATCCTGTGCCAGGGCCGCGGCTCGGCAGCGAACAGCGCGGTCTGCTATTGTCTCGGGATCACTGCGGTCGACCCGTCGACCAGCGAACTCTTGTTCGAGCGCTTCATCTCCGAGGAGCGTCGCGAGCCGCCCGACATTGACGTCGATTTCGAGCATGAACGGCGTGAGGAGGTGATCCAGCACATTTACGAAAAATACGGCCGCGACCGCGCCGGGATTGCTGCGACCGTGATCCACTACCGTCCGCGTTCGGCGATCCGCGAGGTCGGCAAGGTGATGGGCCTCAGCGAAGATGTTTGCGGTGCCCTCGCCTCGACCATCTGGGGCCATATGGATGCCGAGCTGGAGGAGGAACGCGCGAACGACGCCGGGCTCGATCTTTCCGACCCGCACCTCAAGCGGACGATCAAGCTTGCCGGGCAGCTCGTCGGCATGCCGCGCCACCTGTCGCAGCATGTCGGCGGTTTCATCCTCACCGAGCGGCCGCTGACCGAGACGGTGCCGATCGGCAATGGCGCGATGGACGATCGCACCTTCATCGAGTGGGACAAGGACGACATCGACGAGCTCGGAATCCTCAAGATCGACGTGCTCGCGCTCGGCATGCTGACCTGCATCCGCAAATGCTTCGACCTGATCGCGCAGCACCATTGCAAGCGCTGGGAACTTGCGAGCGTCCCGCAGGAGGTGCCCGAGGTTTACGACATGCTGTGCAGCGGGGATTCCTTGGGCGTGTTCCAGGTCGAGAGCCGCGCGCAGATGAACATGCTCCCGCGCCTCAAGCCCAAATGTTTCTATGATCTCGTTATCGAGGTCGCGATTGTCCGGCCGGGGCCAATCCAGGGCGATATGGTTCACCCTTATTTGAAGCGCCGCAGCGGCAAGCAGCCGGTGACCTTCCCCTGCCCTCATCCCGAGCACGGGCCCCCCGATGAGCTTCAGCGAATTCTTGGGCGGACGCTAGGCGTGCCCATCTTTCAGGAGCAGGCGATGAAGATCGCGCTCGACGCGGCCAAGTTCAACTCGGAAGAGGCGAACCAGCTCAGGAAAGCCATGGCCACCTTCCGGTCGAAGGGGAACATCGAGATCTTGCAGGACAAGATGGTCGGACGGATGGTCGAACGCGGCTATGATCCGGATTTCGCGCAGCGCTGTTTCGATCAGATCAAGGGCTTCGGCGAATATGGTTTCCCCGAGAGCCACGCGGCGAGCTTCGCGCATCTGGTCTACGTCTCCAGCTGGCTCAAGTGGCGCTACCCGGCGGCGTTCGCAGCCGCCCTGCTCAATTCGCAGCCGATGGGGTTTTACGCGCCCGCACAGATCGTGCGGGATGCGCGCGAGCATGGGGTCGAGGTGCGCGAGGTTGATGTGAATGCGAGCGACTGGGACTGTACTTTGGAGACGCCTCTCTCCTCGAATGGAGAAAAAGAGGGACAGTCGCTTCCCCTCTCCCCTGAAGAGACGGGGGGGATGGCCCTCCGGCTCGGCCTGCGCCAGATCGACGGATTGCAGCGCGAGGCGGCGGATCGGCTGGTGGCGCGGCGGCCGTACCGCACCGTCGAGGAGCTGCGCAGCCGCGGCCATCTGCCGGTACATGCGATTGAGCGGCTTGCGGCTGCGGATGCATTCCGTTCGATGGGCCTCGACCGGCGCGCGGCGCTGTGGGACTCGCGCGCGCTCAAATCAGCACCTGACCTGCCGCTGTTCGCTTATTGCGGGGCGCGCGACGAAGGCTCGGAATCGGAGCTGGCGCAGCTCCCGGAAATGCCGCTTTCCGAGCATGTCGTGAACGATTATCAGACAATCCGCCTCAGCCTCAAAGCGCACCCAATGGCGTTCCTTCGCGAACATTATGAACGCCAAAAATTCATCACTGCCGAGCAGCTGAAGTCGCTCAAAGACGCCAAGCGCCTGTCGATTGCCGGACTGGTACTGATCCGTCAGCGGCCAGGTAGCGCCAAGGGCGTCACTTTCATCACCATCGAGGACGAGACCGGAATCGCCAATCTCGTCATCTGGCCGGATGTCTTTGGCAAACAGCGCAAGATCGTGATGGGCGCGCGGCTGATGGCGGTGCACGGCATCGTGCAGCGGGACGAGGACAATGGGGTGATCCACGTTGTCGCGCGCAGGCTCGAGGATCATAGTCACATGCTCCGCCATTTGAGCGAAGACATGATTACAGCGCCGCTCTCGCGCGGCGATGCGCCCGGCGCAATGCGGCCGCTGCCCGGCCGGCATCCACGCGACGTTGAAGTCATTCCGAAAAGCCGCGATTTTCATTGACTTGCCGCCTCCCCGTACGCCAATTTTGTGCCATTGGGCGGGGAAGATGAGACAGTTCGCGTCAATCAGCTTGCTGATGGTCCTGACGGCTGCGCAGCCGCGCGCTGCAGCGCCGATCGAGGGCTATTGGAAAAACCCGATCGGGAGCGCGATCATTGCGATCGAGCCGTGCGGCAGAAGGTTGTGCGGAACGGTCGTCTGGGCGTCGGCTCGCGGCCAGCGCGAAGTTGCAAAGACCACTTCCAATGTCGTTGGAATGACCGTGCTCACCGAGCTCAGACCAGCGCGAGAGCGATGGACTGGAACCCTCTATATCCCCGACGACAACATCCGCGTGTCAGCGCGACTGCAAATGCTCGGCGGCCGTCGGCTCAAGCTGACCGGATGCGGATTGATAGGGCTTATCTGCCGCACCCAGATCTGGACTCGCGCCGATGGACCGTTGCCTGCGGCCGATTAGCCGCGTCGGTTCATCGCCCGGCAAGCTCAAGGGCCGATTCTTGCCGCAAATCAACGATAGGGCGACCATCATGAAACGGACTCTCGCAAAGTCAGCTTTGATCCTGATCGCCTTTAGCGCGCCGATTGGCGCTTCGGCACAAGCAACTCTCGCAGGCCGCTGGGCGAACCCGAGGCACAGCGTGATCGTCAACGTGACCCGCTGCGGCGATGCTTATTGCGGCATCGTCAGCTGGGCGACCGCCAGGAATAGAGAAAGAGGCACGACTCCCGGCACAGAAGTGCTCAGTGATCTTCGCCCCGAGGGCGACGGAACCTATAAGGGAAGCGCGTTCGAACCCAAGCGCCAGTTGCACGGCTCCGCAACGGTCCGCCAGATCAGTCCCAATACCATGATCGTCAAGGGCTGCGCCATTATGGGCCTGTTCTGCAAGGAACAGCGCTGGAAGCGGGTTGGCTGATGCGTATCTATCCGATTACCGTCGCGATGATCTTCGCTGCCGTCGCCTCGCCGATCGCAGCGCGGCCCAATGCGTTCGAAGGCCATTGGGCGAATCCGAAGCACAGCATGATCGTCAACGTCAGCCGATGCGGCGCCGATTATTGCGCGGTCGTGATCAAGGCTTCGGAAAAGGCGCAGGCGAATGCGCGCAAGGGCGGGACCGAACATTTTATCGGCACCCAGATCCTTCGGGTCGCGCCGACCCGCGATGGTCAGTTTAGCGGCAAGGCGTTCGACCCGGAGAGCAATATGCACGTCTCTGCAACGGTGCGAATGGTCGCGCCCGGCGTCATGAACCTCAAAGGCTGCGCTCTTTTCGGCCTTGTCTGCGAGGAACAGCGCTGGACGAAAGTTGATTAGGCGCCGGCACTTCGCGCGGGTTTAGAAACGAGCGAGCATTTCCGCCTTTTTGGCCGTGAATTCCCCGTGTGTGAGGACCGCTCTTTCGTAAGGCTCGGCCAATCTCCGGATTTGGCCGACAATGACCTCAGCCATTTCCAGGGCTCGATCCTTGTCCTTGAAGCCCTGAGTTGCTCGGCCATCGCCCCTGCGGCTTCGTTCGTTCTGCTGTATCACACCGGCAATACAGGCTCTATTGCGAAGCGCTGAAGGAATTGCGTGGGCGCAATCTCGCCAGCCAAAACCGCGCTCTGCAACGCGCCCATCTCATCTGCCCAATAGCGGTCGGCAGTGAAGTGCGGCGAAACCGCGCGGACAGCAGCATGGACTTGTTGAAGCTTGGGCGAAGTCTTGAGCGGCGCATGATAATCGATGCCCTCAGCGGCAGCCATCAGCTCGACTGCGATCACTCCGGCAGCGTTGCGGGCGATCTGTGCTGCCTTGCGCGCAGCAATCGGAGCCATCGACACATGGTCCTCCTGGCCCGCGGAAGTCGGAATTGAATCGACGCTCACAGGATAAGCAAGACTCTTGTTTTCGCTGACCAGTGCAGCTGCGGTTACCTGCGGGATCATCAGGCCTGAGTTGACACCTGAGTCGGGCGTCAGGAAGGCTGGTAAACCGCTCATTTTGGGATCGACGAGGACGCTGACGCGGCGTTCGGAGATCGAACCGACCTCACACAATGCAATGCTGATGATGTCGGCAGCGAAAGCGACCGGCTGCGCGTGGAAATTGCCGCCGGAGATGGCGCTATCCTCATCAGCAAAGACGATCGGGTTGTCGGTGACTGCGGCGGCTTCGATGGTCAGGGTGCGGGCAGCGTTGTGCAGCAGGTCGAGAGCCGCCCCCATCACCTGCGGCTGACAGCGAAAGCTGTAGGGGTCCTGGACGCGGCTGCAGGCAATATGGCTGGTCATGACCTCGCTGCCCTCAAGCAGATCGGCGATTGCGGCTGCTACTTTGACCTGACCCGGCTGGCCGCGCAGTTCAGAAATGCGCGGATCGAAGGGCTTGGCGGAGCCCTTGAGAGCGTCGACCGAAAGCGCACCGGCAGCGACAGCAGCGGCGAACAAGCGCTCGCCCAAAAACAAGGCGTCAAGGGCGAGCGCCGTGCTTGCCTGCGTCCCGTTGATGAGCGCGAGGCCCTCTTTCGGTCCGAGCTGGAGCGGCTTGAGACCAAGCCGTTCGAGAGCGGCCGCCGCGGGCATAATCTCGCTCGCGAGATCGATCCGGCCATAGCCCATTAGCGCTGCAATCAAGTGCGCGAGCGGCGCAAGGTCGCCGCTGGCGCCGACGCTGCCCTGCGCCGGGATCAACGGCATTGCGTCGGCATCGAGCAGGTGCTGCAGCGCTTCGATCACCAGCGACCGAACCCCCGAATGGCCCCGGCCAAGGCCGAGCAGCTTCAGAATGATCATCAGCCGCGTAACATGGCGCGGCAGTGGCTCGCCAAGCCCGGCGCTGTGCGAGAGTATGAGGTTGGTCTGCAGCTCGGCCAGGCGGTCGTCCGGAATGCGCGTGTTGGCAAGGAGTCCGAAGCCGGTGTTGACCCCGTAGACGGTCTCGCCGCTCGCAACGATCCGCTCAATAGCTGCGGCAGAATCGGCAACTCGATGCATGGCCGCGTCGTCGAGCGACGCCGAGGCGCCACTCCACAGCCGGCGCAGTTCACTCAGCGAGATTCTTTCAGGATTGAGCTTCACGAGCGCACCATCGGCAAATCGAGCCGCTGCTCGCGCGCGCAATCCACGGCGATTTCGTAACCGGCATCGGCGTGGCGCATCACTCCGGTTGCGGGATCGTTCCACAGCACGCGCCCGAGCCGCCGAGCGGCATCGTCGGTCCCGTCTGCGACGATCACCATTCCGGCATGTTGTGAATAGCCCATTCCCACGCCGCCCCCGTGGTGGAGCGAGACCCAGGTCGCGCCCGAGGCAGTATTGAGCAGGGCGTTGAGCAATGGCCAGTCACTGATCACGTCGCTGCCGTCCTTCATGCTCTCGGTCTCGCGGTTGGGCGACGCGACGCTTCCGCTGTCGAGATGGTCGCGGCCGATGACGATCGGCGCCGAGACTTCACCGGTCCTGACCATCTCGTTGAAGGCCAGACCCAGCCGATGGCGCTGCCCCAGTCCGACCCAGCAGATGCGCGCTGGCAGACCCTGAAACGCGATTCGTTCGCGCGCCATGTCGAGCCAGCGGTGGAGGTGCGGGTCGTCGGCAATCAGCTCCTTCACTCTCTGGTCGGTCTTGTAGATGTCCTCGGGATCACCGCTGAGCGCGGCCCAGCGGAACGGCCCGATGCCGCGGCAAAAGAGCGGCCTGACGTAGGCTGGAACGAAGCCTGGGAAGTCGAATGCGTGGGTCACCCCCATATCCTTGGCTTCCTGGCGAATGTTGTTGCCGTAATCGAAGGTCGGGACGCCGATTTCGCGATAGGCGAGCATGGCTTCGACATGCCTTGCCATAGAAACGCGCGCGGCTTGCGCGACGGCAGCGGGGTCGCGTTCGCGCATCTCAAGCCATTTGGCAACGCTCCATCCGGCCGGACAGTAGCCGTTGGCGGGATCGTGCGCACTGGTCTGGTCGGTAAGCGCATCGGGGCGGATGCCGCGCTTCAGCATTTGCGGAAGGATCTCGGCCGCATTGCCGAGCAGTCCGACGCTGGTCGGCTCGGCTGCGGTGCGGATGATTTCCAGCGCCTCGTCGATACTGGCCGCACGCCTGTCGAGATAGCGCGTCTCGAGCCGTTTCTCGATCCGGCTTTCTTGCACTTCGATCGCAATGCAGTGCGCACCTGCCATGACCGCGGCAAGCGGCTGAGCGCCGCCCATACCGCCAAGGCCCGCAGTCAGGATCCACCGGCCCTTGAGGTCGCCGCCATAATGCTGGCGGCCCATTTCGGCGAAGGTCTCGTAAGTGCCTTGAACGATGCCCTGGCTGCCGATGTAGAT
>DASVYN010000152.1:0-4520 GCA_036392155.1 Sphingomicrobium sp.
ACGACCTCGCTCTCCTCAATATCCATCATGACAAATTTTCATCGGAGGCCGAGCTTCAGAGGAGCGGGGCGGTCAACGAAGCGACGGAGGTGCTACGCTCGAAGGGCCTCGTCTATGAAGGCATGCTCGAGCGCCCGAAGAGCCTCGATCCGCACGACGAATGGGAGCCGGTCGAACTGACGCTCTTCAGGTCAACGCAGTTTGGCGATGACCAGGACCGGCCAATGAAGAAGTCGGACGGCAGCTGGACCTATTTTGGCGCTGATGCCGCTTATCATTGGCAAAAAGCGCAAGGCGCCGATCACCTGGTCAACATCTGGGGCGCCGATCATGCTGGCACGGTCAAGCGGGTCCAGGCGGCTGTGAATGCGCTGACCGACGGCCGCGTCGATCTTGACGTGAAGCTTGTCCAGATGGTGCGGCTGTTCCGCGGCGGCGAGCCGGTGAAGATGTCGAAGCGGGCGGGCGATTTCGTCACCCTGGCGGACGTGGTCAGCGAAGTCGGGCGTGACGTCGTTCGTTTCATGATGCTCACTCGCCGCGCCGATGCGCCGCTCGACTTCGACTTCATGAAGGTGGTCGAGGCGTCGAAGGACAATCCCGTCTTCTACGTCCAGTACGCGCATGCTCGGATCAGCTCATTGAAGCGCAAGGCGATTGACGGCGGGGTCGATGTCAGCACGCCCGCGGATCTCTCGTTGCTCGATGAGGAGGAGCTCGCACTGGTGAAGCGCGCTGCACAATATTCGCGAGTCATCGAAGGAGCTGCACTTGCGCACGAGCCGCATCGGATCGCATTTTATCTCTACGACATCGCAGCTGAGTTCCACGCCCTGTGGAACCGCGGCAATGATGATCCCGAACGCCGCTTTCTTGTTGAAAATAATCCACAACTTTCACGCGCGCGTCTGGAACTCGCCTTTGGAATCGCGCAGATCATCCGCAGCGGCCTCGATCTCATGGGGGTCGCCGCGACGGAGGAGATGCGCTGATGAGCCGCGTTGATGCGGCAGCCGCAAGTGACCGGCTGCCGTGGCTTTCAGACGAACCACAGCCGAAGCCGGTCAAAAGATCCGGCGGCGGCGCTGCGCTGGGCTGGGCGGCAGCGGCGATTGTCGTCGTTGCGGTGGCCGGCTTCTGGGTCGGCAGCAGGAGTGTCGAGGAACAGCCCGCTTCGCCTGTGCGGCGAGCACCGTCCACCACCGTGCAGCTGCCCGAAATGCGGCCTGCCCAGCCTGAGGTCCGAATATCCCCCCAGCCCAGGATTCGGTCCGCACCGATTCCCGAGGTACGCCAGGCACCCGCACCCGAAGTCCGAATTGCGCAGCCAAGGCCAAGATCGGCTCCGCCTGAGACTGTGACTCCCACCGCTCCTGCTCCAGAAGCAGTGCAGCTGTCCCAAGCTCCGGTCAAACAGGCTGTTCCGGTGCCAGCGCCAGCGCTGGCGCCGGCCTCGTTGCCGCCGGCTGTTCGGACACAGCCCCGATTTGTCCTGCCGAAACCATGGAATCCACGCATCGCTGCGGGTGCTGCGGGGCGCCTCGTGCAGGTTGGCGCTTTTGGTTCGACCTATCAGGCCAAGCGCGGCTGGTGGTTCATGGTGCGAGCCTATCCGGCAATGGCTCATTTGCCTGCAGTCGTGAGAGTGAGTCGCAATTCGAGAGGGCGGCCCTTCTACCGTTTCCAGGTCGGAACCACTTCGCAGGCGCATTCCGAAATATTGTGCCAGCGAATGCAACGGATTCGCCTCAGCTGCGCGGTCATTGGCCTGCCATGGAAGGCGAAGGTCGAGCGGTGAGCGACGATCGCGCCTTCGATGAGCCGCTGCCCTGGCTTGCGCCGGTCGAGGACGAGGACGAGCCGCGGGCGATTTCGGCACGACGCATGCTCGCCGCGCTGGTCGTCGTTCTTCTCGCCGGCCTGATCGTCGCCGGGACCTTTTTCTGGCTCGGTCATCGCGATGTCGCCGGGAATGGACCGCCCGAGCTGATTGCAGCTCCGCCCGGCCCCTACAAGGTCAAGCCGTCCAATCCCGGCGGTCTCGACATCAGCGGCGAAAGCGAGACTGCATTCGAGACGAGCGCCGGCGAAGACAAGGATTCGCAGCTCGACCTCAACAAATTGCCCGAGGCTCCTGTCGCCAAGCCGGCGAAGGAGCAGCCCAAAACCGTTGCGCCGAAAGAGACTGAGGCACCTGCAAAGGAGAAAGCCGAACCCAAGCCGAGCGGCCCTCCGGGGACGGTCGTCCAGCTCGGTGCCTTCGCCAATCAAGCGCAGGCGGAGCGAGCCTGGACTGCGCTGTCAGCGCGCTTCCCGGGCGTTGCGGCATTGAACAAGATGGTCGTTCCATTTTCCGGAGGAATGCGGCTGCGTGGCGGCGCGGCCTCGCCCGCGGATGCCAAGCAGCTGTGCCAGACGCTGCGTGCGGCAGGCGAGAATTGCTTCGTCGCACAATGATGCGTGCTGCGATTTACGGACTTGGGGGACTGGAGCTTACCGCTGACGAGCGGCAGTTCTTCAAGGATTCCGACCCGGCCGGATTTGTCCTGTTCAAGCGCAATTGCGGGAACCAGGATCAGCTGCTCCGCCTGACGGATTCGCTGCGCTCGCTCAGCGGCCGTGACGACGTGCTGATAATGATCGATCAGGAAGGAGGGCGCGTGGCTCGGATGAGGCCGCCGGAATGGCCGTCATTTCCGGCAGCCGAGAAGTTTGCCAACCTCTATCGTGCGGCGCCCTCATCCGCGATCGAGGCGGTCCGGGCGAACGGCCGAGCGCTGGCGCTGATGCTGCGCAGCGTCGGCGTCAATGTAAACGCGCTGCCTCTGCTCGATGTCAGGCAGGAAGGGGCAAGCGACATTATCGGGGATCGGTCGTTCGGATCCGATCCAATGCAGGTCGCGGCACTCGGTAGAGCGGTTCTCGACGGAATGGCGTCGGCTGGAGTGGTGGGGATCGTGAAACATATGCCGGGTCACGGCCGCGCCTTGGTCGACAGCCACAAGGACCTTCCAGTCGTCACCGCGAGCGCACAGGAGCTGGAGACGGATCTCGAACCATTTGAGCGCCTCTCCGCGGCACCAATGGGGATGACTGCGCATGTGGTTTACACGGCCTGGGACGCCGAGCGACCGGCGAGCCTGTCGCATATCGTGATCCACGACATTATCCGCGAACGGATCGGCTTCGGCGGCTTGCTGATGAGCGACGATCTCGGCATGGACGCGCTCCAGGGCGACTTCGGCAGCCGTGCTGCGGGCGTGATCGCTGCAGGCTGCGACCTCGCGCTTCATTGCTCAGGCAAGATGGACGAGATGATTGCAGTTGCAGCTGTGGTTCCACCGATAAGCGCTGACTGCGAGGCTCGGCTGGCTCGGGCAATGGCAGGCACTCGGATTGACCTGGATAATGTTGATTTTGCTGAGGAAATTGCCAAGAGAGATATGCTTCTGGCGCTTGCCTGACGCTCGTCGATTAGAGGCTGCTGTTCATGGAGCCGATTGCACGCGGCAAATGATTTTCGCCAACCCGTCTCTCCTCGACCAGCTCCCCCGAGAGATCCATCGATGAGGCGGTTTGCGAAGCACGCTCGCCCCCCCGGGGCGCGCCGCCACCATTAATTATCCCCAAGAGAATGTGGCTCCTGCTTCGCAGTGCCACAACTAATGGTTATTATGGCGGTCGTGGACGAGGATTTCGAGGAACGACCGGTCCGCCAGTCGGATGAGCTCAATCTGATGCTCGACGGGTGGGAGGGGCCGCTCGACCTGCTCCTCAACCTCGCCCGGGCGCAAAAGGTCGATCTTGCGCAAATCTCGATCCTTCAGCTGGTCGAACAATATCTGACCTACCTTGCTGAAGCGCGGGCGCTGAAGCTCGAAATCGCCGCCGATTATCTGGTGATGGCGGCCTGGCTCGCCTATCTCAAATCCTGCCTGCTTCTGCCCAAGGATCCGGAACAGGATCCGAGTCCCGAAGAAATTGCGCTTCGGCTGCAGCTGCGCCTGCAGCGCCTCGATGCAATGCGCGAGGCTGGCGCCCGTCTGCTCGGTCGCGATCGGATCGGTCGTGATGTGTTCCTCCGTGCTGCGCCGGAAGGACTGCGCTTGGTCCGCAAGGCGGCTTGGCAGGTGCGCGATTTCGACCTCTTCGCAGCATATGGTGCGGTCCGTGCGCGCAATGCGCCGGCGATGCACGTGGTCCATGCCCGCTCAGTCATGACTTTGGAGGAAGCCATCGAACGCGTCGGCAAGATGATCGGCATGGCGCTCGACTGGACCGTGCTCGAGAACTTCCTTCCAGCGACTGAGGACGCGCAGTTCCGCCGCTCCTGCCTCGCCTCGAGTTTCCTCGCAGCGCTCGAACTCGCGCGGCGCGGTCGGCTAGACATTGCTCAGGACGAGCCGTTCGCTCCGATTCGGCTCAAGAGTGCGGCCTGATGGACGAGCTCGTCCGGGCGATCGAAGCAACTCTGTTCGCCTCGGCGACGCCGCTCACGATCGAGGAGATCGCCCAGCATG
>DASVYN010000153.1:0-4362 GCA_036392155.1 Sphingomicrobium sp.
ATGCGAGACTGTTCGGCAGAAGCAGAGCCGCGCCCGTCCCCTGGGCCGCACGCGCGGCAAGCAGGACCGGCAAGCTCGGGGCGAGCGCGCAGACGAGCGACATGAGCCCGAAGACGCTCGTGCCGGCGATGAGCAATAGCCGCCGCCCGAAATGGTCGCCCAACGCCCCGCCGAGCAGCAGCAGCGCAGACAGCGGCAGCAAATATGCGTTGACCACCCACTGCACCTGCTGCGCATTCGCATGATAGCCGGTGCGGATCGCCGGAAGTGCGACGCTCAGGACCGAGCCGTCAACGAATGACAAGCTCGATGCGAGGATGCAGGCGAGCAGCGTCCAGCGCGGGTCGGCTTTGCCGGCCTCGACCCGACGGCTGGGATCGCGCAGGCTCAATCGACTCGTTGGGCAATTGCGGCTTCGACCATGTTACGCCACATGGCCGCGTCTCCGACCGCGGCCATCGCTTCGTCCGGTTCGCGCGCAGTGTGCAGGACCGCGAGCGCCTGGTTGACATGCTCGGGCCAGGACCGGTCGACTGCCGGACCGGCCGAGCCGTTGCTACCCTCGGCGTTGCTGCTGAGTTTCGCTCCGGCGAGCACGCGGGCAATACGTTCGACCAGCGGGCGGTTGGATTCGGGCATGAATTGTTCCTCCGTCTGTCCCGCTCAACCCGCTCAGCCCGCTTCGGTTTCGGCTTTTGGCAAACCGGCGATCTTGCGTGCTGCGTGGACCAGCTCGACCGGAAGCATAGCGACGATGGTGCTGTTGTGCTCCACGCCAATTTCAGCGAGCGTCTGCAGCCGCCTGAGCTCGAGCGCGCCCGGTACGGTGTTGATCACCTCCGCAGCGTGCGACAGTTTTGATGCAGCTTCCTCCTCGCCTTCGGCTCGGACGATGCGGGCACGCTTCTCGCGGATCGCTTCTGCTTCTCTCGCAATAGCGCGCTGCATCTGCTCGGGAATGTCGACGTCCTTGATCTCGACCGAATCAATTTCCACGCCCCATTTGATCGATGCGTCGCGCAGCAGTTGCTGCAATCGGTGATTGATGGAGGCGCGATCCTTCAGCATCAGGTCGAGGTCGCTCTGCCCAATCGCATCGCGGAGCGCCGTCTCGGCGGCCTGTACCGTCGCGCCTCGCCAGTCTTCGACGGCGGTCACCACCTGGATCGGCGATTCTGCCCGAAACCAGAGGACTGCATTGACGCGAACAGCAACGCCGTCGCGGGTGATCGTTTCCTGTGTTTCCAGCTGATAGGTGATGATGCGCTGGTCGACCCTGACGACGCGGTCGACGAAGGGAATGAGCATGTACCAGCCCGGTCCCTTGGTCTGTCCGAGCCGCCCCAGACGGAACAGTACCCCGCGCTGATATTCCTGGTTGATCCCGAAGCTCTTGAGGGTCGTGACCAGAAGCAGCACGAAAAGGATCGCGAGGAATATGAGCGCGGATGAAATCATCATCGACTTGGCTCCCTAAACTGGACCCGGGACATTATAGCATTTCGAACGCTGTGGAGACGCCGATGAAAGATTTCCTCGCGATTCTTCTGCAAAGGGCGTCACGATCACCTTTAGCGATGCGGGCGGCGGCATGCCCGTGGTGCGGACGAACTATCTCAGCCGCTTGCGACAGGCTCCTTCAAAGCACCTCGAACAGTCCCGCCGCACCCATGCCTCCACCGACGCACATCGTGATGACGACATGCTTTGCTCCGCGTCGCTTGCCCTCGATCAAAGCGTGGCCCACCAACCGCGCACCCGACATGCCGTACGGGTGACCGATCGAGATCGCGCCGCCGTTCACATTGAGCCGGTCCTCGGGGATGCCGAGCTTGTCGATGCAGTAGAGCACCTGCACAGCAAAGGCTTCGTTCAATTCCCACAGGCCGATATCGTCCATGCCAAGGCCGAAACGCTTCAGGAGCTTGGGAACGGCATAGACCGGGCCGATGCCCATTTCTTCAGGCGCCGTGCCGGCGACCGCCATTCCCAGGTAACGGCCGAGTGGGTCAAGCCCGCGCTTCTCCGCAAGCGAAGCTTCCATGACGACCGAAGCTGACGCGCCGTCGCTCAATTGGCTCGCATTGCCGGCAGTGATGATATTTCCGGGGCCGCGCACGGGCTCGAGTTTTTGCAGGCCCTCAAGCGTCGTATCGGGCCGATTGCCCTCGTCCTTGTCGAGCCTGACCTCGTTGATCGAGACTTCGCCGGTCTCCTTGTCCTTCACCGCCATTTTCGCAGTGACCGGGATGATCTCGTCATCGAACTTGCCTTGGGCCTGCGCCATTGCAGTGCGCTGCTGCGAGCGGAGCGCGAACTCGTCGCATCGCTCGCGAGGGATCGCGTAACGCTTCCCGACGATTTCGGCGGTATCGATCATCTGCATGTAGACGCCATTGTGCATCGAGAGCAGTTCAGGGTCGGGGCCAAGCCGCATTTCGCCGGTCTGCACCAGGCTGATGCTCTCCACTCCGCCCGCAACGACAATGTCCATCCGGTCGACGATCACCTGCTTGGCTGCAGTCGCGATCGCCATCAGACCGCTGGCGCATTGGCGGTCGATCGACATTCCGGCGACCTCGACCGGAAGGCCGGCGCGAAGCGCTGCGGTGCGGCCGATCGTCGTCTGCACGCCCTGCTGGAGCGCTGCGCCAATGATCACATCGTCGATTTCCGCGGGATCGATCTTGGCCCGTTCGATCGCCGCGCGGATCGGATGCGCTGCAAGCGTCGGCGACGGCGTCGCGTTGAACGCGCCGCGATAGGCTTTGCCGATGCCGGTGCGGGCGGTCGAAACGATCACTGCGTCGCGGGACATTCTTCTCTCCTCAAGTGAATATCAGACCGAGCCACTGGGCGGTCAGCGCGGGCTTCTCCACGCCCTCGATCTCGACGGTGACGGTGTGCCGCATCAGCACTTGCCCGGGCGCCTTCTCCTCGGCCGAGTCAAGGATGAAGCGGCCGCGGACGCGCGCGCCGGATTTGACGGGTGCTAGAAAACGGACCCGGTCGAACCCGTAATTCACGGCCATCTTCACCCCGTCAGGGATCAGCATCGCCTCCGCGCCCATGCGCGAAAGCAGCGACAATGTGAGGAAGCCATGAGCGATCGTTCCGCCAAACGGCGTTTGTGCAGCCGTTGCGGGGTCGACGTGGATGAACTGCCGGTCCTCCGTTGCATCGGCAAAGCCGTCGATCCGCTTCTGGTCGACGATCAGCCAGGACGATACGCCGATCTCCTTGCCGATCTTGGCGCGGATCTCGTCGAGGCTGGCTAGCGGCATGCAGCCTTATTTGCAGCCATGTGAATAAGGTGCAATAGCAGCCTAGAAGCGCAGCGGAGCGGGCGGCAGGTCGGAGGCTCTCGCAAGGGTGAGCTTGTGCGTTCCGAGCTGCTCGATCAGCGAGCGCAGGATCGCCGAGCGATTGCGCGCGAGCACTTCATTGTCCTTGTTCGTATCGTCATAGGTCAGCTCGTAGGCGAAGGCTCCGGCGCCCGCGCCCGAGAGAATGCAGCGGACCAGTTTGCAGCCCTTTTGATCGGAAACGGCCTTCGCCGCGGCCTCGGCCACGAGATCGACGGCTTCGACCGATTTCTCCCCACCGATCGCCATATAGACGGTGATCCGCCGGGCCTTTGCCTGAGCGAGATTGTGAATCTCGCGCTCGAGCAGCTTGGTGTTCGCCATGACGAGCTGCTCGCCGGTGATCGATCGCAGCCGTGTCGTCTTGAGCCCGATCCGCTCCACCGTTCCAGTGCTCTGATCGTAGCGGATCGTATCGCCGCGCTTGAACGGCTTGTCGAACAGGATCGAAAGCGCTGCGAACAAGTCGGAGAAAATGCCCTGCGCGGCGAGGCCGATTGCAATGCCGCCGATGCCGAGGCCGGCGACCAGTGCGGTGACGTTGATCCCAAGATTGTCGAGGATCAGGATGATTGCGATCGCAAAGGCGGTGAAGCTCACGAGCACGCGGATCAGCGACATTGCATTGGCCAGTGCGCTTCCGCCGTCTGCCCCGGCGACACGCCGTGAAATCATGCCGAGGATCAGCTCACGTGCCCATACTGCACCCTGAAGCGCGAAAGCGATCACGAATCCGATGTCGACCAGGCGCTCGATCCGAGGCGGCAGGTTTGCATAAGTCGCAAAGCCATCGGCCGCGGCGATTGCGATGAACAGAATGGCAGTTCTGTCGAGCGCTTGCCCGATCACCGATTTCCAGGTCAGGTGCTCGGGATCGCGCTCGCATGCGCGCCGGCCGATCCAGCGCAGGAATAGGAGACAGGCGATGATTGCGGCGGCGAAGATCCCGCCAAACAGCAGTCCAACCTTATTGGCCGCAAACCACTCACCAAGCTGA
>DASVYN010000154.1:0-9779 GCA_036392155.1 Sphingomicrobium sp.
CTGTGCACCGGCATGCCGGGCTATGATGGTCCGAGCGGCCTCGGCACTCCGAACGGCACTTCGTCGTTCTGAGATCTTCTCCGCAGGATAAGCGCGGGCGCCCGTCGGGCGTCCGCACTTTTCATTTGGTATCAGAAGAAAAGCCGATAAAACTCAATTCGATGCGGGCGGGGACAGCAATATCAAAAGGCGCGTGGCCTTTTCGTCTCGTCATGCTTCTATTGGCGGCTTTGGTTGCGGTAATTCCCACAGGCGCGACGAGCGCTGAACAATTCACCCCTATCGCTCGACCGCCCACTTATCCGGTCATCCTTCAGCAAATTAAGCTGATCACCGAGACCTCCTCCGAGGCGCGGTTCGAACTCATCTTTGACCCGACGGCGACGACCTTCACGCCGGCGCTCGGGCGTCCCGACCAGCCGGGCATCGGCTTCGCCTCGACCACCCGCGGGCTGCATGCGATCCAGCCGAGAGACATGAAGGGGCTGGTCCGTGGACTCCAATTCGATCAGGAGGGTGATCTTCTCATCGTCCGTTTCGATGCCGTGGCAGCGGCGGGTTTCTCGGTCGTTCAGACTGGCCAGCGCACGATCGAAGTCACGATCAGCAGCGGCGCCGCGGCGGGCGCGAAGAAATCGGAGAGCGCCTACGGTCCGCCGCCGGCACTTCCGGCCGCAACCGAACCCCCGCCAGGAGAAGACAATTACGAACTGGTCCTGCTCAAATATGCCGATGTTTCGGAAGTCGTCGGCCTGTTGACTGACGGAGTGACGGTCAAGTCCAACGACGTCTTCACGCCCGAGGAGCCACAGTTCGGATCCAACAGCCTTACCGGAGGCAATTATCAGCGGCCTCCTGTCAGCCAGGCACCTGGAAGCAGCGACGAGCCGCTCGGCCAATCGGTCGACGCGTCAATGGCGATCGATCGACGGCTCAACGCCATTTGGCTAAGGGGCTCTGCCGAGCGCATCGCACGCATGAAGGCGATGATCGCCGCAATCGACATCCCGGTCGACAGCGTGGTCCTCGAGACGCAAATGGTCGAACTGAGCGAGGTCGGTTCCAAGGCGCTGGGGATCGATTTTACGAACGCAAATGGTCAGATCGGCGTGGTCACTTTCAGTTCCGGCGGTTTCATCCCTCTTGGGGTGTCCCAGGGCTGCGGCACCGACATAAACGGGGACAAGTCGAACATCTGCTCAGGTCACGTGACCAGCGCGTCGTTCCAGGCGGCGCTCTATGCACAGATTGCCAAGGGCAACGGCCGGATCGTCTCCAAACCACGGATTGCTGCGCAGAGCGGCTCGACAGCCAAGATCATCACTGGTGACGCACTCCCGATCCTGACGGCAATCGCCCTGTCCGGCGTCAACGGCGTGCAGCAACAGGTCCAGTATGTGAACGTCGGTGTGACTCTGCAGATCGCTCCCCGGGTCAGTGCGGACGGCTATGTCTCGAGTCACGTCTATTGCGTGGTCTCGAGCGTCACCGGCTTCAGCCAGGGATATCCGACGATCAGTCAGCGCCAGGCGGAGACTGCGGCTACCGTCCGCGACGGCGATTCCTTCGTGATCGGCGGGCTCACTCAGGACGAAAACCTCACGACCAGGACGAAAGTGCCTCTGCTTGGCGACATCCCCATTGTCGGCCAGGCGTTCCGGACCGACAAGCAGTCCCGCTCCAAAACCGAGCTTTACATCATCGTCACCCCGCGCATCGTCCACCGCGTCGGCAACATGGCGCTGACCGCGCCGCGACAGCAAAGCTATGAGGTCCGGCCGACAGGAGCCGTTCCCGTCCCAACTCCCCGGCCGTAGAATCGACGATTAAGCGACCGACTTGGCTTCCCGGCCGCGCGCGTTGTTCGTCCAGGCGAGGAATTCTTCCTCGAGCATTGCCGCCGAGAAGACGTAGCCCTGCACGATGTCGCAGCCCATGGCGCGAAGAATGTCGGCCTGGGCGACCGTCTCGACTGCTTCGGCGACGATCTCGCAATCGACGCCCTTGATCAGTTGAATCACGGCCTGGACGACCACGCGCGCCTTTTCGCTGGTCTCGATATCCGCGATCAGCGACGGGTCGAGTTTCACGCGATCGAGCGGCATCGCGCGCAGGCGGGCGAGATTTGAATATCCAGTGCCGAAGTCATCGATGGCAATCTTGACACCGTCGGCACGCAAACCGGCGATCTCCTGCAGCACTGGCGCGCTCACCTCCATCGCCGCGCTCTCCGTAAATTCGAGCTCGATTACCGACAGCGGCACATCGGCGTCGGCAAAGGTCTGGCGCAACTTGACGAAGAAATCAGGGCGCTCGACCTGGCGCGGGCTGACGTTGAATGCGAGTCGGCCGTCGAATCCGTTGCGCAGCCAATTGCTCAGTGTCGATGCCACTTCCCCAACCACCCACTCGCCGATCTCGGCGATGAGTCCGGTCTGCTCTGCCACGGGGATGAATGTTGCTGGAAGCCGCAATCCCTCGCGCGGATGTTTCCAGCGCAAAAGCGCTTCCGCGCCCGAGACTTCGCCGGTGACCAGGCTCAGCTGGGGCTGGAAGGCAAGGACGAACTCACCCCGCTGGACGGCTTCGGTGAGCGCCTTCTCCGTGTCCACCCGTTCCTGATGTTCCGACGCGAGATTGGCGTCGAACAGGCAATGTTGGCCGCCGCCCCTTTGCTTGGCGCGGTACATGGCAATGTCTGCAGCCCGCATCAGCGCTTCAATGCTCGATCCGTGATCGGGCGAAATCGCAACGCCGATCGATGCTCCGATATCGACGCTATGCGAGCAAAGCTCGAATGGCTCGGAGACTGCGAGGACGATACGCCGTGCGACGCGCTCGATTTCGGCGATGCTTGCGATTTCTGGAAAGAAGATCGTGAACTCGTCGCCGGCAAGCCGCGCCAGCAGCGGCCGGGCCCGAGCGGTGCCGGTATGTTCGGCGTTGACGACGACGCGCAGCCGGTTGGCGACCATGATCAGCAGCTGGTCGCCGCGCGCATGACCCAGACTGTCGTTGACCAGCTTGAACCGATCGAGATCGACAAACAGCATCGCCTTTTCCGAGCTCTCGGCAACCTCGCTCATCAGCTTGTCGGCTTCCGAGCGGAAATGGAGGCGGTTCGGAAGCGATGTGACGGGATCGTACATTCCAAGCGCGTGCGCATTCTCGATCGAGGCGCGGACCTCGGCGAACAGGGTATCGACCGCCGCCGCGAGCTTGGGCATGTTTTGCTGGACAGACGGCGGAGCCGGAGACGTCAGGTCGCCATCCTCGACCGCCATTAGGCGGTCGCTGAGTGCCGCAAGGGCGCGCGCACTCTCGCTGTTCGGGCGCTCGGCTGCGATATAGCTGATCAGCAGGCAGAAGGTCCCGGCGACAAGCGCGGCGACAATCTTCTCGTTGAATTCGGTCAGATAGAGGAGCGCGGTCAGGGAGAACAGAAACGACGCCGCTCCCGCCGCACAAGACAGGACCGCGTTGCTGAACTTCTGCGCCGTGCCTGCACTCATTGTCGCCAAATGCGCCTCGCCGCTGCGGAAAATCTCCGCCTACGCATTCGCGGTAATGAATCGAGGTTAAGAAATGGTCATCGGCGAGGCGTTTTGCGTCTCAGGACAAGATAGAGACTGCCACCGCCGCCATGACGTCGATGCGCGCCCCGAACAGCTGCAATTTCGCCGGCGTGACGCGAAGCCGCGAGCCAGTCGTGTACGGCCGCACGAATGCGGCCACGTTCGATCGGCGGTTCGCCCGCACGATGATGCCCGGTGACCAGCAGAACCAACCGATCGCCGAGCGCGATTGCCTGCTCGATGCCGCGATCGATCGCGGCCCAGGCAGTATCGAGATTCATACCGTGCAGATCAATCACACGGTCGGGCGCAACCGTGCCGGTGCGCAGCTTCTTGTCCCAGCTGGCATCGAGCGTCTTCTCGGCGACTGGAGTAGGTCTTGTCGTTCCGGGCTTCGTCGTTCCAGGCTTCGTCGTTCCGGGCTTTGTCGTTCCGGGCGTCCGTTTTGGAGGCGGCTGAGGGTCCAGCGATTCTTCCAAGGTTACCGGGGCAGATCTTTCCCGGGATAGCGGCCGGATCGTGGCGGCGACGCGCGCCCACAGCCCTGCCTCTTCAGGGCTGAGCGCGCGCACGTGCCGCAACACCCTTCGGCACCAGGACCAGCGCTTCGCCGGAAGCCGACATTCCGCCGGCGATCGCGACCGCTTCGGGCCCCGCACCCCAGAAGGTATCGAAGCGGTTCGGCCCCTTGATCGCGCCGCCAGTGTCCTGAGCCACCCACAGGCCGTCGACCTCCGGACGATCAGCGTTGCTCAGGAAGACCGGGGCGCCGAGCGGCACAAAGTTCGGATCCGCAGCGACGCTCGTCCGCGCAGTCACTGCAACGCCCAAAGCGCCGAGCGGCCCGGGTCCGGTCAATTCCTTGAAGAAGACGTAGGAGAGATTCTCGCGCATCAACTCTCGTCCCTGCTCGGGATTGGCACGGATCCAGTCCTTGATCGCCTGCATGTTGGCACCGCCGGGCGGAAGGATTCCGCGGTCGCGCAGAAGGCGGCCGATTGCGACATAGTCGCGGCCATTCTGACCGACATAGCCAACCTGCATCATCGAACCGTCATCGAACCGGATGCGTCCGGAACCCTGAATTTCCAGAAAAAAGAGATCGACCGGATCCTTGACCCATGCAAGCTCCAAGCCCTTGCCGGCAAGCGCACCGTCCTCGATTTCGGCGCGGGTATAATAGGGTACACAGGTACCGGTCTCGTCGATTCGCCCACGTCCGGTCGTACCGTCGGGTTTCGTGCAGCGAACAAGATCGGGTGGCAGCCGGTAAATCGGCACATAGCCCGGCTGGGGTGAGTGCGAACCTTCGATCTCAGGTTCGTAATAACCGGTCACGAAAGCGCGGCCGTCGCCGATCTTTACCCAGTCGAAGCCGTAATAGAAAAAGCCCGGCGCGAAACTCGGGTCGAGCGCTGCAGCTTGAGCGCATAGCGGCTGCCAATCGGATGCCTGGGTCAGTAATGAAGCGTCGGTGCGGACGGTGACCGCGGGGCAGCTGGTGCGAAACGCGTTTAGCGCCCTCGTCGCCACCTCGGCCTTGAGGATTCGCGGCGTTTCGAGTCTCACTCCGGTTTCAACGGCGTTTCGGCCGACCGGCTGCGTAGATGGAGGCAGGCCAGGGCCTGGAGTCGGCGCCTGCGCTGGCGCTTGCGGAGGAGCCGGGACTTCAGGTGGCGATATTGGCTTGGTTGCGCAGGCGGCGAGCGGGGCGAGAGAGGCGAGCGCGAGCGCCCGTGCGAGCAGCCTCACTCTTCCTCGTCGGTCTCGATCAGCAACCAATTGGGGTCGCGCGAGCCGGTGTCGCGGCGGAAGGTCCAAAGGTCGCGCGTCTGAACCGCGTCGCTGAGCGATCCGGCGACAACCTGCCCTTGCGAATTGCGAGTAACGGCAGCGATGTCGGCTTCGAAGCGCACGGTAATGACCGCCACTCCACGCTCCAGCGTCGCTTCGCAAATCACGGCCTGGTCGATCGTGACCAGGCGGTTGTCGAGCGTCAGCCCCTCCTCCTTGCGTTGCTCGATCGAAGCCTCGAATGCCTCGAAAATGTGCGGCTCGACATGGCTCTTCAGAGTCTCGAAATCGCCCTTCCAGAAGGCTTCAAGGATCATTCGATAGGCGGACTTGGCGCCTTCGAGGAAGCGGGCGACGTCGAAGCTGGGGTCGGCTGCGAGGATCGCCCGGACACCCGGGCCGGCGGTGGGCACGAAGGCCATGTCGCCGCTCTCGACCGGAGCCGGCTGAGCGACCGGAGGCTGCGCGACCGGCGGTGCTGCACGCGCGTCGGATTCGGCCGGCTTGAGGATCGGCTGCTGCTCATGGCCGGTCCGCTCGCCGAGCACGCTGTAAAGGCGGAGCCCGATGAAAAGGGCAACGAGGGCGAGGATGACGATAACAGTCAATTTGGCGTCCTATTTTACTCAAGCTCCAACATAGTGCGCTTGAGGTAAATATTCCAACACCGCACAACGCATGAAGGTCCCATTGCGCCTCATAAAGGCGGCTGCTAGGCGCACGGGCCTCAAGCGCCGCCACATTCCATGCGGCTCCGGTGCAGCACAACAACTTGTAAGGACAGCATTTAATGGCGGACCAGGAAGCCAATTCGGGCGGCAATGGCGCGGGCGACGACAGCCAGCCGCAGGTTTCGATCCTCGCGCAATATGTGAAGGACCTGTCCGTCGAAAATCCGAGCGCTCCGCAAGTCTATTCCTGGCAGGTCCAGCCGAGCCTCGACGTCCAGTTCAACCTCAACGTTCAGGGCGCCGGCGAAGGCGTCCACGAAGTCTCTTTGAAGTTCGACATTTCGGCGCGCTCCGAAAATGGCGTCCATTTCGTGGTTGATCTGACCTATGCCGGTCTGTTCGCGCTCCGTAATGTGCCTGACGAGGCACTTCCGCCCTTCCTGATGATCGAAGCCCCGCGGCTGATATTCCCTTATGCGCGGCAGGTCATTTCCGAGGCCGTGACAAGCACCGGTTTCCCGCCGTTGCTGCTCGATCCGATCGACTTCGCCTCAGCCTATATGGCGCAGGTGGAGGCGGCCCAGCTGCAAGGGCTCGGCGGCGCAGGCGAACCGACCCCGGAAGGATCCGGCAACGCCTGACCTCACTGAATTTCGTGCGAGCCTTTAGCTAATGAACCTCGCCCGTTCGCTGGGATCCGTCGGCGGGCTCACTCTGGTCAGCCGAGTGCTGGGCCTCGCCCGCGACATGCTGTTCGCGCAGTTCGTCGGCGCCAACTTCGCCTCGGACGCGTTCGCGGTTGCTTGGCGGATGCCCAACATGTTCAGGGCGCTGTTTGCCGAGGGCGCCTTCTCGGCAGCGTTCATCCCGATGTTCAATCGCAAAGTCGCCGACCGGGACGGGCCCGGTCTCCCGGCCGGCGTAGAATTCGCCGAAGACGCATTATCGGTCCTGCTGCCGGCACTTGTCCTGATGACGGTACTGCTGGAGGTGCTGGCGTGGCCGGCAACTTACCTCATTTCGCTCGGCTTCGACGGCGCCTCGCATGAGCAGTTCGCTTATGCGGTGATGCTTGCCCGCCTGACCTTTCCTTATCTGATGCTGATCTCGCTGGCTTCGCTGCTGGGCGGGATCCTCAACTCGCTCCACAAATTCTGGGTCGCTGCAGCGGCGCCGATCCTGCTCAACATCGCACAAATCGTCGCCCTCCTCTTCTTCCATACCCATGAGCCGCTGAGCACAACCAAATACCAGGCCCTGTCCGTCACCATAGGGGGTGCGCTACAGTTCGCCTGGCTGGCGCAGGCGTGCTGGGCGAATCATGTGCGTCTCAGGCTGAAGCGGCCGAGCATCAACGAAGACGTGAAACGGCTGATGAAGCTCATCGCACCGGCGGCCGCCGGAGCAGGCGCGGTACAGTTCAACCTGCTCGTTTCGACCGCGCTCGCGACCGGCCTGCTGGCGCACGGATCGGTGTCCTATATCTATTATGCGGACCGGCTGAACCAACTGCCGCTTGGGCTCATCGGAATCGGCCTCGGTACCGTCCTCCTGCCGACCATTTCGGCCCAGCTTGGTCGCGGTGCGGACTCTGAAGCGATGGCGACGCAGAATCGCGGGCTTGAGCTCGCCCTCCTGTTCACTCTTCCTGCAACGGTCGCATTGGTGATCTGCGGGGTGCCGATCATCACTGGCTTATTCCAGCACGGCCAGTTCGACGCCCAGGATGCGGTGAAAACCGGCGAGGCGCTTGCCGCCTTCTCGATCGGCCTGCCGTCCTACATTCTCGTGAAGGTGCTGACGCCCGGCTATTATGCGCGGCACGACACGAAGACGCCGATGCGGTTCGCAATGATCTCGATCGCGATCAATCTCGTGCTGAACCTTGCGCTGATCCTGCCGCTTAAACATGTGGGGCCGCCGCTCGCGACCGCTCTGGCTTCAACCGTCAACGTCTGGATGCTCTACCATAAGCTCAAGGAGCGCGGCCATTTTGAGCCCGACGCGCGGCTTCGCAGACGCGTGCCACGGCTCGCGCTCGCAGCGGCTCTCATGGGTGTGGCATTGTATTTCATCGCGCCGCTCATTCATCCCTATCTCAGCGGGTCGATCGTCCGCCGGACGGTGGGTCTCGTCGCGCTCGTCGGGTCGGGCTCTGCGGTCTATGCAATCGCCTGCTTCCTGACCGGCGGGTTCGTGCTCGATGACCTGAAACTGATGATGAGGCAGACGCGCAAAACATGACGACCCAAATATCCAAACGCGTTGTATCCGGCATCCAGCCGACCGGCGGCCTGCATCTCGGCAACCTGCTCGGCGCGATCCTGCGCTGGGTACGGATGCAGGATGAAGCCGAGTGCCTCTATTTCCTCGCCGACCTCCACTCCCTTTCCGAATATATGCACCCGGACGAGCGGCGCGCGAGTGTTCGCGAAATGGCCGCGGCGCTGATCGCCAGCGGGATTGATCCCGAGCGCTCGATCATCTTCGCCCAAAGCGCAATTCCGGCACATTCCGAGCTGTGCTGGATCCTCAACGGCACTGCCCGAATGGGCTGGCTCAACCGAATGACTCAGTGGAAGGACAAGGCGGGCAAGAACCGCGAAGGCGCATCGGTCGCGCTATTCGACTATCCAGTCCTCCAGGCCGCCGACATCCTGCTCTATCGCGCGACCCATGTTCCGGTGGGTGAGGATCAGAAGCAGCACATCGAGCTGACCCGCGACATCGCCCTCAAGTTCAACACCGATTTCGATGCCGACATATTCGTAGTTCCGGAGCCGTTCATCGGCGGCGGCGCAGCGGCACGCGTGATGAGCCTTCGAGATGGACAATCGAAAATGTCCAAGTCCGATCCGTCCGAGATGAGCCGGATCCAGCTGACCGACAGCGACGACACGATTGCCCAGAAGATCCGCAAGGCAAGGACTGATCCGGAACCACTGCCCGCCGATCCGACCGGGCTTGACGATCGTCCCGAGGCAAAAAACCTCGTCGGAATCTATGCTTCGGTCACCGGCGAGGCGGTTGACGACGTGCTGGCCCGCTTCGCTGGCCAGGGTTTCGGCGCTTTCAAGCCGGTTCTAGCCGATGCGCTGATCGCCCTGGTTGCGCCGATCCGTAGCCGCCTGGACGATCTTCGCCAGCACCCCGCAGAGCTTGATCGCATTCTCGCCAGTGGCGCTGAGCGCGCGAACCGACTGGGCGCTCCGGTCCTCGCCGACGCCAAGGCGGCCGTGGGCCTGACCTAAAAGCGCAACAGGTCGAACTTGATCACCGATAAGGATAGGCCACAGCCGCCCCCGCCACTGTCACAGCGGCTCGCGCAGATTGTCGCTGCGGATGGGCCGGACCGGCTGTCGTTCTCGGCGCTCGCTGCACAACTTCACGGCCGTGCCTGGGGCGGGTTGCTGCTGATCTTCGCAGCGATCAACGTGCTGCCCCTGCCCCCAGGAACCAGCGTCTTTTTCGCTGCCCCGCTTCTGCTCGTTTCGGCGCAAATGGTGTTCGGGCGCGCGAGCCCGTGGTTCCCTGCCCGGCTCGACAGGCGCGGAGTAACCAAGCAGGAGCTTCAGCGCCTGATCGACAAGATCGACTGGCTCGAGGGCCGGGTCGAACGGATTTTCAAACCGCGACTGGCGAGACTGACCGGACCAACGGCAGCACGTCTGATTGGTTTGATCTGCTTCCTGCTCGGTTTGGTGGCGGCGATCCCGATCCCTCTTTTCCACGTCGCTCC
>DASVYN010000155.1:0-5218 GCA_036392155.1 Sphingomicrobium sp.
TCGACCGCTAGTGCGATGGCGTCCACGTGCGATTCGACTTCAGCAAGGAAGGCTGCACCTCGCGTGTTGAGCTCGACCGAATTATGCTGGCGGTTGAACAATGAAGCGCCGACGAACTGTTCGAGCGACTGGATCCGCCGGGTCAGAGCCGGGGAGGAGAGGGACAGGGCATCGGCTGCGGCCTTGACTGTGCCCAGCCGGGCGACGGCCACAAACGCCTGTATCGAGCCCACTGGGGGCAATCTGCGCACCGCCAGCACTCCTCATAATTGTGCAGTGCAGCAAATGTAGGCCCGGATTTTGTCAGGGCAAGAAAAAAGGAGCCTTCCAGAGGAGAGAGGTTGGAAGGCTCCTTAGCAGTGTCTTCTTAGGAGAGGTGCCGTTGAACGGCCTGCTCTCTCTGAATGATCGGACAATTTGCTGCAAATGCGAAGAGCGCATTCGCGTGTGCAACATTTGCAACCCGGTGTAATTCGAGTGCCGATGGCCAATATTCTTCCGATTCGCGTTGCGCCGCGCTCTGCCAAGCCCGGCATCGGAGATTGGCGTGCCGGCGTTGACGGGCGCGAAGAGCTGGAGGTGAGGGTCGCGGAAGCGCCCAGCGACGGCGCTGCGAACGGCGCGATCGTGAAGCTTCTCGCAAAGGCACTTGGGGTCAGCCGTTCGGAATTGTCGATCATTTCGGGAGCGGCATCTCGTCACAAGCGGATAGCGATCCCATTTGATGTCGCTGAGGCGCGGGGGCGGCTCGGAAGAAGAAAAGGGAGAAACTGAATGTTTCAGCTGGGCAAACGGCGCCTCGGCAAGAACGGCCCCGAAGTCTCGGCGATCGGACTTGGCTGCATGGGTATGAGCGAATTCTACGGGACCGGCAGCGACCAGGAATCGATCGCGACCATCCGCCATGCGATCGATCGCGGCGTCACGTTCCTCGACACTGCCGACATGTACGGGCCGTTCACGAACGAGGAGCTGGTCGGACGAGCGATCGCCGATCGCCGCGATCAAGTGTTTCTCGCGACCAAGTTCGGAAATGTCCGTGGGCCCAACGGCGAGTTCCTCGGCGTCCGCGGCGACCGCGAATATGTCCGCTCGGCGTGCGAAGCGAGCCTCAAGCGGCTCGGGGTCGAGGTCATCGACCTCTATTACCAGCACCGCGTCGACACCAACGTGCCGATCGAGGAGACGGTCGGCGAGATGACGCGCCTGAGAGAGGAGGGAAAGATCCGCTTTCTCGGGCTTTCCGAAGCTGCCCCCCAGACCATCCGCCGAGCAGCCGCGGTGCACCCGATTACTGCGGTCCAGACCGAGCTGTCGTTGTGGAGCCGTGACGCCCAAGCCGAAGTGATCCCGACGGTGCGCGAGCTCGGCATTGGTTACGTCGCTTATTCGCCCTTGGGTCGCGGCTTCCTCAGCGGCCGGTTCAAGTCGCCGGCGGACTTTCCCGAGGGCGATTTTCGCAACAACCACCCGCGCTTCCAGGGCGACAATTTCGAGAAGAATCTGCGGCTGGTCGAAGAGGTCGAAGCAATCGCGAAGGCGAAGGGCTGCAGCGCCGCGCAGCTCGCGCTCGCCTGGGTATTGGCCCAGGGCGAGGACATCGTGCCGATTCCCGGCACCAAGCACATCCGCTACCTCGACGAGAATATCGGCGCGCTCGAGGTGAAGCTGACACAGGCGGATCTCGATCGACTGGACGCCATCCTTCCGCCGGGTGCCGCCGCCGGTCCGCGCTACCATGAACGCGGAATGGCGACGGTCAACCGCTAGCTGCGGCTTCGGCAGCTTCGCGACGATCCTGATTTCGGCAAGGCCGGCATCGGGAATCAGCCGTACGACTTGAACTGCGGTCCATGCCGGTGGACGCTCAGAGCGAGGAGAGCGTTCGATAGCTTCATTTGAATTCGCGCTCGGCCACCGGATTTTTCCGCATCCACAAGCCGAGTAGCTCGGGCCAGCGCGAGCCGGGCATATCCTGGCCAATGCAGGCCGAAGCCGTGCCTTGGCGAACATCTGTCGGCGACGCCGGCTGGCCTGATGCCGCGGTTGCGGCGGCAAGCCGGCGTCGGTCATAAATGTCCGCCGTTCGATGCCAATTGCCTCTCCCGCGGACGTTCTTTTCGCATTGCCCCTAACCGCCGTGCTTGCGCATCCATAAGGCGAACAGGTCCGGCCAGCGCGAACCCGGGTTGTCGGCCGGGAGATGTAGCCCGAACCCGTGTCCGCCCTGCGCGATGAGGTGCGCCTCGACCGAGACCTTGGCCGTCTGGCACGCCCTGATCCAGGCGAGGCTGTTTTCGATCGGGACCGCTCCGTCGTCGAACGCGTGAAGGACGAAGCTGGGCGGCGTCGAGCCGTTGACGTGAAGCTCCGGCGAACGCGCCTCGACGAGTGACGCTGGCGGGTTCGGACCGAGCAAATTGTTGCGCGACTCAGCATGAGTGAAGGACTGAAATGTCGCAACCGGATAGATCAGGGCAGTGAAGGCGGGCTTGGCCGACAGCTGATCGGTCGCGTCGACAGGCGTGTAGACCCTTTGATCGTAGGACACGGTCAAATCGGCAGCGAGGTGGCCGCCGGCTGAAAAGCCCATCACCCCCAGACGGTTCGGGTCGATCTTGAACTCTGCTGCGCGGCTGCGGATCAGTCGCATCGCCCGCTGCGCGTCGGAAAGCGGAACCGTCGATCGGTTTGCCCAGCCTTCGCCGGGCAGGCGGTAGTTGAGCACGAACACCGTGGTCCGGTCGGCATTGAATCGTTCGGCCGGGTGCAGCCCTTCGTTCTGCACTGCCTGAAAGTGGTAACTGCCCCCGGGGATAACGAGGATCGACGATCCGTCGGCCAGTGCCGGACGGAAGACGTTCACTTCCGGCATTGCAATGCCCTTGATCCAAAGCTGCGGATAACCCGGATCGGCGAACATGTTCCAGGCAGGTCGCGGGAGCGGGTGAGGCGCTCCGGGCGGCGTTCCCGGCCAAAGGGAAAAGTGCTCCTTGGCCGGCCATAGCGGCGCATTGGGTTCAGCAGCGATGATCTTGGGATCCTTGTAATCGTCCCAGTTCTGCGCACTCGCTGCTGAGCCGGCGAAGACCGCCGCCGCACCGGCCAGAAATGCTCTACGTTCGATGCTCATTCATTCCCCTTTGACGATGTGGCCGCCCTTGATGACGAGCCGGATGTTGCGGACCGCGTCGACGTTGCGGGTCGGATCGCCCTCGACTGCGACGAGATCGGCGAGCAGGCCCGGCTGAATCGCGCCGCGGTCCGAAAGGCGGAAAATGCGCGCGTTGCCGGAAGTCGCGGCGATCATTACCTGAGCTGCCGGCATTCCGGCGCGCTGCATCGCCTCCATTTCGAGCCGGTTCTGCCCGTGGCTGTAGACGCCGACGTCGCCTCCCATGCAGATCGGGACGCCCGCCTTCATCGCGAGCTGAAACGAGCGGCGGTTCTCCAGGACGCTCTCGGGCGCTGGTTCCTGGCCGTTCCAGTGCTGGAAGTAGCGGGCGTAGGCTTCGGATGCGGCGATCGTCGGGCAAAGCGCGATATGCTTCGCAGCCATTGCCTTGAACACGTCCGCGGTTCCGGCATAGCCATGCTCGATCGTGTCGGCGCCTGCTCGGACGGCACGCATCATGCCTTCGGCGGTGGTCGCATGGACGGCGACGAGGCGGCCTGCGTCATGGGCTGCTGCGACCCCGGCGTCGAGCTCGGCCTGAGACAGCGTGGGGCGGCTCGGCTCGCCTTTGCCCCAATGGTAGTCTGCGTAGAATTTGACGATGTCCGCGCCGCCGGAGACCTGGTCCCGCACTGCGCGGATCGTTTCGTCCACACCGGCCACCTCCTGCGCACCTTGCGGGATCGCAACTCCGGGTTCGAAGCCCTTGGGTCCGTAGGCACCGCGGGCAACTATTGCCCTGGTGGAGACGAGGAGCCGAGGACCCGGAACGATTCCCTTATCGATCGCCTGCTTGAGGCCGACGTCGGCGAAGCCCGCTCCCTCGGTCCCCAGATCGCGCTCGGTCGTAAAGCCGGCATCGAGCGTGCGCTCCGCCTGAACTACGGCGCGCGCAGTGCGCAGCGCCAGCGGCTCGTGAAGCACCTGATCGTCCCACGGAGTCTCATCATAGGGGTGGAGAAACAGGTGCGAATGGCCTTCGATCATGCCCGGAATGAGGGTCAGGTTCGGAAGATCGACGGTGCGGACGCCGGCGGGGGCGGAGAGATTCGGGCCGACGGCCGAGATGCGGTCGCCTTCGATGAGGACGCTCCAGCCTTCGTGCGGCTGCGGATTCACGCCGTCGAACAGGCGGGCCGGACGCACAAGGAGGCTGTCGGCGAGCGCAGGGCTCGCTGCGGCCAGCAGAAGCGCGACCAATCCCCCGATGGGCTTCATTTCCGCCTCAGCACCCAATCCAATCCGTCGGCAATATGTTGCAGGAACCAGGGTTCGGAATAGCTTTCCTTCGTGTGGCCCATTGCCGTGTAGAAGACGCGTCCGCGGCCGAGCGTGCGGGTCCAGCTCACCGGCTTTGGATTGACGTCCCTCTCGCCGATCGAGGCTGGATCGAGTGTGACAAGGAGCTTCGACGTCGGGTCAAAATCGTTGAAATAATACCATTCGTCAGTGCGCTGGCGCGTCTCTCCGGTTGCAATTGAGCGAATGGTTCCTCTGGGCGTTCCGCTCGGATGTCGTTCGAAACGGCCGCCGATCAGCTTGCCGTACCAGGGCCAGTTATAGTGCGAATCTGCCGCCGCGTGGATCGCAAGAACACCCCCGCCTTGCTCAACAAAGTTCCGGAATGCCGTGCGCCGGTCGCCCACCAGCCATTCGGACGCGGGATCTTTGGGATTGGTCGTGCAGCTGAGCAGGACGACCGCGCGAAACCGGTGCAGGGTCGCGTTCGAGAACATGCTCGGATCTTCGCTCGCGACGACTGCAAGTCCGCGTCGCTTCGCAATCGCGGTGATGGCGTCAATCCCGAACGGAATTGAATCATGACGATATCCGGTCGTGCCGGAGTAGATGAGGATCGCACCGCCCCCGGGACGTGCCTGCAGGCTTGATGGCGCGACCAACAAAATCGCAAGGATCAGGGACAACAGGCGCCGCATCGTTGCAGCCTAGAATCGAAAAGAGCGGTCCGGAAGTCCCGGACCGCCCCTTCTGTTTTCTTCACTATCAGCGAAGCGATCCGACGCGGGTCGCATTTGGGCTCCG
>DASVYN010000156.1:0-11639 GCA_036392155.1 Sphingomicrobium sp.
CGTCCACGGACAGTGCTCACGCTTCAGGACAAACCGGTAATGGTGCACGTCGCCCAAGACGAGGATGCGGTTCCGATTGTGACTGCAATCGAGAATGGCAGCCCCATCGATCGCTACCCGGCACTCGCTGCCGAAACGGCCGAGCTCGAAAACAGGACCTTGAGAAAGCGCGCGCGCCCGTTCGTGCTTCCGCTCGATCCCAATGATCCCGAGCCGGTTGAACGCGCAGCCTATGACGCCGCCTACAAGGGCGTCACGGACGCGCTGACACTCTATCTGTGGCGTAGGCCCGCTTTCTACCTGACGCGCTGGGCGGCGCATTGGGGCCTCTCGCCGAACTTCATCACTCTTACAGGCGCAATGCTCTGCGTCCTGGCCTTCTTCCTGTTCTGGCGTGGTCAATATCAGCTGGGGGTTCCGGCGGGCATCGTCTTCATGGTGCTGGATACGGTCGACGGCAAGCTCGCGCGATGCACCGGCGCTTCGTCAAAATGGGGAAATATGCTCGACCACGGCATCGACCTCGTCCATCCGCCCTTCTGGTGGTGGGCCTGGGAGCATGGCCTCGCCGCCTACGGCCGCCCGCTCGAGCCCGTCTACGCGACCATGATATTGTGGGTGGTCATCGGCGGCTATGTCGCCCAACGGATTATCGAGGGCCTGTCGATCAAAAGGTTCGGCGGAATGGAGATCCACGTCTGGCGCCCGCTCGACAGCAAGTTCCGCCTGATCACTGCGCGGCGCAACCCGAACATGGCGATTCTGGTTGCGGCGCTGCTGTTGGGACGCCCCGATACCGGCCTTGTGCTGGTCGCTTGGTGGACGCTCGTCAGCCTGATTTTCCACGCGGTCCGGCTGGCGCAGATGACCGAACGGCAGGCGCGTGGACAGAAAGTCGTCAGCTGGCTCGAAGCGTGAAGTTCGCAGCAGTGGTTCTCGCCGGCTCACGGCCCGGGCGCGACGCCTTCGCGGAGCAGTTCGGAACCGATCTCAAGGCGCTGATACCGGTCGGCGGGAAGCCGATGGTCCGAAGGCCGATAGACGCACTGCTTGCCAGCGGGCAGATCGGGAAGGTTCTTGTGCTGACCCAGACACCCGATCGAATAAAGGCCATATTGCCGGACGATGCTCGGATTGAAGTCCGAACGTCCAAGGCCACGATCGCCGAGACGATGCTTGACCTCCTCGCAGATCCGGAAACTAAGTGGCCGCTGCTCATCACGACGGCCGACCACGCCTTGCTTGATGCTGCAACGGTCGACGAATTCGCCCGAGGAGCCGCGGACACGGATATTGCGATCGGCGTGGTCGAGCGCGCGAATTTGCTTGCTCGGCTGCCGCGGACCCGGCGCACCTGGCTGAAATTTCGTGGGGAAGCCTATACCGGTGCGAACCTGTTTGCGCTCAACTCTCCCGCGGTCCGGCCCGCGATCGAGCTGTGGCGGTCGGTCGAGCAGGACCGGAAGAAGGCCTGGCGCGTGATTTCCCTCTTGGGGCCGGCAGCGCTCCTTTGCGTCGCGCTGCGATTGGCGAGTCTCGACCAGCTGCTGGCCCAATTGGGCGCAAGGCTCGGACTGACGTTCAAGGCCGTTCGATTGTCCAACCCGCTTGCAGGCGTCGATGTCGACAAAGCCGAGGATCATGCACTCGTCGAGGCCGTCCTCGGGGGCGAGGCATGAGCGATCTTGCAATTTACGACATGGACCGGACGCTCACCAGACGCGCAACCTATACGCCGTTCCTGATCCATTGCGCGACGCGTCGAGCGCCCTGGCGTCTGCTGCTCCTCCCGCTGGTGGTGCTGTCGATGCTTGCCTATGTTTCGCGCCTGATCGACCGGGCGACACTCAAGGAGATCAACCACCGGCTGCTGCTCGGAGCGAAGATCCACCCGCGCGACTTGAAGCCGCTGGTCGAGAGTTTCGCCGACAGGCAGATTGCAATCAACATTCGCCCCGGTGCCCGTACCGCAATCGCGCGCGACAAGGCGGAAGGGCGGCGCCTGGTCCTCGCGACTGCCTCGTACCGGCTCTACGCCGACGCAATCGCCGAGCGGCTGGGGTTCGACGACGTGATCGGCACCGGATCGGTCATCGGCATCGACGAGCGCGTCCATGCGAAGATCGCGGGCGAGAATTGCTACGGTCCGGCCAAGATGCTGATGATCGCCGACTGGGTGGAAAAGTCAGGCCTCAAGGGCGAGCAAGGACATGTGCGATTCTATTCCGATCATGTGTCCGACCAGCCTGCGTTCGAATGGGCCGACGAACCGGTTGCAGTGAACCCGCACGGCAAGCTCCGCCGCCTCGCCGATCAGCGCGGCTGGACGATCGAGGACTGGGGTTGATTATTTGATCAGATGCGAGCGCTTCGCATTGATGATGCTTTCGAGCACCTCGATTCGCGTTCGAAGCTCGGCAACTTTCGAATCCGACAGACCGCCCTCGGCATAACGTTGCTCGAGCAGGTCGATTTCCGCCGCTTCCCTGCGCAGCTCCTTGGCTTGCTTGTGGCTGAGCTGGCCGTTGCGAGCGCCCTCGCGAATGTCTTCGTAAACCCCGTGCATCTCCGCACCCGCACCGGAGGCGGTCGGTGCAGTCGTCAGTACGGGCGCGCGGGGCAATGGCCCGGGCGAACTTAGAATTGGGCCGATAGGGGAGCGGACAAGAGGATTCCGACGACGAGCAGTGACCGACAAGCGCGCATCGCATTCTCCCGAGGGTTCGTTTCGCGGCGTAGGCCGCATGATATCCTGTATCCTGAGTATGGAGTCCAGACGCCCGGGAGGGGCGGCTCCGGCGCTTTTTCGCATCGACATGCGTCGCGCTCGGCGGCGGATCACCCTCGAGGATGGCAATTGTTTGGAGTCTTCCGCGCCTGGGGGACAGAAATGCGGATGTTCAGTCTGCCCGCCACACAGGCTCGCGCTTCTCAATGAAGGCACCGATCCCTTCCTCGGCGTCGGGGGCAAGCATGTTCTCGACCATCGTACGCGAGGCGCGCTCGTAAGCCTGGGCCGGGCTGAGCCCGACCTGCGCATATACCGCTTGCTTTCCGAGCCGCACCGCAAGCGGTGATTTGGCGGCGATGGTCGCGGCGAGCTCGCCGACTGCTTCGGCCAGCGCTTCCCGGGGGACGACACGGTTCACCAGGCCGAACTCCAGCGCTCTGGCGGCATTGATCATCTCGCCGGTCAGCAGCATTTCCATCGCGTGCTTGAGGGCCACGTTGCGGGTCAGGGCCACAGCCGGGGTTGCACAGAACAGGCCCAGGTCGATGCCATTCACGCCGAACCGCGATTGGTCGGAGGCGACCGCGAGATCGCAGGATGCGACCAGCTGACATCCGGCGGCGGTCGCAATTCCATCGACCTCGGCGATCACCGGCTTCGGATGGCTGACGATCGATTGCATCAGGCGCGAGCAATGCGCGAAGCTGCGCTCGAAGAAGGCTTTGCCGCGGTCGGCGTCGGCGCGGCGCTGCGTCATTTCCTTCAGATCATGTCCGGCCGAGAACAGCTTTCCTGACGCTGCAAGGACGATGACGCGGACCGCTTGATGGTCGCGTGCTGTGTCGAGTTCCGCCTGGAGCGATTCGATGACCTCGACAGACAATGCATTGGCTGGCGGATTGTGCAGCGTAAGGCGAAGGATCCCGCCCTGCAGCCGAGAACCGATCGACGGTTGGTCAGCCACTTTCGAGCAACCGCTAGACCGCGTTCAGCGCATTGGCGAAGTCAGCGATCAAATCGTCCGCGTCCTCGACGCCGATCGAGATCCTCACCAGGTTCGGGGTGATGTCGAGCTGCTTCTTGCGCTCGTCGGGCACCGACAAATGGGTCATTGCAGCGGGAGCGCTGGCGAGAGTCTCGGTGCCTCCGAGGCTGACCGCCAGATGCGCAATCGAGAGGTTGTCGAGAAAGGCGAATGCCTCTTTTTCCCCGCCCTTCAGATAGAGGGAGAAGGTCGAGCCGGCGCCGGTGCAATGGCGGCGGTAGATGTCCGCCTGGCGTGAGCCCTCCTCGAGAAAACCGAGATAGCCGATCTTCTCGACCTTGGGATGGTCGCGAAGGAAGGCGCAGACCTTTTCGGCATTCTCGCCCGCCTTGGCCATTCTGAGCTCGAGCGTCTCGAGGCTGCGAAGCAACATCCAGGCGGTGTTCGGGTCGCAGATGCCGCCCATGACGTTGCGCATCATGCGCGCCTTGTCGATGACCGAGCGCCTGCCGACCAGCGCCCCGGCGACGAGATCGCTGTGGCCGCCGGCATATTTGGTGAGGCTGTAGACGCTGATGTCAGCGCCCTGCTGAAGCGGCTTGGCCCAGAGCGGGCCGAGGAAAGTATTGTCGATGGCGATCGGAGGCAGCTCGCCATAATCGGAGAAAGCCGCCTGGCGCGCAGCGTGCACCGCCTCGACGTCGACGAGGATGTTGGTCGGATTTGCGGGACTTTCGAGATAGATCAGCGCGACGCGGCCCTTGGCCTTGGCCTTGGCCATGATCTCATCCAGCTCCTCTCTCGAGGCGCCTGCGGGAAAGTCGAGATAATGGACTCCGAACTGCGTCAGGATCTTGTCGATGATCGTCTCGCTCGCTGCATAGAGCGGACCGGAGTGGACCACGACGTCGCCCGGTCGGACGTGCGAGAGCAGCAGTATTGCGATCGCGGTCATGCCGCTCGAAAAGGTCAACGCGTCCTCGGCCTCCTCCCAGATTTGGAGCCGGTCCTCGAGGATTTCCTGGTTGGGACCGTTGAAGCGCGAATAGACGAGCCCTTCGGCGGTGCCGCCGCCGGGCCTCTTGCCGGTGATGCCTTCGAAGAATCGCTTACCGTCCTCGGCCTTTTCGAAGACAAAGGTGGAGGTGAGGAAGATCGGAGCTTTCAGCGAGCCTTCCGACAAAGCCGGGTCGAAGCCATAGCCCATCATCAGGGTCGCTGGCTTGAGCTTGTGGTTGCCGATCGTCGTGGGGGTTTGTTTTGGGGGCCGCCGGCTCGACGGCATGGGGTCGTAAATCGGTTCGTCGGCCAAAATCACATCTCCTCTTGAGCGGGCGCCTTAGACCCTTGTCGGCGCACGCGCCAACGACTCCGGTCAGCCTGGAATGGCGATGGCGCTGAGCTGACGCCCGTAATCGGCTTCGCCGTGATGAGTTGAACGCCGATAGCTGAAAAAACGGTCGGGATTGTCGTACGTGTCGAGGTTGACGGCCTCGATCTCGTCAATTCCTGCCGCGACAAGGCGATGAACGACATAGGCTTCGAGATCGAAATGTGGCTTCGCCGCGGGGCCGGAAACGAAGAAGCGGGCATTCTCGGCGTCCGCATGGAGAAAGCGTGCACGGAAGGCCTCGTCGACCTCATAGGAGGGCTGGGCGATGCATGGGCCGACTGCGGCGTGGATGTTCTCGCGGCGAGCGCCGAGCTTCTCCATCGCTTCGATGGTTGCGTCGGTGACCCCGGCGAGCGCGCCGCGCCAGCCGGCATGGGCAGCGCCGACTACCACCGCCTTGTGATCGGCGAACAGGACCGGGGCGCAATCGGCGGTGAGGATTCCGAGCAGGAGATTGGGAGTGTCGGTGACCATGGCGTCGGCGCGCGGGCGCTCGTCCTGCGGCCAGGGCTCGGAGGTGACGACTACTTCGGGCGAGTGGACCTGGTGTACGGTGACGAGCTCGGCATCGGGCAGGAGCGCGGCGACTGCGAGCCTGCGGTTGCCGGCGATCGCCTCGCGATCGTCATTGCTGCCGAAGCCGACGTTTAGACCTGCGCAGCGGCCGACGGAGATGCCGCCGCGGCGGCCGAGAAAGCCGTGGGGCAGCCGGCCCAGGCTGATTGCGCGAATGACCTCGACTTCACTCACAGCAGCTTCCGCATGATGATGTCTTCGTCCGCGTGATTTCCAACCATGAAATCGTAGCGGCCGACCGCCTCGAATCCATAGCGGCCGTAGAAGCGCTTGGCGCGATGATTGTCGATATAGACCGTGAGGAAGAGTTGCGAGGCGCCGCGGCGCTCCGTCTCCTCGAACGCCCAGTCCATCAGCTGCTGCGCAATCCCCGCACCATGATGCTCTTTAAGGACGTAGAGCTGGTCGAGCAGCAATGCAGGGCCGTTCGCCTCGATCGGAAGCTTGAGCGGGCCGAGCTTCAGAAAGCCGGCGGGCGTTCCATCGACTTCGGCGATCCGGACCGCAAAGGCGCGGTCGTTGAGCTGTTGCTCCCAGTCGGCAAGACCGAAGCTCGACAGGAAGGTGTTGAGGTCTTCGGACCGGTAGAGATGCGCGAACGTATCGCAGAAGACCGTGTCGAAGATGGTCTCGAGCGTTGCGGCATCGGCGGGCGTCGCATCGCGATAGGTGATGCTCATTCGAAGCCTGCAGGTGCCGGCCATTCCGGCGCATGAATTGCGAGGACCTTGAACATCTTTCCCATCTGATCGGAAGCTGTCAGGCGCTCAAGCGCCGATTGAACGTCATCGGCGCGTTTCGGATTGGCGCGCGAGAGCGCCTGCGCACGCGCTTCGATTCCGAGCCGGCGGAGCCATTCGCCTTGTTCGGCAAGCATAGTGACCGCGGCGCCGGTTTTGCGCGCAGCGTCGGCCAGGGCTTCGAAATCAACGTGGCTGGTGAGGTCCTGCTCGCCGGGATCAAAGAGAATCGGAGCGTAACAGTGGCCGCGCACGGCCTGCAGCGTGTCGCCAGGCGCGCTTCGCTGATGGCCATAGTCGATAAGGATCGCCGCTCCGCCTTTTGCGGCGAGGCATGTCGCGATCGATCGGACAGCCTGCTCGCGCGCCGGAGAATCTTCGACGATCTCGCCGTCGCGATCGAATGCGAGCCCGCCGGCAGCGACCAGGATGCGCCGCTCGCATTTGCCGACATGCTGGCGGATCGGAAGCGCATCGAGGAATTCGTTGGCGACCAACAAGAGCGGCTTTGCGGGCAGATCCTCAACGCTGTCGTGCCACAAGCCATCGGGCACCGACTGCTTCTGTGCCTTACGAAGCACGGGGCTGGTTTCGACGAAATGAGCTTCGCCTTCAAATCCCGCGGAGCGCATCACGCGCAAGGCATCGCTCGCTAGCGTCCCGCGGCCCGGGCCGAGTTCAACAAAAATTGCATCGGCCGGAGCGCCGGCGCGTTTCCAGCAATCGGCGAGGGCTGCGCCGATCATCTCGCCGAACATCTGGCTGATCTCCGGCGCGGTGGTGAAGTCGCCGCGCTCGCCGAGCGGATCGCGGGTCGCATAATAATAAGAGTTGCACGCTTCCATATAGGCTTCGACGCTGATCGGCCCTTCGGCCGCAATCCGCTCGCGGAGCGCGCGTTCGAGCGGGGTCACTCAGCGGGTGCGACCGCGGCCACTTGTCGCTTCTTCGCAGTCAGCATCAGATAAAGCCCGCCGACGACCATCGGCAGCGATAGCCACTGTCCCATGTGGAGGTGCGTCGCCTGGGCGAAGGCGACGAGCTGCTGGTCCGGTTCGCGGATGAACTCAATGCCGAAGCGAAAGCAGCCGTAGAGGAAGATGAACACACCGACGAGCTTGCCGGGCTCGTAACGCGCCCTGGTCCTCCAGAACATGAAGGCGAGAATAGCGAAAAGGAGGATGCCTTCGAGAAAGGCCTCGTAGAGCTGGCTCGGGTGACGCGGCGGCCCAAGCACCATTCCGAGCGGAGTCAGTTCCTGAAATCGCACGGCCCAGGGGACGGTGGTCGGCGCCCCCCACAGCTCCTGATTGATGAAATTGGCGAGCCGCCCGAAGAAGAGGCCGAAGGGCACGCAGCAAGCGACATAATCGTGGATCCGCAGCCACGAGAGCTTCTGCTTGTGCGCGAAATAGAAGATTCCGAGCGAGGTCCCGACCACACCGCCATGGAAGGACATGCCCCCGTCCCACAGCTTCACGATTTCGATCGGGTGCTTGAGATATTCGCCCAGATTGTAGAACAGCACATAGCCGATGCGGCCGCCGAAGATGACCCCAAGCGCCGCGTAAAAGACCAGATCGTCGGCATGGCGGCTGGCCATCGGCGCCCCGGGCTGTTTCAGCAATTTGAGCAGATACCAATAGCCGATGAAGATGCCGGCGAGGTACGCAAGACTGTACCAGCGCAGGTCGAAGGGTCCGATGTGCAGCGCGACCGGCGACAGGCCGAGATCCGGAAAGGCTGTGAAGCGGCTGTTGTCGACGGCTTGCAAGGGCTTCCCCATGAATGATCAGCGCCTCATAAGGCGCATGTGTGGAAAGGCAAAGGAAGCTTCAGACCGCATGCAAAGTGAGCTCGACCGCCGGTACGACCAGGAGCTGGCGCGGGTCACTGGGCCTGGCGGCCGGCTGGCGATCGGGCGCGACGAGCTGTCCCGCGCGATTGTCACCAATCTCCCGGCGACGCTTCCGGCCTTCTTCCAGACCTTTTGCGCGCTCAACGCCGCCAATGAAGCGGTGGTCGCCGGCGAGGAGCGGCTGACCTTCGCCGATCTCGATCGGATGTCCGAGCGGCTGGCGCATGGCCTTGCAGCGCGCGGGATCGCCAAGGGCGACCGCGTCGGGATCGCAATGCGCAACTGTCCCGCCTGGATCATCACTTACATGGCTGTGCTGAAGGCCGGCGGGATCGCGACCTTGCTCAATGGCTGGTGGGAGCCGCTCGAGATGGAACATGCAATCCGTCTCACCAAACCGAAGCTGATCATTGCCGATGCTGCGCGCGGCCAGCGCATTAAGGAGCGATGCGGTCAATTTGACACGATCTGCCTCGCAATCGAGCAGCCGGTTCTCGAAGCGATCGCGCCGCTGCTCGAAGGCTCCGACGAGAGTGTGACACTGGCGGAGATCTCACCCGAAGATGATGCGACGATCCTCTTCACTTCGGGCTCGACCGGAGCATCCAAGGGGGCGCTATCGACGCACCGGGCAGTAACCACGGGAGTCTATGCCTATTCAACCGGGCTGATCGTCCTCCTTGGCATATTGACCCAGGATGGGAAGGCGCCGGCCGGTCCGCCGCGTACCTTATTGAGCGTGCCCCTGTTCCACGTCACCGGCGAAGTTCCGGTGATGCTCAACAGTTTCGTCATTGGCCGGTGCATGGTGATCATGCCCAAATGGGATGCGAGCGAAGCGCTGCGGCTGATCGAGAAAGAGAAGATTACCTATTTCGTCGGTGTGCCGACAATGAGCCTCGAGCTCATGAACCACCCGGATCGGCACAAATTTGATCTGTCCTCGCTCAAGGACATCACGGCCGGCGGCGCTCCGCGCCCGATCAGTCATGTCGAACGACTGAAGCAAGAATTTCCGGAAGCCCAGCCGGCGCTCGGCTATGGCCTCACGGAAACCAATGCCACCGGCTGCTCCAATTTCTGGAGCAGCTATGCGGCCAAGCCGGCTTCGACCGGACGCGCGCAGTCGCCGCTGGTTGAGGTCGCAATTCTTGGTCCTGGCGACGAACTGGTGCCCACTGGCGGGACCGGCGAAATCGGCATCCGCACCGCGGCCAATATCAAATGCTATTGGCAAGACCCGCAAGCGACCGCAGCTACACTCAGTCCTGACGGCTACGTTCGCACCGGCGACGTCGGTTATCTCGACGACGAGGGCTATTTGTTCATCGTCGACCGCAAAAAGGAGATCATCATCCGCGGCGGCGAGAACATTTCCGCGGCCGAGGTCGAGGCCGAATGCTATGCCTGCCCGGCAGTCGCCGAAGCCGCCGTCTTCGGAGCATCGGACGAACGGCTGGGAGAAGTGCCGGTTGCGGTCGTGCACCTCAAATCTGGTGAGCTGCTCGACGAAGCGGAGCTGCGGGCATATCTGGGCGGCAAGCTCGCCAGGTTCAAAATTCCCGAGCGGATCATCTTTTCGGCCGACCCCTTGCCGCGCCTCGGAACGGGCAAGATCGATCGGCGGGCCCTCAAGGCGCAGTACGCGCATTGAAGGTGGATCGCCGCACATTGCTGATCGGCGGAGGCGCGGGTGCCGGCCTGATCGTCGCCTTTTCGCTCTTGCCGCGGCATTTGAAGAGCGAGCTGGCTGCTGGAAAAGGCGAAGGGACGTTCGGCAATTATCTCAAGGTTGCGCGCGACGGGCGTATCACCCTTGCAATTCCGCAGGTTGAGACTGGGCAGGGAATCTGGACCGGCCTGGCGCAGATCGTTGCCGACGAGCTCGGGGCCGCCTGGGACACGATTGCAGTCGAGCCGGCGCCGCTCAGCAGGACCTACGGCAATCCGCTGGCGAAGGACGAGGGTTGGCCCGAAGGCATAAGGATCACCGCCGGGTCGACTTCGGTCCGCGCGTTCGAGCAGCCGCTGCGCGAAGCTGCTGCAACTGCGCGAGCGATGCTGGTCGGTGCAGCTGCAGATCGCTGGAATGTCGATTCCTCTTCATGCGACACGGCCGACGGCTTGGTGATTTGCGGTGTGAGGACGGTGACCTTCGGCGAACTTGCCGAGGAAGCCGCCGAGCGCAGCATGCCGTCGAGGATTGCGCTCCGACGATCGGCCAAGGGCCGGCTTATCGGTCAGCCTCTTGAGCGGCTCGACGGGCCGGCCAAAGCGCAAGGGCGCTGGCGCTTTGCCGGCGATGTGCGACTGCCGGGACTGCTGTTCGCGTCCGTGCGGATGGCGCCGCCAGGAGGCCGGCTCGAGACTTTCTCGCGAGCGGCGATCTCGGGAATGCCCGCCGTGCGGCACGTCACTGCCAACAGTCAGTGGATCGCCGTCGTTGCCGACAGCTGGTGGGCGGCCGAGCGCGCGCTCAAGGCTGCGAATCCACTTTTCTCCGGTGAGCGAACCGCGATCGACATGCGCCCGACATTCGATCACGCTCTCGCAAATGTTGCGCCTGAAAAATGGTTTAGTAGTGGAAATTATGAGGCGGCCGTGCATGGATCGCGGCCGCTAGCTGCGACTTATTATGCAGCGCCTTCGCAGCATCTCGGCATCGAACCCTTTGCAGCGACCGCGCACGTGACCAATGGCGTGGCTGAACTTTGGGTTCCAACACAGGCGCCGGCGCCGGTTGAAAACCTCACCCTCTATCCGATGCCGCCCGGCGAACCGGCCGGCGGCGCGATGGACAGCGAGCTAGCGGCGATTGCGATCGAGCTGGCGCGCGCCACTGATCGGCCGGTGCAGGCCGCGCTGTCGCAATCCGCAAGCCAGAACCACGACCGAATCTCGCCTGGTGCGCTGGCGCGAATGACGGCGCTTCCGGGCGCTGGAGGAATAACCGCCGCCTGGGCGATGAAGGTTGCAACCGCGGACGGGCTCGGATCCGCGCTCGCCCGGCTCTCCGGCAAGGGCGCGCCGGCGAAGCTCGGTCCGACTGCGCTCGACGGTTCGATCCCGCCATATTCGATCCCGAACGTGCGTATCGAAGCAGTCGAAGCGAAACTGCCCTGCACGCTCGGCTATATGCGCGGATCGCCGCAACGCGAGTTCGCCTTCTTCACCGAAAGCTTCATCGACGAGCTCGCCCGCGCCGCGGGGATGGAGCCGCTTTCCTTCCGCATGTCGATGCTCGGCGGGAACGGCCGGCTCGCCCGCTGCCTGCAGGCGGCGGCGCGGCTTGCCCAGTGGGACGGCGGCGGGCCGGGGAGCACGATGGGCATAGCCGGCGCATCAGGTTTCGGTTC
>DASVYN010000157.1:0-13082 GCA_036392155.1 Sphingomicrobium sp.
CAATGCGAACAAGCCCCAGTTGATCAGCGCGAATCCGCCGGTCGCAACGAGCGCAGCCATTTGCGCGGCTGCTGCCACACCGGCAACGAGCCGGATCTGATTCTTGCGGCGGCCAGCGAATCCCAGCGCTGGGATAGCCGCCCCGAGGAGCAAGAGGTAAAGGCCGAGCGAGATCTCGCTTGGTTTGTCGAGGATTCCGCCCAGGAGCAGGACGACCCCCCAGCCGAACCCGCCGATGAGCGCGCTGATACCGAGCCACGCCCACCGTTCACGGTGCGACAGCGCGCAAAGGCCGGACACTGCGAGCGCGAGGTAGACCGATAGCAATGGGACGTTGGGTTCGGCGGAGCCGATCATCGCAGGAGCGGCCAGACCTCCGGTCAGCCCAAGCAAGGCGCTGGCCGGTCCGAAACGGGTTGAGAGAAACAGCGCCAGGACAGTCACTCCGGCCATTCCGAGCATCGCAGTCAAGGGTTGCAGGAGGTGGTAAAGGTCCACGGCGACGAGGATGCTTGCATATAGGCTCGCAACGCCGGCTCCGCAGAGAGCCTGGCGCACTCTCGGGTCGCGAATTCGCCCTTCGAAGCGGAGCGCAAGCTCTGCGCTGCAAATCAGCGCCGCTCCAAAGATCAGTCCGGAAATCACCCGGACGATGGGCTTCAGCAGTCCGGATTCGATCGAAAGCTTGACGATCAGGACGCCGGCAATGGCCAGAGTGATCCCCCCGGCCCATATGGGCAGTCTCCGGCCGAACAACTCCTCAAAGCCGATCCCGACGTTGCGCCTACGGACTACCGGCTCCTCTTCGACGATCGGAGCCTCGATCGGCTCGCTGATCGTTTCGCTATAAGCGATCGGCGGCGGAGGCGATTGCGCAGGCTCGTACGCGTGAGCCCCCGCCTCTTTTTCGTCCACTTCGGGGGCCGTGGGCCCAGCCCAGCTCGCGTAAGAGTCGCGGGCCTGAAGCCAATCCACTTGCGCTTCAAGGCGACGAAGGCGGGAATTGAGTTGAACTACCACTCCGGCGAAGACGAGCAGTGCGAACCAAATGAACATGGGCGACCTCCCCCGTCGCCCAATAGCATTAATTGAACACTGTTCAACAGAAAAATTAGACAGTGTTCAATTGTCCAGATAGAAGCTTTGGCATGGGACGCCGCGCAGATCACAGCAGGGCAGAGCTTCGAGAGCTGATCATCGAGGAAGGTCATCGTCAGATGGCCGCGCAGGGTTTCGCGCGCTTCTCCGCGCGGCAGGTCGCCCGAGCGATCGGCTATTCGGTCGGAACGATCTACAATCTGTTTCCGAGTCTCGATCACCTTCTGTTGGCGATCAACACGCATACCTTCGCCTTATGGTCAGATTTCGTCCGTCGGCGGCTTGAAGGCGTGGGCGAGGACCGGATTGCAGTGCTCGTGCAGGCCTATTTTGATTTCGCGAGCGAGCATACCAATCTCTGGATGGCGATCTTCGACCATCGGCTTCCGCCCGGCATGCCGCTGCCGGCGGAAGACGAGGAAAAGCGGCGCGAGCTGACGCTCATCGTCATTCGCGAAGTCGGCGGCCTGCTGCCGAACCGAAGCCAAAGTGAGGTCGAGCGCCTCGCCCGATCGCTGGTCGCGACGGTGCACGGCCACTGCACCTACGCATTGAATGGCAGCTTCGACCTGATGGGCGAAACCGACCCGGCGGGTCTCGCGCTCACTCGCGTGCGCGAGTCAATCGCCGCCGCGAAGGTCGCTTAAGCCGGCTCGGCGACCTTCGCCTCTCCCACGCGCTGATGGAATTGCGCCCGGTCATATTGCGCGCGCGACGAGATTGCGATCCGGTTCCAGCTGTTGATCACTGCCGCGGCGAGCGTCAGGTGAGCGATCTCCTCTTCGGAAAAGAAGCGCTTGAGGCCGTCGAATGCTTCCCTGCTTGCGTGGCTCTCGGCAATCAGCGTGATCTCCTCGACCCACTCCAGCGCCGCCCGCTCCTTTTCGCTGAATGCCGAGCTTTCATGCCAAGCGTCCAGCAGTAGCAGGCGTTCGGGAGTATCGCCGTCGCGCAGCGCTTCATCGCCATGCATCCCAATGCAAAAGGCGCAGCCGTTGATCTGCGACGCACGCAGCTTGATTAGATGGAAGAGCTTCCGGTCGAGCTTGCCGGCAATCGCCTGCTCCAGCTGAAGGAGGTGCTTGTACGCCTCCGGTGCGAGCTTGGTCATGTCCATGCGCATCGTTTCGACCATAACGCCGATTCTCCTTTCGACCCGCGCCTATGCGCCCCGACGACTGCAGTGGAAAGATCGGTCACGCCGTCCTGCGGCGGCCTTGCGGTGATTGGCGGCGCCTGCAATTGCTGCGTCCCATGAAACAGGCGGCTGCCGTCCGAGACTATCGAGCGCTGGCAAAGGCGCGACTACCGCATTTCCTGTTCGAATATCTGGACGGGGGTTCCTATGACGAAGTGACGCTGAGGCGGAACGTCGAGGACTTGCAGTCGGTCGCGCTGAAGCAGCGCGTATTGCGTGACGTCTCGATGATCGACCTTTCGACCGAGCTGTTCGGGAGGCGCTGGGCGATGCCGGTCGGTCTCGGCCCTGTCGGCCTGTCGGGGCTGTACGCGCGTCGGGGCGAGGTCCAGGCCGCGCGAGCCGCTGCGGCTGCAGACGTGCCTTTTGCGCTGTCGACGGTCAGCGCTTGTTCGCTCCGCGAAGTTGCGAGCACTGGCCATGTTCCCTGGTATCAGCTCTATTTCATCAAGGACCGCGGCTTTGTCGCCGAAATGATCGAAACCGCAAAGGCGGTGGGCAGTGCCGCGCTGATCCTGACGGTCGACCTCTCGGTCCCGGGATCGCGCTATCGCGATGCTCGCGCGGCCGGCGGCGGCCTCAGGCGAATGGGTCAGTTGCTGGCGCGGCCGGAGTGGCTGTGGGACGTGGGAATCCGCGGACGTCCGATCAGCCTCGGCAATCTCGAACCGGTCGTCGGAAAGCGCGCGCCACTCAATCATTTCCAGGCGTGGATTCATGCAAATTTCGATCCTTCGGTCAGCTGGAAGGACGTCGAATGGGTCCGCGCGCAATGGGATGGGCCGTTGATCGTCAAGGGCATTCTCGATCCGGACGACGCGCGCGCCGCGGCCGGCAGCGGCGCGGACGGCATCGTCGTCTCAAACCATGGAGGCCGCCAGCTCGACGGCGTGGTGTCGAGCGCCCGAGCGCTGCCGCGCATCGCCGCCGCACTCGCCGGAAGCATGCCCGTGTTGGTCGACGGAGGCGTGCGGTCGGGTCTCGACGTCGTGCGCATGCTGGCGCTCGGCGCCGATTTCGTTCTGATGGGCCGCGCGTGGGCCTATGCGCTGGCAGCGCGGGGAGAGGCCGGCGTCGCGCACATATTGAAACTGGTCGAAGCCGAAATGCGCGTCGCAATGGCGCTCACAAGCTGCACGAGCGTCAATCAGATAAGCGAAGAGATCCTCGAGCAGGGCGGCAATCAGGCGACGTTCTGAAGCACCTCGCGCTTCTCCTCGAACAATCGCTCAACGTCACTTGCAGACATCGGCTCGGCAAACAGATATCCCTGGACCGAAGAACAGCCGTGGGCTCGCAATTCCATCAGCTGAGCAGTTTCCTCGACCCCCTCGGCCGTGGTTTCGATTCCCAGCGCATTGGCGAGCTCGGTAATCGCATGGACGATCGCGATTGCGCCGTCGCGTGTCAGCAGATTCTGTATAAAGCTGCGGTCGATCTTCAGCTTGTCGAACGGAAAGCTCTGCAAATAGCTTAGCGAGGAATAGCCGGTGCCGAAATCGTCGAGCGCAATACGCACTCCTAGCGTGCGCAAGGCGTGAAGCAGCCGGAGCGTCGCCTCGCCGCCATCGAGGAAGATCGACTCGGTGATTTCCACTTCGAGGCGTTGGGGCGCGAGCCCGCTGTCGGCCAATGCTCGCATGATCGTTTCGTTCAGCGCGCCGCGATGGAACTGTACCGGCGATACGTTGACCGCGATACGAATGTTGTCCGGCCAGTGCGCTGAGCGAGCGCAAGCCTCGCGGATGACCCAGGCGCCGATCGGCACGATCAGGCCTGTGTCTTCTGCGACCGACACAAACTCAGATGGCGAGACCAGTCCACGTTTTGGGTGACGCCAGCGCAATAATGCCTCGAACGAGCATATCCGGTTTTGCTCGAGATCAAAGAGCGGCTGGTAATATAGCTCGAACTCGCCGCGTTCGAGCGCGAGGCGCAGGTCGGCTTCGAGCTGACGGCGCTGCTGGGCGCGTTCGTTCAGGCTTTGCTCGAAGAAGGCGTAGGTGCCCCGTCCGGCTTCCTTGGCGCGATAGAGCGCAAGGTCGGCATTGCGCAGCAGCGTTCCGCCCTCTTCGCCGTCCTGGGGCGCGATCGCGATCCCGATGCTGGTCGAGGCAAGGAACTCGTTGCCATCGATATTGAGCGGTTGCGCGATAGCCAGCAATATCTCCCGCGCGAGCCGATCGATCGAATCGCGATCATCGCCGAGCGACTGCAGCACAACAAATTCATCGCCGCCGAGCCGCGCTACGAAGTGGCCGCGCGCCGCTTGGCGCACGCGGCGAGCGGTTTCGACCAGCAAGGCATCGCCGGCGGGGTGGCCGAGCGTGTCGTTGATCACCTTGAACTGGTCGAGATCGAGACAGTGGAGCGCGAACGGCTTGCCATCGCCCTCCGCAGCGCGAAAGTAATGCTCGAGCGTCTGCTGGAACATGGTGCGATTTGGCAATCCGGTCAGCGTATCGTTGAACGCAAGCTGGGTAATACGTCGTTCGCGCTCGGCGATCTTGTCGACCATCTCATTGAAGCTGTTTGCAAGCCGCGCCAGCTCGTCCTCACCGCGCACACGCACTCGAACATGCTCGCCCGAAGCGAGGCGGCCAGCCGCTTCGTCGAGGCGAGCGAGCGGCTGGGTGATGCGCGCCGCGGCGCGCCAGGTCGCGAGTGCGACCAGAAACAGACCCAGCAGAGTCATGACTGCCAGCGCGAGCTGCAGCTTGCTCGCGTCCGCCATTGCCTCGGCTTTGGGATAAGCCAGAAGCAGGATCGCGCGTTCCTGATCCGAGAAGGTGGGCAGCGATTTGACGAGCGCAATCGAGCGGGCGCCATCGAGTTTCATTTCGAAAGCGGCCGACTGTCCGACATGCGCCTGCGCGAGCGAGGCCGTGCGCGCGTCGAGTGCGGCCATGCTGCCCGACGCCTCAGCCCAACGGCCCTTGTCATAGGCGATCACAGCCGCATGAAGCGGGATCGCCGAAAGGCGCTCGAGACCGCTCATTTCACGGTCATCGAGATCGGCCGCGAACACCACCCAGCCGATCAGGGTCGGCGCCATGATCGGCGCAGCGACGAGCTGGCGTGGCCGTCCAGCGAGCACGGATACGCCGACCAGGCGTCCGTCATCGAGTGGCCCCCAAAGCGCGGCTGCCTCACTGTCGTTTGTCGATCGGTCGAGCGACGATACGCGGCCGTCCGCAGTGACGATGAACGCGCTACGAACCCTCAGCCGAAGAGCGGCATTGCCGAGCGCGGACTGCATGGTCGCCTGATCGCCACTCGCGACCGCCGCGCGAAAGCCGAAGTCACGAGAGAGCAGCTGCGCCGCATTCTGCAGCTCGTGCGCGCGCTGCTGCCAGAGGCGATCATAGACTGCGCCGCTCGATTGGAGCTGCCCTTCGACGCGCCTCGAGGCCGAGTCGGCGATGAGGGTGGACAGGGCCGCGGAAACCACGAGCATCGCAGCTGCGAACAGCAGCGCGAATTGCACGGTGAGCCGCGCGCTGAGCGAGCGGAAAGGCCGCATCGCGTCAGTAGTCCGGCATCGACATCGCCGGTGGCGGACGAAGCCGGACCTGAAAGCTGGCGCTGCGTTGGGCTGGAGCGATGGCTTGAACGAGTTGGCCGCCAGGCGATCGCAAATATGGATGCCAGACGGTCAGCCGAGCCGATGCATTGGGAGCGTCAGCGAAAGTCACCATGCCTTGCGCGTTCGTGCGCGCTGTCCAGACGCTATCGGTGACGACGATGAACGCGCTCATTTGGTCGTGGATGTTGCAGCCGAGCGCAACCACGCCGGGCTTGTCGAAATGGACCGTGCGGGACTGGTCCTTGGCAAACAGCTTCAGCTCGAACTTCTTGGCTGGCGAGAAGGAATAGACATGGTGCTTGGTCGGATCGAGGTTCGGGAAGGAGACGTCGGCGCCGACGGGAACGATTGTCAAAAAGGGATGGAATTGCAGATTCTGCTGCGAAACGATGAATCGGCCGCCGGGGTGAGCAGCCCGGGCCGCAGCGCCCGAGGGATAGAGCGTCACCACCGCATCGCGGACCGGGCGTCCGGATGCATCCGCGACGTGCACCTTTAACGGAGCCGCGACGAGCGACGACGCTGCGCTGGCAACGGCCAGCACAAAAAAGAATTTACGCCCCATTGCGGAGAATTAAGCCCTGAAGGGTAAACAGCTCGCCTAGCGAATATGGTTACCAGTGCGTTCGCACTTCGGCTTGGAGCTGGGTCTGGCGCTGGCGCGGATTGAGGCCTGCGTCAGCGCGATTGTCGCGCCGGCTGGAGACGTGCAGCAGCTCGATCAGACCGGAAAAATGTGACCAATCGCGCTTCGCAGCGAGCATCGCCGACCAGCCCTTATCGTTATATTCGCTGCCGATTTCGCTGCCGCGATTGCGCGTGTCGAAGACATCGATCCGTCCAGTCAGGCGCACCGTTCCGAATGGGCGCGTGAGCAGGACGAATGCCGAGCGGAAGCGGTTGTCGACCCAGCGGCTGGTGTCCTCCCTGAACCCCATGCGGGTGCGGCCCTGCAGCGCCTGCGCCTTGAGCTCGGTCGCTGCCCCAAGATCAGCAACCAATCCGGCCTCGTCGAACTGAGTGTTCCAGCCCCATTCGGAATCGGCGTTTACGTCTTGGGGATTGGCGCGATTGTCATAGTGGAACAGCTCGAAGCGGACCGGAACCGGCGGCTGCCAGGCAAGCTTCAGATAATAGCCGGGCCGGTGCGCGAAACCTGAATGGATATCGAGCAAGGGATGAGTGAAAGGCGCCTGATAATCGGCGACATCTTCGTCGAGCGGCGGCAGCGGCTGGCGGCGAAAGGCAAGCGTGGTGCGGTCGTGCAGTGCCCAGCCGCGAAACGTCAGCAAAGTGCCGGACGTATCGTTAGCGGCCATCAGCGCAGCGGTGGCGCGCAGTTTGTGCCCGCCGAGTGTGGCGGAGACGGTCCCCTCCGCGGCGACTGGGCGCACCTCCTCACCTATCCAGCTATTGATCGCCGACGGCGTGATCGAATCCTTGACGTGCCAGTCATAGCCCTCGTGCTCGAGGCTCACCGGCGGCCACATCAGACCCGCGCGCGCGGAAAAAACGAGCCAGCTCGAGCGCATCGGCCGAAAGGTCAGATAGGCCTGGCTGAGACCCGCCCCGGTCCGGTCTCCACCCTGCACCGAGCCGGCGACGATTGCGCCCAAAGACCAGGTGAATTGCGGCTTCCAGACGAGCGCAGCGTTGCCGAGCTCGGGGCGGACTCGAAGTTTGCCGTTGCTCCCAGAGCGCAGCTTGCCGAAGCCGCCATCGATCCAGCTTCTTTCGCCATCGACGGCAACCAGGCGCATATCGCCGCTGATTTCGAAGGTGTCGGCCGTGAAGAGCTTGAGCTCGTCCGCACTTGCAGGCGCGACCCACAGCGCTGCAAGCGCGCAGCCCAGTGGCACCGCGCTGCGATCCAGCAGGCGTCGAACGACACAGCACATGTGCCTTTCGAGTAAGCGCTTAAGGTTAAGATATCGCTCAGCTTATCCGAAGAATGTTGGGCCGGCCGAATGCGAAAAAATGTCGGCCGATTGCGAATGGGAAGGCCTCGCGCCTGAAGCGTCCTCCGACACTCATCGGATCCGCGCAAGCAAGGGAATGGCAACGCCGCTCAAGATCGATCACCTTGCGCAGTCCAATGCGTCCCGCAGGTAAACCCCGCCTTCAGATTTCATCGAGCGTGAGGTGATATCGAGCATAACGGTGCTCGTCCGTGCGTTGCAAAGCCCGCAGCTGGACGAGATGCCATGATCGATAACCGGCCTCCTCATCGATCATCCGCTTGCGCCACGAAAAACCAAATGGCCTGTCGTCCACCTGCGTAAAGTCTTGTCGAGATCGGGGATATCAATAGAGTGCGCGCGCTCGGTCCTTTCGGATCTGGCAGCGGCAATTACCCATCCGTGATCCAGACAAGAACTCAAAATTTGTCGGTGCATGACTGTACAGACAAAAACCGGCCGCACCGTGCTTGCACGTAGCTGCACGAGACGATATCCTTTGTCCAGCTTTGGAATCGAGGATGCCATCGATGCCTTTCCCCTCCCGGCGCCAGCAACGCGCCATCACCATTCGCTCCGATCACGCGCTGGCCCGCCTTGCGCTTCTCACCCGCGATGGGCGCAGCCAGGCGCAGGTTATCGAGGAAGCACTCGACCGCATGCCGTTGCCCAAGCCGCTACCTGACCGGGCGGCGCGACGGCTACGTATTGAGGCAATCCTCGCAAAGGTACCCAAGCGCAAATTTCCGACCATGGTGGAGCTTGACGCGGAGCTTTACGACGAGGATGGATTGCCGCGGTGATTGTCGACACCTCGGCCCTCATCGCTGTTCTGCTTGGTGAAGACGGCAGCGGCCCAATTCTCGATGCGCTCGACGAGGAGGCGGTCTTCTTGCCCGCACCGGCGCTTGTCGAATTTTGGGCTGTTGCGAGCGGAAGCAGGGTGGATGCGGCGCAGCAGGCCCGGGAGCTCCTTGACGAATGGCGGGATGGAGGCCTGATCGTGCTGCCCTTCACCGAAGATCATGCAGTGCGCGTTTACGAAGCGATTCCTCGCTATGGGAAAGGGAATGGGCGAGGAGGCTTGCTCAACCTTACCGATCTGATGGTCTATGCGGTCGCAAAGGAGCGCGGCGAACCTCTATTGTGCACCGGCAAAGACTTTGCCACGACCGACCTCAATCTTCATGCCGCAAGCCGACCCTTCTAGACGGGCCGAGGCAACGGCAGAGCGCTTCGCCGAACTTCCCACTGCAGCCTTAGCTGTCGGCGATGCGCCCGTGATCAGAACGGAAATTGCTTCCGTCCGGCGGCGCATGGGCGAACTCAGGGCCGAGCAGGCGAGCCTCGAAGCCACGCTCGCCGCGCTCAAGGAGCAATTGTCGGCCCTCGAGAAAGATGCGCAATCTGAGTCCTTTGAGGGCGCGACGGTGACTAGCAAGTCTCCATCCTCGGCAAAGGTCGGCCTGTTCCGCAGCCTATTCAGGGGGCGACCCGATGTCTTTCCGTTGCGTTGGGAAAACCGCAGGTCTGCGCGTTCAGGCTATTCGCCGGCCTGCTCCAACGAATGGGCGCGCAACATTTGCGCCAAGCCTAAGGTGAAATGCGGGGAATGCCCGCATCAGGCGTTCATTCCCGTGTCCGACGAAATAATCGCGAGGCATTTGCGCGGTGGCGGGACGCGCTCCGGTGATTTCGTCGCCGGGGTCTATCCCTTGCTCGCTGACGGGACATGCTGGTTCCTCGCCGCCGATTTCGACAAGGAGGCCTGGGCAGAGGATGCGGCAGCCTTTCTAGAAACCTGCCGCGCCAGAGGAATTGCGGCTGCGCTTGAGCGGTCCCGCTCGGGCAATGGCGGCCATGTCTGGATTTTCTTCGACGAACCGGTTCCGGCCGGAATCGCCCGCCAGATGGGCTCCGCGCTGATTACCGAGACCATGGAAAGGCGTCCGGAGATCGGATTTGCTTCCTATGACCGGTTTTTCCCGAACCAGGATACCATGCCGATCGGCGGTTTCGGGAACCTGATTGCATTGCCCCTGCAATGGCGTGCCCGCGAAGCGGGTAACAGTGTCTTCGTCGACGAATGTTTGAGAGCTTATGAGGACCAGTGGGCCTTCCTGTCGAAGCTGGAGCGAAATCCGGCAAGTGCCGCCTTCGGGATCTCGGGCGAGGCCGAAGTGTCCGGACGGATCCTTGGCGTTCGCATGCCAGTCGATGACGAGTTTGCCGACGAGCCCTGGAAGCTGCCCCCTTCGCGGCGGACAATAGCGTCGCCGATTGCGGCGTCCTTGCCCAGGGCGATCGACGTCGTACTGGCTGACCAGGTCTATCTGGACCGCACAGCGCTTCCCCCGTCGCTAGTTGCCCAGTGCATCCGTTTGGCGGCCTTCCAGAATCCCGAATTCTATCGGGCGCAGGCCATGCGCCTGCCGACTTTCGGCAAGCCTCGAGTCATTTCCTGCGCCGAGCTTCATCCGCGGCACGTGGCGCTGCCGCGCGGTTGCCTCGACGAACTGACCGCGCTGGCCCAAAGCCATGGCATTGAGGTGATACTTGAAGACTGCCGCGAGCCTGGTCGGCCGCTGCCCGGGGAAGCAAAGTTCCTTGGCGAATTGCAGCCATCGCAACGAAGGGCCTTCGAGGCTCTTGTTGCTCATGACCACGGCGTGCTTGCCGCCACGACGGCATTCGGCAAGACGGTGGTCGCTGCGGCGCTGATCGCGGAGCGTCGGTGCAACACGTTGATTCTGATTCATCGTCGTGAGCTACTCGACCAGTGGGTGGCGCGTGTCGGTTCCTTTCTCGCCATCGACCCCAGGCAGATCGGCACGATGGGTGGAGGGAAGCGCAAGCTGACGGGCGTCATCGATGTGGCGCTGATCCAGAGCATGGTCAGAAATGGCGAGGTCAATGATCTCGTCGCCGGATACGGCCATCTGATCGTCGATGAATGTCACCACCTATCCGCCGTCAGCTTCGAACAGGTGGCCAGGCGCGCGAGGGCGCGTTTCGTTCTCGGACTGTCAGCGACCGTTGCCCGCAAGGACGGGCATCATCCCATCATCTTCATGCAGTGCGGACCGGTGCGCCACCGCGTCGATGCGCGGACTCAGGCCTTCGAGCGCGGCATTCGCCATCGGGTACGTGAGCGAACGACGCGGTTCGAACTGCCGCAACTTTTGGCTTCAGCGGAAAGGCCCCCGATTCCGGAGATCTACGCCGCGCTGGCCCAGGACGCGGGACGCAACGATCTCATCTTCGACGACGTTCTTCAGGCCCTTGAACAGAAGCGATCCCCCATCGTTTTGACCGAGCGAAAGGATCACCTTCGCTATTTGCAGGAGCGCTTCACTCCCTTCGTCAGAAACATCGCTGTCCTGTGCGGAGGGTTGTCGGCATCCGAGAGAAAACAATGCGAGGCTGCCTTGAGCGTTTCAGGGTCCGAAGAACGCCTCATCTTGGCGACAGGCCGGTATATTGGCGAGGGGTTCGACGATCCGAGGCTCGATACGCTGTTCCTGACGATGCCGATCTCCTGGAAGGGGTCATTGGCTCAATACGTGGGCCGTCTGCACCGCCAGCATGCTGCAAAAACCAATGTTCTTGTCATCGACTATGTGGACTCTGCTGTCCCGGTTCTGGCGCGGATGGCTGCAAGGCGGCGAACCGGATACCGTGGGCTTGGCTATGTAATGGAGTAGGAGCTTGGCCCCGGCGAGACAGGGCAGTGGTCGCCTGGCCTGGGTTTACTCCAACGTTTGCAACGCTTCGAGCAGCGGGCGCAGCTTGCGCTTGCGGCGGTGAGTTTCGATCAGATTCTCGACGCGGGCGCGCCATGCGTCGATCGTTCCCGCCACCGCATGGGCACGCGCGGCCATTTCGAGCCAGCGCACAGCGAGATCATAATGGTTCGACCGGCCGTCCTCCATGATGGCGGTCGCCATGCGCAAGGCGAAGCGGATTGTCCAATCGGGGTGAACGGTGCAAGCGGCATCCGCCAGGCGCATCAACGTTCCGTCATGCGGGCTGTGAAATCGTTCGTCCTTGCGATCGACGGCGGCCACGGCATCGTCGATCCGACTCTCGTCAAGCAGAATGTCGATCCGGTCATGCGCATGAGGGGCGTCCAACAGACGCCTCAGCAGCATCGCACGCATGACAGGCCATTCCTGCATCGGGCACAGCTCCTCCGCTGCCTGGAAGTCCGTCCGGGAAAGACTGTACTCGAACGCGGTCCGCGCCGCCATGAGGGCAAGGTCTGGCCGGTTTGCCGTATGCGCCGCTTCGCGCAGCCAGCACGCGAGGCTATGTCTGCCAGGCACCAGCGCGGCTTCACTTCCTTCGTTTCCGGTTGCCAAGGACAGCCCCCAGGTTCCGAGTTCGAAGGCCCAATCGGGCTGTTCCATTTCCAGAAGTGTTTTCGCCAGGCGCAAGACACTGTCCGGATCGCGCAGTCTTGCCCGAGCGATTGTCAGCGATTCATCGAAACACCCGCATTTCGCCAGCATCACGGCACGATCGCAGTGCCGCCCAGCGGCCCGGGACAGGTTGAGGTACCGATCCGTGGACCTCATGACTTCGAGAGCGGCTAGTCGAGCCGTGGTGAGTTGCTCTTCCAGCCAACCGCTCCGTCCCGCCAGTGGCCAGATGCGCCCGCGCCCATCGAGGATATCGTCCAGACCGGGGTCGTCCCACCCACATGTTGCAGCCGCAATGGCAACGGCAAAGGCATCGTCAGCGCCGTATTCGGCGACCTCGTCCTGCCAGCAACTCAATTCGTCCGCGAGTTCGTCGCGCGCTTCATGCGAAACGCCGTCGAGCAGCACAGCTTGGGCGATCATCCGGTCGAGCCGGGGGAAAAACTCATGCAGGGTTTCGTCCCAATCGGCACATTGCGGCCAATATGCCGCCAGGCTTGCGGCAACGGGCTTCAGGATCGCCAGCGCATTGAGGCTGTCGCCCGCGGCAAGAAACGGCTCGGCCTGGCCGATCAACTCTTCGAGCGCTGCTTCATCAATGTTCGAACTCGGTTCGTCCCAATGTCGCCTGCGTCGCCCATCATGGGCCGCTTCCATCAGTGCCGCCGCACGCCGACGGAACGGCTCCGGATCGAGCGGCGTGCGTGCTTCCAGCGCGCCCAGCGCTGCCAGTTCCGTCGCGAGCCACAGTCGGAAGTCCTCGTCAAACCCGGCGCGCCTCAACAGCAGTGCCGCCACCGCGCCTTTATCGAGCGCTTCCA
>DASVYN010000158.1:0-10735 GCA_036392155.1 Sphingomicrobium sp.
CCCATGGGCCGGTGCCTCTGCCCCGTCAGCGAAAGGAGCGCAAGGCCGCGCTAATTCTTCCAGGCGACGACATCGTCTTGCCTGATGCCGAGTTCGGCAGCGCGGCCGCCGCGGATTTCGAGCACGGCGGCGATCGGCTCCCCGGATGGGAGCGGCGTCAGATCCTGCGACTTCGCCCTGGTGATGCGGGCTATCGTTCCGTCCGCGCGAATGAAGACGATGTCGAGCGGGATGAGAGTGTTTTTCATCCAGAAGGCGACGACCTGAGGCGGATCATATGGGAAGATCATGCCGTGGTTTGCGGTGAGCGAGCGGCGGAACATCAGCCCGGTCTCCTGCTGCTGAGGAGTCGCCGCCACTTCGACGATGAACCGGTGAACACCCGATTTAGTGCGGATCGTCAGCGGCACTTGACGAAGCCCCGTCTGGGCGCGGTTGAGCGGCCCACTCTGAGCGGACGCATTTCTGGCCGGCGCTTCAGGGCTGCAGGCAATGAGCGCGACAAACGCGGCCGCTAAAATTCCGAATCGCCGCCGCGAAGCTCGACCGCAGTCAATCCTTTCGTGCTGGGCGCGATCCGCGCTTCGAGCCACTGGCCCGGCTGCAGCTCGGGCAAGTGAGACATGCGCACCGTCTCCATATGTACGAACACGTCCTCGCCGCCCAATTCGTCGGGCCGCTTCAGAAATCCATAGCCGCGAACGCGGTTGAACCATTTGACCTCCACCGGCTCGAACGCGCCGGCCGACTCCGCAAGCGCCTTGCGGTCCGAGCGTTCACCGGCAGGCATGGACGAGCGCGGCTGCTGCGGCAAGGCCGAGGACGTGTCGATCGAGAGCACTTTCTTCGCCTGTAGGCCGCGTTCGAGTCTGACCGGCACGCACTCGATGATCGCACCTTCGGGGACGCTTCTGCGCCCGTGCTCGCGAAGCACGCTGAAATGCAACAGCACGTCGCCATCGATCTCATCGCTGACGAGAAAGCCGAAACCGCGGGTCGCGTCGAACCATTTGACGCGGCCGGTGATGGGCTCCATCTCGGCCGGACCCGAGCGATCGTCCGACTCCATAGCGGCGCCCTCGCCTCCCTCGGCAACCCTCAAAGCTGAACGCACCATAAGCTGTCCCCATTAACATGGGCGCAAGTGTCGGCAAACCGACTTTAGTTAGCGTCGAGCCGAATAGTTTCACTCAATTCACCAGGATCGACGGCGGCACCGGGCGCAAGGCTCGCGATCGCCCGCGCAAGGCCGAAGGTGTGGCCGGCTCGAATCATCGCTGCGATCCATTTTTCCCGTTGATGACGATCAGCGTCCTGCGGCGCGAACGGACCCAGTCTGCGCCGTCGGGCAAAACGCAAGGCAGCGTCGACGGCTTCGAGATCGGCGGCATCAAAGGCCGCGCGGCTGTCATCCTCGCTGACGCCGGCGCGGCGCAACGTCTCTACGAGCCGACGCTTGCCATAGCCGCGGGCGCTCAGCGCCCGTGACCTGGTCACTGCATAGGATGGATCGTCGATATAGCCGAGTTGAGCGAAGCGGCCGGCCAGCGCTTGCAAGTCGGGTCCGTCGTCGCCGATCCAGCCCCGTTCGCGGAGCTTGCGCGCGAGATAGGTGCAAAGCTTGGCGCCGCTGGTTGCATATTTTGCGACATAGCGAAGCGCCAGCTCCTCTAGCCGCTCCTGATCGAGCGGCGGCTGTGTGCGGCGGGCCGGAGACAGTGCCATTGCGCCCTTTTTGTGCCACAGTGGCTCGCCAATGGGGAGCGGCTGCGCGATTGGTGCGGCCGAAAGCGAACGGAAACTGCCAGGGAATGGACTGCGTGCTCGAGCGGAATGCCTCGGTGACCAAGGAACTCGCGCCGGCCGGCGCCACACCGACACTCGACACATTGAGCCGCCGGCTGGCCGACTTCGGCACGATCGGCGAAGCCCTCGACTATGCTGCCAAGGGCAAACGCGGTCTGAATTTTCATGACGCTCGCGGCTCGCTTACCCGAGCCTATCCTTTTGCGGAGCTGCGTGAAGATGCACTCGAAGTCGCTCGCCGGTTCGTCGCGCTCGGCATCAAGCCCGGTGACCGCATTGCCTTGGTGGCCGAGACCGGCCTGGAGTTCGCCGCCGCCTTCTTCGGCGCAGTCTATGCCGGCGCATGGCCGGTTCCGCTGCCACTGCCGACCAGCTTTGGCGGGCGCGAGGCCTATGTCGAACAACTCACCGTCCAGCTGAAGAGCTGCGATCCGGCGCTATTCCTCTATCCGCCCGAGCTTGCCGATTTCGGCAAGGAGGCCGCGGACCAGGCAGGCGCCAGTTCGCGAAGCTGGGATACGCTGGACGTCATCGAACCCGCTTCTGGCGAGCTGCCCACGTCCAGACCGGACGACATCGCCTATCTCCAATATTCGAGCGGCTCGACGCGTTTCCCGCACGGTGTCGCAGTCACCCATCATGCGCTGCTCGACAATCTTCGTGCGCACGGCATCGGCCTACAGGTGCGTGAGACCGATCGCTGCATTTCATGGCTGCCCTGGTACCACGACATGGGCCTGGTCGGCTGCTTCCTCTCGCCGATGTCGCTGCAGATGTCGGTCGATTATCTGAAGACCGAGGATTTCGCGCGGCGGCCGCTTGCCTGGCTCGACATGATCACTCGCAATCCGGGCACCACCGTCAGCTATTCGCCAACCTTTGGTTATGACATCTGCTCGCGGCGGATGAGCTCGCAGACCCGGGCGGAGGACCGGTTCGACCTGCGCCGCTGGCGGATCGCCGGCAACGGTGCCGATATGATCCGGCCCGACGTGATGCAGGCGTTCGTCGACGGTTTCGACGCCGCCGGGTTCAAGGCGGGAGCATTCTGTCCGAGCTACGGTCTCGCCGAGGCAACCCTCGCGGTTTCGCTAATGCCTCCGGGCGAAGGCATCCGCCTCGAGCTGGTTGAGGAAAATGAACTTTCCGGCGGCACTTCGGACGACGCGAACCGGCCGCGGCGCTATCGTGCAGTCGTGAACTGCGGAAAGCCGGTCACTGGCATGGAGATCGAGATCCGAGGCCCCGACGGCGAAATCCTTGCCGATCGCGGCATCGGCAAGGTCTATGTGCGCGGCGCCAGCGTCATGCACAGCTATTTCCGCGACGAGGAATCGACGCGCGCCTGCCTGAGCGAGGACGGATGGCTCGACACGGGCGACATGGGCTACATGTCCTCGGGCTATATCTTCATTGTCGGCCGCGCCAAGGACATGATCATTATCAACGGGCGCAACCATTGGCCGCAGGACATCGAATGGGCAGTCGAGCAGCTGCCGGGCTTCAAGTCGGGCGACATCGCGGCCTTCGCAATCACTGGGCCTAGCGGCGAGGAAACTCCGGCTGTTCTCGTTCACTGCCGCGTCTCCGACGCCGAAGAACGGGGTCGCCTGCGCGACGAAATCCGCGAGCGCGTTCGCGCGATCACCGGGATCACTCCGGTGGTCGAGCTGGTCCCGCCGCGCACGCTGCCGCGAACCAGCTCGGGCAAGCTTTCGCGCACCAAGGCCCGCAATCTGTACCTCAGCGGCGAAATTCAGCCCTACGATATCGCTGCCTGATCGGAACCGCTCGCTTAAATCCATCTTTACCCCCGTTCGTTACCTCACCCGCGTTAGTGGGGGAGCTCCGGCATGCAGCGTATGCACGGTTGGGTAGGACGTAAGGATCGGCATCCGATCGCAGTCGAGGCAGTGGTTCACCGTGCCGACGGAAGCACTGCTACAGTCAAGCTCACCAATGTCTCCGACGAGGGTTGCCGGATCGAAACAGGCGACGATCTCACGATTGGCGAGAGACTGCAGGTGACCATTCCCGGTGTAGGCCAGGTCAAGGCGCAGGTGCGCTGGGCGTTCGCCGGCAGCGCCGGCGCACAGTTTCTCGCCGAAAGTGATTTGTGCTCGAGCGGCTCCGAACTCCCTACCTAAAACCCCACCATCTTTGCTCTGGTCGCCGGTTCTCCGAGTGCCACGGGCTTGGTGGAATCGGGATCAGCAGCGGCGAGATCCTCGATCGCCTTCCAGCTGCCGTCGGCCTGCTTCTTGTAGACGGTCAGATAGGAACCGCTGTCTGTCATGACCTTCTGCGTCTTCGGATCGGTATATTTTTCGCTGAAGCGGCCGCGGGCGTAGGCTAAATCGCCAGATGCTGCGACGTCGATCTTGTCGCTTGCAAAATTCACTTCGAATGCCTGATCTGCAGTCGCATCCGCATAGGCTTTGCGGATCGCCATCGATCCCTTGGCCGGCTTGACGCCGGGTGCAACAAAATATGCATCGTCAGCATAGTGGCCGACCAGCCCTTCGAGATCCTTCGATTTGAACTGCTCGTTCCAGCTCTTCTCATCCGCGCTGATCGCGGCCTTGATGCCCTCGACGTTGGCGGGCCCGCCTCCGGAGCCATATTTCTCGCAACCGGCGACCGTGGTCGCAAGCGCTGCCAAACCCGCAAGCACTAATGCTGTTCGCAGATTCCTCATGGCATTCCCCCTTTTTGTTGTGGGAGCGTAACCAATCATCAAGCGCCGAGTCGCGCAACCGCTATCGGCAAACTCGTCCCGCCGAGCATCAGCTGGAGGACAGGTGGTCAGGACATCATGAAGGCAGCTGACGCGTGCGCGCCGACGCCTCCGCACCGGGTCAAGTCGACGCTTCGAAAGGCGCAGTGATACGGCGCTTCGACCATTTCGCCGTTGCGCGTAGCGCCGTTGGCCTTCGACTGGAGATCGAGCGCGGCTTGCAGTGCCCAAACCGGCCGTGCCAAAGCAGGCCGAAGAGGGAGACGCATGATCCTCACGAAGTTGGCGCTCGTCACAGCGTTGATTGTCGCTACGTCCGGATCGGCTGCCGCCGACGTTCAGCCCGCGGTACAACCCGGCGGCGACATTCCGGCCCATTTCCAGTCCGTCGCTCCGATTCCCAAGGGCGGCGACATCCCCAAAGCCTTTGTCGCTCCCCGCGCCGAATTCCAATATGTCCGCCGTGAAGTCACGATCCCGATGCGCGACGGAGCGAAACTGTACGCCGTGCTGATTATCCCCAGGGGCGCCGGCAAATTTCCGATCATGCTCGATCGAACGCCCTACTCGGCGGACAAGGCGACCAGCCGCGGCAGCTTTGGGGCGCTCCCCGAGAACATCCTGTCCCCGCTCTATGCCGAACTGGTCCGCGCGGGGTACATTCTCGCGGTCGAGGACGTGCGCGGCAAGTACAAGTCGGAGGGGGATTATGTCATGAACCGGCCCCTCAGGGGGCCGCTCAACCCAACCAGCGTCGATCATTCGACCGACGCCTGGGATTCGATCGACTGGCTTGTGAAGCACGTCCCTGAGTCCAATGGCCGTGTGGGATCGATCGGCACCAGCTACGACGGATTTACCGCCCTCATGACTCTGGTGAACCCGCATCCGGCGCTGAAGGCGAGCGTCCCGATCAATCCGATGGTCGACGTGTGGAAAGGCGACGACTGGTTCCACAACGGCGCGTTCCGCGAGGAAATGATCGGCTACGTCTACGGCCAGACCGCGACAAAGAAATCGCAGGAGGAATGGTTCACCAGCGCTTACGACGATTATGCGACCTTCCTCCGTTTCGGTTCGGCAGCCGCTTATGGCCGGGCTATGGGGATGGAACAGCTGCCCTTTTGGCTACGGCTGACCCAGCATCCCGCTTACGATGAATATTGGCAGGACCAGGCGGTCGACCGAATCCTTGGCAAGCGGCCGCTGACCGTCCCCACTCTCCTCGTCGACAGCGAGTGGGACCAGGAGGATATCTACGGAGCGCCGGCGGTCTTCGAAGCGCTAAAGCGCAGCGATAACGGCAATGTGCATCTCGTGCTCGGCCCGTGGCATCACGGCCAGGCCAACATCGCCGGCTATTCGCTTGGGCCGTTCGACTGGGGTTCGGACACGTCGAAATGGTTCCGTCAGAACGTGTTGATCCCCTTCCTCAACCAGCATTTGAAGGAAGGATCGCCGGCCGACATCGCACGCGTTACCGCGTTCGAGGCAGGAACGAACCAATGGAAGCGGCTCGCCGACTGGCCGCAAGCTTGCGCCAGTGCCTGCCCGGCCAACCTGACGCCGCTCTATCTCGCGCCCGAAAACCGGGTGAGCTTCACAGCTCCCGCCGGCCGCGCGTTCGACTCCTATGTTTCCGATCCGGCACACCCGGTCACCTACCGCGCCCGGCCCAATCTTCCCCCCTACGGCCCCAATTCGACGTGGCGCCAGTGGCTGGTCGACGACCAGCGATTCGCCGAGGCCCGTCCCGACGTCCTTTCTTATTCGAGTGGGGCGCTCAAGGAGCCGCTGCGTCTCGCCGGCACACCGCTTGTCCATCTCGTCGCCTCGACCAGCGGCACCGACAGCGATTGGGTGGTAAAGCTGATCGACGTCTACCCCGACCAGCACCCACAAAAGCCGGAGCTCGGCGGCTATGAGCTGGCGATCGCGATGGACGTGATCCGCGGCCGCTACCGCACCGATCCAGCCCACCCAACGCCCGTTCCCGCCAACCAGCCCGTCACCTACGAATTCGCGCTGCCAACGGTCGATTATGTCGTCCAGCCAGGCCATCGGCTGATGGTTCAGGTCCAGTCGAGCTGGTTCCCACTGTATGATCGCAACCCCCAGACCTTCGTTCCCAATATCTTCTTTGCGAGAGCCGAGGACTATCGTGCAGCGACGCAGCGCGTCTTCACCGGCAAGGAGGGGACCTGGATCGGGCTTCCGATCGTCAACTGACCTTGCGCCAGCCGCGCTTGCTGGCTACCTCGCCGCGGCGCGCTCAATAGGAGTGTAGCTCAGTTGGTAGAGCATCGGTCTCCAAAACCGAGGGCCGGGGGTTCGAGTCCCTCCACTCCTGCCAGCGCGCGCAACTTGAAGACTCAAGCGCGCGACGCTAAGTGACCGCAAGCTCCGCCGGCCACCGCGCCTGCGGAGCGTTTCTTTATCCCGAAGAGAGCAGACGAAAACGTGGCGAAAGTCTCCCCCGGCGAATTCATCCGTCAGGTCCGCGTCGAGACCGGCAAGGTCCACTGGCCGACCCGTAAGGAGACGGTCGCGACCGCGATCATGGTCATCATCATGACGCTGATCCTCGCCTTCTTCTTCTTCGGCACTGACGCCCTTTTCTCAACGCTCGTCAAATATCTGCTGAGCTTCTTGACATAAAAGTCGCCCCCCTTCCCGCACGCGGGCGAGGACCGGGTGAGACAATTTTTTGGTTTTTTGAACAGGTAATTGAGACATGTCCCGCTGGTACATCATCCATGCTTATTCCGGCTTCGAGAACAAAGTTCGCGACGCCATCCAGAGCGAAGCCACGCGCATGGGCCTCGAACGCTTTGTCGAGCAGATCGAAGTGCCGACCGAGACCGTGACCGAGATCAAGCGCGGCAAGCGCGTCGAGACCGAGCGCAAGTTCATGCCCGGCTACGTCCTGGCCAAGCTCGAGATGAACGACCAGGTTTACCACCTCGTCAAGAATACACCGAAGGTGACGGGCTTCCTCGGCCCCGGCGGCAAGCCGCAGCCGATCCCTGACGCGCAGGCAGCACGCATGCTCTCCACCAAGGACGAAGCCGCCGCCCATGCGCCCAAGGCCAAGATCAACGTTGATTATGAGATCGGCGATGCCGTGAAGGTCCTGGACGGACCGTTCGCGAGCTTCAACGGCGTCGTCGAGGAGCTGGATTTCGACCGCGGGCGCGTGAAGGTCAGCGTGTCGATCTTCGGACGGGCCACGCCGGTGGAATTGGAATTCGAACAAGTAGAGCGCGTAAAATAGCGCCCCTGACCCACACCCCCCTCAAGGGACGCGGGTCAGGGTCTCATGCGATCGAGAAGTCGCCTCGCGAAAAGCCGGCGAACCGGCTGGGCGGACGTTCATTTGGTTCGTGGATCGTCCTTCGGGTTGACGTAGGTGATCGCGAACGGCCCCATGCCGGTCACCTGCACGGTTCCGCCGCTGCTGGTGTAGGCATAATGATGCATTTTCGCCGGAGCGACGACATAGCCGCCTTGCATCAAGGTCGCCGACTTGGCCTTGTCGATTGCATCGCCCATGCCGAGCGAGACCTCGCCGTCGACCACGGTCACCAGCTCGTCGGTCGGGTGCCAATGCGGCGCGATTGCGAAACCGGCCGGCATCCTGAGACGAACAGTGAAGAGCCCAGACTTACCGGGATCACCGGAGAGAACCGCCATTTGCGCGCCTGCCGGGAAGCCTACGGCAGGCACCCATTTGATGTCGGCATTATTCGTCTGTGCGCTTGCCGCCGAGCCGGCGATGAGACTGCAAGCCAATGTGGCGAGGAGTACGCGCCCCATGCGAAATCTCCCAAATGTCTGCACCTTCCCCGGCCGCCGCACTAGCATATGTTGCGGGCGCCGAACATCTCGTGTACGGGCGCCGCCTTCCCAGATAGCGGGAACTTGCGGGAGGTTCGCTTCGGCGCGCCGTCTGGACCGCTAAACTTGAAATGAGAGTGAGATGGCAAAGAAAATCACCGGCTATATCAAGCTGCAGGTGCCCGCCGGCACTGCAAATCCCGCGCCGCCGATTGGTCCCGCCCTCGGCCAGCGCGGAGTGAACATCATGGAATTCTGCAAGGCGTTCAACGCCGCGACGCAGGAGCTCGAGAAGGGCGCTCCGATCCCGACGGTAATCACTGTCTATGCAGACCGCAGCTTTTCCTTCACGACCAAGACCCCTCCCGCTTCGTTCCTTCTGAAGAAAGCGGCGAAGATCCAGAAGGGCGCGTCGGAAACCGGCAAGCAGACCGTCGGCAGCATCAAGCGCTCGCAGCTTCGCGGGATCGCCGAGACGAAGATGAAGGACCTCAACGCCAACGATCTCGATGCGGCGACGAAGATTATCGAAGGCTCCGCCCGCGCGATGGGCCTCAACGTGGTGGAGGGCTAACGAAATGGCGAAGCTTTCCAAGCGTCAGAAGGCCCTGGCGGCGGTCGATCGCGAGAAGTTCTACGGCGTAGATGAGGCGCTTCAGCTCGTGAAGCAGAACGCGACCGCAAAGTTCGATGAGACGGTCGAGGTGGCGCTGAATCTGGGCGTCGACCCGCGCCACGCCGATCAGATGGTCCGTGGAGTCGTCAACCTTCCCAAGGGCACCGGCAAGTCCATCCGAGTCGCGGTGTTTGCCAAAGGCGCAAAGGCCGACGAGGCCAAGGCCGCAGGCGCGGACGTGGTCGGTGCCGAGGATCTGATGGAGACGGTCCAGGGCGGGCAGATCGATTTCGACCGGGTGATCGCGACCCCGGACATGATGGGTGTGGTCGGCCGGCTGGGTAAGGTGCTCGGCCCCAAGGGGCTGATGCCGAACCCGAAGCTCGGGACCGTGACCATGGACGTGACCAAGGCAGTCACCGATGCCAAGTCGGGCCAGGTCGAGTTCCGCGTCGAGAAGGCGGGCATCGTCCATGCCGGGATCGGCAAAGCGAGCTTCTCAGAGGGCGACCTCAAGGAGAATTTCACCGCCTTCATGGACGCGATCATCCGCAACAAGCCGTCGGGCGCCAAGGGCAAGTTCGTGAAGAAGCTCAGCGTTTCTTCAACCATGGGCCCGGGCGTGAAGATCGACCTCACCGAGGTCGGGGGCGCTTAAGGTATCGGTTCATTCGGAGCAACGAAAAGGCCGGGCGGCGACGCTCGGCCTTCTCGGTTTCGGGCAGCGGTTCAACAGGCTGGACAGCGCAGCGAGCCGAAGCCAAGCGCTCAACCAGAATAACGACTCGGCGCAACCGTTTGGTTGCACGATGCAGGGTTGATCGAGCGGGGAATTTCGCTATAGGCGCCGCTCCGCGTCGGGCTTGCCTGACGCACTCGTCCGAGACAGCTGCTGAGGTTCTCCTCTTAATCTGCAGCCTAGACGGGGACAGGAATCATTCGGAGCGGCTCGTCGCTTCGTCGTGCGTTGTGCTTGCGCCGCGCCACCGATCCCAACCCCACGGACACGAGCGCCCGGGTTCGCCTGGGCATTTGTTGAAGCTCGTTCGGGACCAGTCCCGGACGAATTTTTGGAGTTGGCATGGATCGTTCGCAAAAAGCCGATCTGGTCACCGAGCTGAAGAACGTCTTCACCGAGACGAGCGTGGTGGTCGTCACCCGCAATCTCGGGCTTTCCGTGGCGCAGTCCACGGAGCTGCGCCTGAAGATGCGCGACGCCGGCGCCCAGTTCAAAGTTGCGAAGAACCGACTTGCCCTGATTGCGCTCGAGGACACGCGCTACAAGCCGATCGGCGACCTTCTCAAAGGCCCGACCGCTTTGGCGACGTCCGGAGACCCCGTCGCAGCCGCCAAGGTGGCGGTCGATTTCGCCAAGACGACCGACAAGTTCGAGATCGTCGGCGGCGCGATGGGCGACACGGTCCTCGACGTGAACGGGATCAAGGCGCTGGCTGAGCTTCCCTCGCTCGACGAACTGCGCGCGACCATCGTGGGCCTCATCCAGGCGCCCGCGAGCAAGATCGCCCGCACGATCAACGAGCCGGGTGCCCAGCTGGCCCGGGTCTTCGGCGCTTACGCGGCCAAGGAAGCCGCATAAGCGAAACCTTTTTCATCAACGCACGACAACACGGGGCGCTGCCCCACCAAGGAGTATCAAATGGCTGACATCACAAAGCTGGTCGACCAGCTTTCCGAACTGACGGTTCTCGAGGCGGCGGATCTCGCCAAGGCGCTCGAGG
>DASVYN010000159.1:0-7325 GCA_036392155.1 Sphingomicrobium sp.
GCTCCCCTCCTCGCCGCCGAGCGCGCACAGAAGGCGCGCCTGATCCACCTCGTCGACAAGCGCAATTTCGAGACCTGGTTGAAGAAGCGACCAGCCGAGGATCGGATCCTGCTCGAGGCACAGCGGTTCGACGGCAAGAGCCCTTATGCTTTTGCACTGCTGCCGCGCGGCGGGGAGTTCGAAGTGGTGAGCGCGGTCAAAAACGCGCACGAGCTTTCACCATGGTGCCTGGCCAAGCTCGCCGAAAGCCTGCCGGAGGGAGCCTATAGACTTCTCGATCGCGAGCCGGGCTTGGCGATGCTCGGTTGGCTGCTTGGTCAGTATCGATTCGACCGCTTCCGCTCGAAAAGGGAGCAGCCGGAACGCGGCCCACGCGTCCTCGTCACGAGCGACGCCGCGAAGATCCATGCAATGGTGCGCTTGGCACAAGCAACGGCCTTGGTCCGCGACCTCGTCAACCTGCCCGCAGGCGACCTCGGGCCGGCCGAGTTCGAGCAGGCAGTCCGCGACGCCGCGAATGAGCTCGGTGCGCAGGTCAGTGTCACCAGCGGTGACGATCTTGCCGGTGGCTTTCCGCTGATCGCAGCAGTCGGCCGCGGAGCCGCTGCCGAGCGCGCGCCGCGCCTGATCGAGCTCGAGTGGGGCAAACCCGACGATCCTCGCGTGGCGATCGTTGGCAAAGGCGTCTGCTTCGACACTGGCGGGCTCGACCTCAAACCGGCTTCGGGCATGCGGATCATGAAAAAGGATATGGGCGGGGCAGCCCATGCCTTGGCGCTGGCACGGCTCGTCGTCTCGGAGAAACTGCCGATCAGACTCCGCCTGCTCATCCCGGCGGTGGAGAATTCCGTCTCCGGCGAGGCCTACCGGCCCGGCGACGTCATCAAGTCGCGCAAGGGACTCTTCGTCGAAGTCGACAATACCGATGCCGAGGGGCGACTGGTGCTTGCCGATGCGCTGACTCGCGCAAGCGAAGACAAGCCGGAGCTGATTGTCGACTTCGCGACCCTGACCGGGGCCGCTCGCGTTGCGCTCGGCCCGGACCTTCCCGCGATGTTTGCAAACGATGACGGTCTTGCGGGCGCGATCGAAGCCGCGGCTCGCGAAACCCAAGACCCGCTTTGGCGCATGCCGCTGTGGGATCCGTACGACGAAAATCTCAAGAGCAGCATCGCCGACCTGTCAAACATGGCAAATAATCCGATGGCCGGCGCGATCTACGGCGCACTGTTCCTGCGCCGCTTCGTCGGCGAGAACATTCCCTGGGCGCACCTCGACACTTGGGCGTGGCGCGATCCGGGTGAGCCGGGCCGCCCCAAAGGCGGCGATGCATTGGGCCTTCGGGCAATATTCGGGATGCTTCAGGCCCGTTACTTACACCGCTGAAACAACAATTGGCCGAAAATCCCGGCTATTGCGGTCACGGCCCTGCAACATTTCGCGTCCTTACCGGTTTATCTTCCAAGCTACGCGGCACGGGATGGAGTAAGCAGCTATGGGCGAAGTGTCGCTTACTGGCTGGATGAAGGCGCTCATCGCCTATGTGCGATCGGGCGAGCCGGATCTCACCAATCGGCAGATGGCGCTGCTGATGCTGGTTTATCTGACGCCGGGTCCGCACACGGTCCGCGGCCTGGCGCGGGTTCTCGGCGTATCGAAGCCAGTCGTCACTCGCGCCTTGAACACGTTAGGTGCGCTCGGCTATCTGCGCCGCGAAAGGGACCAGGACGACCGCCGCAACGTGTTCGTCGTCCGCACCAGCAGCGGGGCAGAATTTCTTGAAGGCTTCAAGCGCAACCTCCGCGAGAGCGACAACGGCTCCGCGGCCCACAGGCCGGTCATCGGCCAAGCCCCGGCATACGCCCACCAGCGCTGAGGAATATGCCCTCTCCGGCCCTTCCGATCTGCCGGACCCGCAATTCAATGCTTACCGCAATGACCTTGCCGACGTCGCCCTCGCGCATCGTGTGATCGCCTCGCATTATGCCGAGCCGCTCGATCGGCCGGTTGGAGCATCAACAATGCTGCGCAGCGCCCCCTCAGACGATGCACCGGTGATCAGTGCGCTCGAGGCGGGCGATCACTTCGCGATGCTCGACGACAGCCTCGGCTGGGCCTGGGGATATGCCGGCAAGGAGCGGCGGGTCGGATATATCAGGAGCGAGGCGCTCCGGCCTCAGTGAAGCACTGCAGTCTGCAGCCAGAGCAGCTGGTACAGGCTGGTCAGAACCATCGCTGCGATAAGGCCGATTATCGCCCAGTCGCGTCTCGGCGCTCTGGGTCGCCGCCTCGGGAACAGCAGCCATCCGGCAAGCGCGCAGAGAATCAACGTGCCGATCGCGCTGTTGCGCAAGAAGACTACAATCGTCGTCCGGATGCGCTCGATGCCAATTGCGGAATCGTCGCCATGAGGGCTCATCATCAGCGACGTGAGCCAGTTTATTGCGGCGGCAAACAGGATCAGTCCGCCAAGGAACATCCGCGCGCGGGCAATGCCGCGGTTGCTCACATCTGGCCTCGCTTGCGACGGATAGCGTACCACCTGGCGACGTTTGCATTCTGCTGCTGAAGAGTTTCGGCAAAGGCGTGCCCACCGGTACCATCGGCGACAAAATAGAGCGCCTTGGTTTGTGCCGGGTGCAGAACCGCTTCAATGCTCGCCTTGCCGGGATTGGCGATCGGTCCTTCCGGCAGCCCAGCCCGGCGGTAGGTATTATAGCCGTTCTCGGCATTAAGCTCGGATTTCAGGATTCGCCGACCGAGCGGTTTGCCCTGTGTCACCGGATAGATGACTGTCGGGTCGGCATCGAGCTTCATTCCCATCCTGAGGCGATTGCAATAGACGCCGGCGACCATCGGCCGCTCGCTCGGTTTGCCGGTTTCCTTCTCAACGATCGAAGCGAGTATTACCGCCTGCTTGGGCGTTGCGATCGGACAATCAGTGCTGCGCTTGCTCCAGAGATCGGCGAGCACCTTCTCCATCGCCTTCTGCATCTGGCTGATTAGTGCCGAGCGCGTTTCGCCGCGCTGATAGCCGTAGCTGTCGGGGAGAACCGAGCCTTCATCGATCGAAGGTGTGGGGCCTGCGAGATAGCTGTTGGCGGCCAGCTTTTCCTCGACGATGATCGCCGGCATGCCCTCGGTGACCGTGATGAGCCGGAGCAGCGGCCTGCCGTGCTGCAACAGATCAAGAATTGCAGCGCCGCCCATGCCCTTCGTAATCTCGAACTCGCCCGCCTGGATCGGGTCATGCGACCCGAACAGGCGGGCCATCAGATAATATGTCTTTGCAGTACCGGGGATGGCGCCCTCTTTTTCGAGCTTGCGCGCAACCGAGGCGACGGTCGAACCTTCGGGAATGATCACGGTGTGCGGCCCGGGCTTCGGACCCGGTCCCCACCACAAGACGTAAGTTCCGATGAGCGCGGCGATAACCAGGCCCGCCGCGACAATGAGAAGCTTCCTCACACCGCCTTCATGATCAGCGAAGCATTGGTGCCGCCGAAGCCGAAGCTGTTGTTCAGCACAGCGCGCACCGGCCGTTCCTTGGCCTTGTGCGGCACCAGGTCCACCCCCTCGCAGCTCTCCTCGGGATCGTCGAGATTGAGCGTCGGCGGGACAATCTGATCGCGCAGTGCGAGGATGCAGAAAATGCTCTCTACCGCTCCCGCGCCACCGAGAAGATGGCCAATCGCCGACTTGGTCGAGCTCATCGAAACATTGGCGATGGCATTGCCAAATAGCCGCCGCACAGCGCCAAGCTCGAGCTCATCGCCGAGCGGCGTCGACGTGCCATGGGCGTTAATATAATCGATGTCGGAAGGCTGCAGCCCGGATTTGCGCAGCGCCATCTCCATTGCTCGATAGCCGCCCAAACCCTCCGGGTGCGGTGCAGTCACATGATAAGCGTCACCCGACAGGCCGTAACCTACCACTTCGGCGTAGATTTTCGCTCCGCGCGCTTTAGCGTGCTCATATTCCTCGAGCACGACCACGCCCGAGCCTTCGCCCATGACGAAGCCGTCGCGTGCCTTATCATAGGGCCGGCTCGCTTTCTCCGGCTGATCGTTGAAGTTGGTGCTCAGCGCGCGCGCCTGGGCAAAGCCGGCAATACCGATCGGACAGATGGTCGATTCCGAGCCGCCCGCGAGCATGATGTCGGCATCATCCATGGCGATCATCCGTGCAGCATCGCCGATCGAATGGGCACCGGTCGAGCAGGCCGTCACCACCGCATGATTGGGGCCCATCAGCCCATATTTGATCGACACCTGGCCCGAAATCAGATTGATCAGGCGTCCGTGGACAAAGTGGGGGCTGACGCGGCCCGGGCCTTTCTCGTGGAGAACGAGGCTTTCGCTCTCGATTCCGGGAAGGCCGCCGATACCAGAGCCGATCGACACGCCGGCGCGGAGACGCGTCGCTTCGTCCATGTCGAGCAGCCCAGCGTCCTCAATCGCCTGTCCGGCCGCGTCGAGGCCGTAAACGATGAATGGATCGACCTGACGCTGCGTCTTATGGTCGACACGCTTGCTTGGGTCGAAACCATATTCATGTCCGACCGGCTTGACCTCGCACGCGATACGACACTTCTGATCGCTTGCGTCGAACTTGGTGATCGGTCCAGCGCCGCTCTTCGACGCGATGATATTCTTCCAGCTCGTCTCGACGTCGGCACCAAGCGGCGTCACGAGCCCGAGACCTGTCACCACGACACGGCGCATTTTTTCCACTCCGTCAGTTCCTCCAAAACAAACGGCCTCCCGATTCGGTTCGGGAAGCCGTTCGTGCCGCTTTTCGGCGTAGATCAGCGGCAGTCAGCGGACCCGATCAGCCCTTGTTCTGGTCAATATAATCAATCGCGTCGCGAACGGTCGTAATCTTCTCGGCAGCATCGTCCGGAATCTCGACCCCGAACTCTTCTTCAAAGGCCATCACCAGCTCGACAATGTCGAGGCTGTCGGCGCCGAGATCGTCGATGAAGCTCGCGTCCTCGGTCACCTTGTCCGGCTCGACGCCGAGATGTTCGACGACGATCTTCTTCACCCGATCGGCAGTCTCGCTCATGGAAAACTTCCTCCGTTTTGCTTTTGCGCTGCCCTAGCGATGCGGTTCGGCGCGGGCAAGTAGCCGATCGGTCATTGCGAGTAGCGAGGCGACGGGGCAATCCAAGTGTTTCAGCAATTGCATCGCTGGGCTCGCAATGCCGATTGAGGTCTCCCGCTGCTTGACGTCAGGCGAGGTCGAGCTCGCACGCTCGATCTTCGGCGATGCGATCGATTATTCAATGGTGCGTCTCTTCTGTGCAAAATGGTGGCCCTTCCATCCTGCAAACGCGGCCATGGCGCCAATGGGCAGCATCTGGTTCCACCCCAAAGCGGGCGGCTGGTCGGAGGACTTTTCGAAGGAAGCGCTCGGCCGTCAGGGATTCTTCATCCATGAGATGACGCACGTCTGGCAATCGCAAAAGGGCGGACGATTCTATTTGCTGCTGATGCGTCATCCGTTCTGCAGTTACAAATATCGTCTTGAAGCCGGCAAGCGATTCAGCCGCTATGGCATCGAGCAACAGGCCGAGATCGTTCGGCATCGGTTCCTCGGCGAACACGGAGCTCGGGTCGCGAGCTTTCCGCCGAAGGACCTGCTCCCGTTCGGTTTGCCATCGTCAGCAGCGATTATGCCCCTGTAACAATCCTGCAACAGCTGGCGCGGGAAAAGTTGCCGCCAAGTCACCCCACTCTTCCGCCGACGCAAAGGATTCGGGCATAGAGCCGCCGGACTACAAGAACTGGGGGGATCTCATGCGCGTCACAACCGCATTACTTTTCGGAACTTCCTTGACTGCTGTCGCTGCGCCCGCGGCGGCTGCGCAGACGACGCCCGAACAGCAGACGCAAGCCGTTCAGCCGCAGACCAATCCGGCACCGGTGCCGGTCGAGGAACAAGGCGCGATCATCGTCACGGCGACCAAGCGCGCTTCAACGGTCCAGGACGTCCCCTTCTCGGTCAACGCACAAACCCAGGCCGACCTCGAGCGCGCTCACGCACAGACGATCGAGGATATCAGCCGCAACGTCGCTGGCCTGACCGTCCAGAATCTCGGCCCCGGGCAGAGCCAGGTATCGATCCGCGGCGTGTCCGCCGGGCAGATTGTCCGCGACCAGCCTGGCGTCAAAGAGCAGGTCGGCGTTTACCTCGACGAAAGCGTGGTCTCGCTGTCGCTGTTCACTCCGGACTTTGATCTCTTCGACCTCAACCGCGTGGAAACGCTGCGGGGCCCGCAAGGCACTCTGTTCGGATCAGGATCGGATGGCGGAACGATCCGCTACATTACCAATCAGCCCAAGATCGGACGTGTCGAAGGCGAGGTTGAAGGCGGCGTTAATGTGCTCAAAGGCGGCGACGTCGGTTACGACGCCAAAGCCGCGATTAACGTCCCGATGTCCGACACTGCCGCCTTGCGCTTTGTCGGTTACCACACCCATTTCGGCGGCTTCATCGATTCGGTCGGTCCGTACAAAAAGAAGAACGTCAACGACGGCAACCGCTCGGGCTTCCGCGCCTCACTGCTTTGGGAGCCGCTTCCTGAGCTGAAATTTACGCCGCGGATCGTCTACCAGGAAGTGCACGCCAACGGATTCAACCGCGAGGAAGTCTACAACCTCTACGACAATCAGTTCACTACCGAGAACGACCTCGGCATTGGCAAGCGCAGGCAATATCTCAAGCTCCCGGAGCAATTCCGCGACCACACGTTCCTCGCCGATCTCGTCAGTAGCTATAATTTCGGCGGTGCCGAACTAACCTCAGTCTCCAGCTACCTGCAGCGCAACATTCTAGTCAGCCGCGATGCGTCCGCGCTCACCGGTTCGGTCAGCGTGGATCTCGGTTTCCCGCCAGCGGCAATCAACCTGCCGTCGAATCTCCGCGACACCACCAAACTCAAGCAATTCACTCAGGAGCTCCGGCTCGCCTCAACCGGCTCAGGTCCGTTTCAATGGGTGTTCGGCGGCTTCTACAGCCACGTGAACCGCGATTATCACCAGCGCTTGCCAACGCCGGGTTATGACGCATTCGTCGATGCGGCATTCGGCGCGGGCACGTCGGCCGCAGTCGACAACGGCTTCGGACTGGTGGACAATCCATATCACTCCGACCTGCCGTTCGTGGACACCCAGAAGGCGCTGTTCGGAGAGGCGAGCTACAAGTTCAATCAGTTCAAGCTGACTGGCGGCGCGCGCTGGTACGACTTCCACGAATCCAGGGACTTCATCTCGGGCGGCCTGTTCTCGAACGACGACCGACAGCTTGGGGTCAAAACGAAG
>DASVYN010000160.1:0-6144 GCA_036392155.1 Sphingomicrobium sp.
GGCTGGGCTTCGTGACCAGCCGGTGCTCAATAGCTACAGTTTCGGCGGACCGCTGATCCTGCACGGGATCAGGCCGTTCATCGACGGCCGCACGGACGTTTACGGCGATCGCTTCGTGCTCGACTACAAGCAGCTGCTCGATGGAAATCGAGCTGCGCTGGGGAAAGCGGAGCAGCGCTGGAACTTCCGTTGGGCGCTCATTGCAACCGACGATCACGCGCTTTTGTCGATGCTCGACAATTCGCCCGAATGGCGGCGCATCCGCGCCGATCGCTTTGCAGTGACCTTCGTCAGGCGTTGAGGTCCGACCGAGTCGCGACCCAAACTTACGTCGCACCCGGTACTGGCCAAATGATGCCGGTGGAGAGAAAAGGGAAGGTGGGAGGGTTTCCCTCCACCGGCGTCCCGAAAGTCGGGATGTTACCGCAAAATTAAGACGAATAATACATGTCGAATTCGACCGGGCTCGGCGTCGTCTCCCAACGCATGACCTCTTCCCATTTCAGTTCCATGTAAGCGTCGATCTGATCGTCGCTGAACACGTCGCCGCGGGTCAGGAAGGCGCGGTCGTTGTCAAGGCTGACGAGCGCCTCGCGAAGCGATCCGCAAACCGTCGGGACATTCACCAGCTCCTGCGGCGGCAGGTCGTAGAGATTCTTGTCCATTGGATCGCCCGGATGAATCCGGTTCTGGATTCCGTCGAGACCCGCCATCAGCAGTGCCGAATAAGCAAGATAGGGGTTGGCGAGCGCGTCGGGGAAGCGGAACTCGACGCGTTTTGCTTTCTCGCCCGCGCCATAAGGAATGCGGCACGAGGCCGAGCGGTTGCGGCTCGAATAAGCGAGCAGTACCGGAGCTTCGAAGCCGGGAACCAGGCGCTTGTAGCTGTTGGTCGTCGGATTGGTGAACGCGTTCAGCGCACGGGCATGCTTGATCACCCCGCCGATGAAATAGAGCGCGGTCTCGCTCAGTCCCGCATAGCCATTGCCCGCGAAGAGCGGCTTGCTGCCCTTCCAGATCGACATGTGCGTATGCATGCCGCTGCCGTTATCCTTGGCAATCGGCTTGGGCATGAAGGTCGCGGTCTTGCCGTAGGCGTTCGCAACCATGTGCACGACATATTTGTAGATCTGCATCCGGTCGGCGGTCTCGACCAGGCCGCCATAAGTGAGACCGAGCTCGTGCTGCGAAGCCGCGACCTCGTGATGGTGCTTGTCCATCGGCAGGCCCATCTCGAGCATCGTCGAAACCATCTCACCGCGGATGTCCATCGCGCTGTCGACCGGAGCGACCGGGAAATATCCGCCCTTGGCCCGCGGCCGGTGACCGAGGTTGCCGCCGTCATATTCGCGGTTGGTGTTGGTCGGCAGCTCGATGTCGTCGAGCCTGAAACCGCTGGCGTTGTAGCCGTCCTCGAAGCGGACGTCATCGAACATGAAGAATTCGGCTTCGGGGCCGACGAACACGGTGTCGCCGACGCCGCTCGCTTTCAGATAGGCCTCGGCGCGGGTCGCGGTCGAGCGTGGGTCGCGGCCGTAGAGTTCGCCCGTCGACGGTTCGACGACGTTGCAGAACAGAACGAGCATCGGAGTCGCGCTGAACGGATCGACATAGGCTGCGTCGAGGTCCGGCTTGAGGATCATGTCGGACTCGTTGATCGCCTTCCATCCGGCGATCGACGAGCCGTCAAACATGAAGCCGTCGGTCAGATTGTCTTCGTCAACCACGCCCGAGGCCATGGTCAGGTGCTGCCATTTGCCCTTGGGGTCGGTGAAGCGGAGGTCGACCCAGTCGATCTCCTCGTCCTTGATGCGTGAAAGAATTGTACCTGCGTTGCTCGCCATGTGAAATTCCCGCTCTCTGTTGTTTCTCTTCGCTGTCCCCGCCGGGGCGGGATTCAGCACGAAAAGCCCGCAACAAAACTGCCAGGCCCCCGCTTTTTGCGAGAGTGACGAGCGGTTTGATTCGAGCTTGTGCGGCCAGATTCCTCACCGCAGGCGAAGAGTCAGGACCATCGCGAATATTTCACCGTCGAACCGCCTGTTCCTGCGGGCACCTGTATTCGGCATTCGGCCGTTGCGGCCCGGGGTCGAAAGGGGTCGGGATGCTGATTGCTCTCGCTTGTGCCGCTCGTGCTCGCGCGCCTCATGCCCATCTTCGTCTTGATCAATGCAGCGGTCGCTGACCGGGCGGGGCAATCGTTCGCTTCTTCGCTCCGCATCAATCATCTGTGAAGTCCGCTTCGGTGCGGGCTGCAGGAGACGCTCAGACTTGAAACGTTTCCGACGTGCGAGACAAACCGTGCATCGGTTTGGCTGAATGCCGGTCGGAACCCAATGCCGGCGACTGCCGCTGGCGCTATCGTGGAATCATGAAGCCGATCATCCACCGGGCAGCGCTCGTTTGCATTACCCTGGCCTTCGGGGTCCTCGCGGCATCTGCGGCGGCTCAGCAGGCCGTGCCCGATCAACCACCTCCGCCGACGCAGACGGCGCCGGCTGTGCCCCCGGCTCCCCTGCCTGACCAGCAGACTGCTCCAGAGGCGCCACCCCCGTTCCCGCCGATGCCGGCAAGAGCCCCGAGGCACCGCTGGGTCGACGTCGGCGATCATCGAACCTCAAATGCGCACCACCGGGCCAGCCATGCCCGATACCACCGGGCAACGCATAAGCATCGTCGAGCGACGCGAGTCCATCACCAGCCGACCCATCCGAGCAAGAGACTGATTCGCCGGTGCAGGAGCATGAGCCATCGTCAGATGCTGCGGAACAGCGCATGCAAGGCGCTGATGCGACCTTCACACCATGTGACAGGACATGATCGCAACCACCGCGTCGCACGGCATAAGGCGGTGCGCCGGACGGTGCACCGCCACCATCGCCGGTGAGAGATCAAGGCTGCCGGCCCAAGCCGTCGGCCCAAATGCCGCGAAGCGGTGCAGCTGTTCCGACGGCCGTGACGAGCTTGCGCAGCACCAGGATCAGCCGCCGCGAAAACGACCGAACAGGCGAGCGAGTAGACCTTGTTTGGGCTGTTGCGCCGGCGCTTCCTCGACGGGGTTAAGACGCTGCCGCAGCCTTGGGCCGTTTGCCGACGCATCGGCAGTCGGGTCCTCGCGAGGGGCCCAGGGCTTCATGGTCAGCGGCGCGAATGCCGGCTCCCGAGACGGTAGGCAATGCTCGTCGTGAACGGTGGACGGCTGAGCGGGGCCAAGGACGGTGATGAAATCGGCGTTGACGTCGACTGAGCCGGCGATCAGCCGGCAACCGGCGGGGAGCCCATAGTCCGACAATGCGCGCTCGGTCGCCTGGAGGAACCGGGTCGCAAGCAACCAGCTCCCGAGCACATATTCGACATAGCCGCCGGGAGCACGTCCCTCGACTCCGTCGCGGCCGTCGCGAAGGAAACGGCGGTGCTTGCAGTTGATGAGCGCCGTATTGAGCTCTGCAAGGCCGGAAAGCGTGCAATAGAATTCGACATCTTCTTCAGCCCTGGCCCAGGCCGGGAGTTCCTTCGCGCATTCGGCGAGGAGATCGGCCTTGGTTGCGCGGCTGAAGTCGAAGGCTTCGTCCGAATAAAGGCCGAGCAGCAGATCAGGCTCATGGGTCCGTCCAGCCTCGAAGACCAGGTCTGGCGGATTGGTGAGCCCCAAAGTGATGCAGGTGACCCTCGGACCCTCCCATTCGCCGAGGATCGGAAGGAGATTGTCCCAGCCCTCGAGCGCAGCATCGGCGGCGCTGGTCGCCTTGCACAGGCGGGCAAGCGCGCCGTCGAAGCCGGCAAGATCGTCAGCGAGGCGCGCATCTGCGACGGCGGCTCGGCCGCCCGAAAGCAGGGCGCGCATCTCCTCAATCCAGGCGCGCTCGCCGGGGCGCTCGAGGAAAGTGACCTGCAAGGGGTTGGGATCGGCCGGTTCATGATAGGCGCGCACGCCTTCGACCAGCTGCGGATCGGGAATCGACACGAAATGCGGATGCTGCGCGCCGATGCTCGAATTGGCATTCATTGGCGATATTCCCCACGCGGCTCGTTCGCCGCAATGGCGGAGCAGTGTAATGCGAGAGGGTTAAGTGATGATTGTGGATGGCGCCTTGGGCCACGGTGCCGGGGATCGGCTCGAGCTTTCGCGGCAGGTTCCAGTCCTTCGCGCTTTCGGCCCCTTCACATCCCCGAAACCCCTCGCTATCAGGCCCGGCAATCGCTCGGGGCTCCCGCCCGGGGCGGCGTCGCCTACGTGCCGTCCAGGCACAACCGAATAAGCGTCTCAAAAGGGGTAGAATGGCCACCAGGGCACAATCGGCTGAGGGTTCCGCAACCACAGGTGCGGCCGGACAAGGCGCCGGGGGAGAAGAGGGAGTCCGCCGCCGCGACTTCCTCAACGTCGCTGCGGTCAGCTTCGTCGGCGTCGGCGGCGTGGCTGCGCTCGCTCCTTTGATTGTCCAGATGTCGCCGTCGGCCGACGTGCTTGCGCTCGCGACGACGGAAGTCGACATTTCCAAGGTTCAGTCCGGGCAGGGCATCAAGGCTCAATGGCGCAAGCAGCCGGTCTTCATCCGCAACCTGACGCCCAAGGAGATTCAGGAAGCCGATGCGGTACCGATCTCGAGTCTGCGCGATCCGGAGACGCTCGCTGAGCGGACCAAGCCCGGCCACAAGAACTGGCTGATCACGCTCGGTGTCTGTACCCACCTCGGCTGCGTGCCTCTGGGCATTGGCGAGGGCGAGAACCGCGGATCCTATGGTGGCTATTTCTGTCCGTGCCATGGATCGATGTACGATACTGCGGCCCGCATCCGGCAAGGACCGGCGCCCAAGAACCTAATGGTTCCGGATTACCAGTTCACGTCGCCGACGACCGTCACGATCGGCGCTAAGGGGAAGTGAGTAGATGAGCTTTTCCTGGGCCAAGCCCTACGAACCCAAGCATCCGTTCATGAAGTGGCTGGATGAGCGTCTGCCCTTGCCGCGCGTCGCCTATGGCGCGGTCGGCGGCGGCTATCCGGTGCCGCGCAATCTCAACTATTTCTGGAACTTCGGCGTGCTGGCGGGAATCTTCCTGACCATCCAGATCGTCACCGGCATCGTGCTTGCGATGCACTACGTCTCGACTGCTGACGTTGCATTCAATTCGGTCAACCAACTGATCATGCGAGACGTCAACGCCGGCTGGCTCCTGCGCTACACCCATTCAACCGGGGCAAGTTTCTTCTTCTTTATCACCTACATCCACATCTTTCGCGGCCTCTATTACGGCTCATACAAGGCGCCGCGCGAGCTGATATGGATGCTTGGACTCGTCATTTACCTATTGATGATGGCGACCGCCTTCATGGGTTATGTCCTTCCCTGGGGGCAGATGAGCTATTGGGGCGCGCAGGTTATCACCGGCTTCTTTTCCGCCTTCCCGCTGGTCGGCGAGCCGATCCGCGTCTGGCTGCTTGGGGGCTATGCGCCCGACCAGGCCGCGCTGACCCGCTTCTTCTCGCTCCATTATCTGCTGCCGTTCGTGATCGCGGCAGTCGTCATTCTGCACATATGGGCGCTGCACATCCCCGGCTCGGGCAATCCGACGGGCGTGGACGTAAAGGAAGAGAAAGACACGCTGCCCTTCCATCCCTTCTACACCGCGAAGGATGGCTGGTTCTCCGGCGCAGTTCTGTTGATTTTCTTTACAGTCGTCTTCTTTGCCCCCAATTCGCTCCTCGCGCCCGATAATTACATTCCGGCCAATCCGCTTGCGACGCCGGCGGAAATCACGCCTGAGTGGTATTTCTGGCCTTTTTACGCGATCCTTCGCTCCTTCACCTTCGACTTCATCCTTCCGGCGAAGCTCTGGGGCGTGCTGGCGATGTTCACGTCGATCCTTCTGCTGTTCTTCCTGCCGTGGCTCGACAAGTCGCCGGTCCGTTCGGGCAGCTACCGCCCGGTGTTCCAGCGCTTCTTCTGGCTCTTGGTGCTGGACGTGATCGTGCTCGGCTGGGCTGGCGGTGGAGCGCCGACGCCGCTCAGGAATGCGATCGGCCAGATTAGCGCGGCTTATTATTTCCTGCACTTCCTGGTGATCCTGCCGCTGGTCTCGAAGTTCGAAACGACCCTGCCGCTGCCGAACTCGATCACCCAAAGCGTGCTGCACGGGGAGAAAGC
>DASVYN010000161.1:0-15719 GCA_036392155.1 Sphingomicrobium sp.
CCGACGGCATTCCCGGGCTTCAAGGGCCTGCGCCGCAAGCGCGAGGGCGGCCAGGATCGCGTCATGTACCTCGAAGGTTCGGACCAGCATCGCGGCTGGTTCCAGTCGTCACTGCTTGAAAGCTGCGGAACGCGCGGCCGCGCGCCTTACAATGCGGTGCTCACTCACGGTTTCACGATGGACGCCAGGGGCATGAAAATGTCCAAGAGCCTGGGCAACACGATCAGCCCCCTCGATCTGATGAAGGAATATGGCGCCGATATCCTGCGCCTCTGGGCACTGTCGGTCGACTTCACCGAAGACCACCGGATCGGCAAGGAAATATTGGCCGGCGTCGCCGACCAGTATCGCAAGCTGCGCAATACGTTCCGCTATCTGCTCGGCGCGCTCGACGGGTTCGGCGAGGAAGAACGGCTGGACGATGTTTCCGCCTATCCCGAGCTCGATCTCTATATGCTGCATTTGACGGCAGTGCTCGACCAGAAGCTGCGCAACGCCGTCGATGACTTCGATTTCAACACATATACGCGGCTGCTGAGCGATTTCGCTAACAATGACCTTTCCGCTTTCTACTTCGATATCCGCAAGGATAGCCTCTATTGCGACGCGCCGGTGTCGGCGAAGCGGCGGGCGTATCGGACGGTACTCGACACATTGTTCCAGGCGCTCGTACGTTGGTTGGCGCCGGTCCTGGTGTTCACGAGCGAGGAGGTTTGGGCAACCCGCTATCCCGATGCGGAATCGGTCCACCTGCTCGAATGGCCGCTGATTCCGCCGGTCGATGCCGACGAGCAGCGCTGGAATGCGCTTCGCGCCCTCCGCGCCGAGGTTACTGAGCGCATCGAGCCGCTACGCCGCGACAAAGTCGTGGGATCGAGCCTCGAAGCGGAAGTGTGGGTTCCGAGCGACGAGGATCCGGAGCTGCTCGAGGAACTGTTCATCACCTCGACAGTCCACAAGGGCGATTGGAAAGTGGTGAAGACCTCGAACAACAAATGCGGTCGCTGCTGGCGCCATCGGCCCGACGTAAGCCAGGCTGGCGGACTCGACCCTCGCTGCGAAGAGGTGGTGAATGGCTGACCGGCGCCTCGGTTTCCTGATCGCGCTCGCCATATTCGGGCTCGACCAGCTGGTGAAATGGTGGGTGACCGGGCCGCTCGGCGTCAATCATGTCGGCGATCAGCTCTATATCGTCCCCTTCTTCCAGTTCACCTACACGCAGAACATCGGCATCTCGCTCGGTCTCCTCAATGCCACGACCGAGACCGGCCGCTGGATGCTGGTCGCACTGACTTCGGCGATCGCCGTCGGCGTCGCTTACTGGCTGGGCCGCGAAAAGCACCGCGTCGAGCAGATCGCATTGGGAATGGTGCTCGGCGGCGCGCTCGGCAACATCCTCGACCGCACGCTCCACGGCTATGTGGTCGACTTCGCCGATCTCCACTTTGGCGAATTTCGCCCATTTTTGATATTTAACGTCGGCGATGCGGCGATTAGCATTGCCGTCGTGATCCTGTTGCTGCGCGCGTTCCTGAGCCGTAAGGATCATGCAAAGGGCAGCGGCCCCGAGGAGACTATCGAACATGCGTAAAGTTTTGATCGCTCTGGTGATCGCAGCGACCGTGACCGCGAGCGGCTGTGCCCACCGCCGATCGTCGACCCCCGACGAATTCGCCGTCGCGCGCAACGCGCCGCTCATCATTCCACCCGACTTCAGCCTCGCGCCGCCGGTTGCCGGCACCGGCGGTCTCACTCCCAACGAGGCGCAGCAGCAAGCAATCGACGCGCTGTTCGGCGGTCCGGCCCAGCGCAGTCCGGGAGAGACCAGCCTGCTCGACGCCGCCGGCCGCAACGATGCGCAGATGGGAATTCGCAGCCAGGTGTGGGATCCGAGCACGCGGATTGTGGACAAGGGCCCAATGACGGTGCAGATCCTGACCACGGCCAACACGAGCACCAACGTCGCATCGGCGCAGGCCGGCCAGTAAGGAACGAGCGGGGGAGCGGAAATCTAAAGAATGGCCACAACCAATCTTCCTGCCCGCCTGGTCGAGATCGAATCGATGCTCGACCGCTCGCGCCGCCGCTTCGAGGAGGGCACTCGGCTCGTCGAGGAAGCGCACAAGATGCTCGCCGACATTCAGCAGGTAATCATCGGCAGTCCGCGCAGCGTATCACCGGAGGACAGCGAGGAAGCTGCCTCGCGCCTGCTCGCCAGCCTTCGCGCCACCGGTGGCGAGATGCCCGAGAGCCTGTGCGGCGGCCGCCTGTCGGTCGATCAGGTGCAACGCTTGATCCGGATCGACGGTCACCCGATCGGTATCACCGAGATGGAATATCGGGTCCTCGAGCTGCTGGCTTTCGCGCGCAACAATGTCGTCACCCGAGCAATGCTTCTGAAGCATCTCTACCGCCGCGCCGACGACCAGCCGCAGCCCAAGATCATCGACGTGTTCATCTCCAAGCTGCGCAAAAAGCTGAGGAATGCGAGCGGCGGCGCGGAGTTCATCGAAACCATTCCCCAGCGCGGCTGGATCCTGCGCGACATTGACGAGAAGAGTGGGGCTTAAGGGGCCAGCCCTGAAATGAGTCGGATCTCGCGAACGGGATTCATCCTTTCCTAACCCTGTCGGGTTAGCCGGGGAAGGATGCTTCACCTGATCCCCCAGCACGAACCCGAAGCGCAGCCCGAAGCCTATGCCGAGGCGGTGTCGAGGCTGGCCAGCGTTCGTCATGCACTGCGGCTGGTTGAGGGAGGCTTCAGCAACGGGCCCAGCGCGGACAGTGATGATCGTCTGGCGTCCGCATGGAAGGACGCGGGCGAAGCGAAACAGCGCTGTTTCGATCGTCGCTCCGCACGCCTCGTCGGTGCGACTGCCGCAGGGATCGAGGCAATCCTCAGCCAGCGGAGCGAGGGCCGTGAGCCGCATCGCGCAGCGAGCGAGGCGCTCGTCGATCAGATCCGCCGCGAGCTTCGCAAAGTCGCCGGCATCGTTCTGAGCTAGGCTGCACCAAGCGCCTTCGGGGTTGCCGGATCGGCGCCCCATTCACTCCAGCTTCCATCGTAGAGCCGGGTCCGATCGTTTCCGAGAAGATGGCCGGCGAAGATCAGCGCGCTTGCCGTAACCCCCGATCCGCATGTGGCCGCGAACGGCTGCTGCGGATCGATTCCGGACGCTTCAAAGAGCTGGCGCAGCTGGTCCCTGCTCTTGAATGTCCCGTCCGCATCATAGAGCTCGGCCGACGGCAAGTTCCGTGCACCGGGGATATGGCCGGGCGCGACACCGTCGCGCGGATCGGGCTCGCTGCCTTCAAATCGAGCGCGGCCGCGGGCGTCGAGCAGCGGAAGGTCGAGTCCTGCCAGGATCTGGCTCTTTGCGACCACATTCGGCATTTCATCGGCAGCGAATTTGGCGAGCCGCGGTCGCGGCCGCCCGCTCTCGGTTGCGCGTCCTTCCGCCAGCCATTTTTGAAAACCGCCGTCGAGGACCGCTACCTTGCTCGCGCCGAAATGCCGAAATGTGAACCAGCCGCGGGCAGCGGTCCGATGCGGCGAATTGTCGTAGACGACGATCCGGTCCTCGCGGTCGATCCCGAGCATCTCCATCGCACTACTGAATTGCGCTGCATTGGGAAGCATGTGCGGCGCAGGATTTGAACGGTCGGCGACCTCGTCGATATCGAGAAATCGGGCGCCGGGAATGTGCGCCTCCAAATATTCCTGGTGCGGGTCGCGCCGCAGCGAAGGCATGAACCAGGTGCAATCGACGGGTAGAAGGTCGGGCTCACCCAGATGCTGCGCCAGCCAATCGGTCGAAACCAGCGATTCCATATGTTCTCCTCATCGTTGCGAGGCCTGACTGGCCGTGGCAATCAGGCGGTCCGGCGCCAACTTTTTCCGATTGCTTCGCTACGCTCGCAATGACGGCAATGACAACTGAGCAGATCCGATTGCATCCGAGCTGGCTCGGGCCGCTGCGCAAAGAATTCGCGCAAGGCTATATGGCCGATTTGAAACGGTTCCTTCTGACCCAGAAACAGCAGGGCAAACGGGTCTTTCCCAAGAGCAATGAGTGGTTCCGCGCGCTCGATCTCACCCCGCTCGTCCAGGTGCGTGTCGTCATTCTCGGTCAGGATCCCTATCACGGCCCGGGCCAGGCGCACGGTCTCTGCTTCTCGGTGAGGCCGGACGTCCAGCTGCCCCCGAGCCTCGGCAATATCTTCAAGGAGCTCCAAAGCGATCTCGGCCTCAAACCTGCGCGCAACGGCTTCCTCGAACCCTGGGCGAAGCAGGGGGTGTTGCTTCTCAACAGCGTGCTAACTGTCGAGATGGGCCGCGCTGCCTCGCACCGCGAGCAGGGCTGGGAACGCTTCACCGACGCGATCATCCGCGAAGTGAACGCAAAGACCGAACCGGTCGTGTTCATGCTCTGGGGCAGCTATGCCCAGCGGAAGGCGGCATTCGTCGAAGGCTCTCGGCACCTGGTCCTGAAGGCGCCGCACCCCTCGCCCCTGTCCGCGCACGGCGGCTTCTTCGGCTGCCGCCATTTCTCGAAGGCCAACGCCTTCCTTCAAAGCCACGGATGCGCACCGATCGACTGGGCGTTGCCGGAGGCTGCAACAGCCGCGTAGAAGCATCCGCAATGGACACGCAGCACCTCGGCAAGACGAGCAGCTTGCCCGCTTCGCCCGACGAGGCGGTGCTCGATTATGTCCCCAATCCGCGCCCGGGTGCGCTCTATCTCGTTCGCTTTACTGCGCCCGAATTCACCTCGCTCTGCCCGGTCACCGGACAGCCGGACTTTGCCCATTTGGTGATCGACTATGCGCCCGCTGATCGCATCGTCGAAAGCAAGAGCCTCAAGCTGTTCCTCGGCTCGTTCCGCAACCATTGCGGCTTCCACGAGGATGTGACTGTCGGGATCGGCCAGCGCCTCACCGCCGAGATGAAGCCCGAATGGCTGAGGATCGGGGGCTATTGGTATCCGCGCGGCGGAATTCCGATCGACGTCTTCTGGCAGAGCGGTGCGCCGCCCGAGGGCCTGTGGCTTCCCGATCAGGGTGTGCAAGCGTATCGCGGCAGAGGATAGGAATGCCCGCTGGGCCGAGGGTCGCGATCTTGGGCGCCGGCTCGGTCGGATGCTTCATCGGCGGCGCTTGGGCCGCGGCGGGATTGCCGGTTTCCTTCATCGGCCGTCCAAAGCTTTCGAAGGACATCGACGAGCATGGCCTCACGCTTAGCGACTATAGCGGCTGGCAGGCGCATCTGGCGCCCCGCGCGGTCGATTATCGGTGCGGGCCCGAAGCGCTTGAAAGTGCGCAGATCATTGCTCTGACGGTCAAGAGCGGCGACACCCGAGCAACTTGCGCCGAGATCGCGAAACATGCCGTCCGGGGGGCCACGATCATCAGCTTCCAGAACGGCGTCAGCAATGTCGACCTGCTCGAACAGGGGCTCGGCGGGCGTTTCGAGATCGCGCGCGGGATGGTCCCCTATAATGTCGCCTATCTTGGCAAGGGATGCTTCCACAAAGGCGTTGCAGGCGATCTTTATGCCGAGCGGCGGGCGAGCATTCAGTGGCTCGCCCAAGCGATCGACGGGAGCCGCGCAGCGCTCAAATTTTCGGACGACATGCTCGGACTCGCCTGGGGCAAGCTGCTCATCAATCTCAACAATGCGGTCAATGCGCTGTCCGGCCGTACGCTCCATGAGGAGCTGAAGCGCAGGGACTATCGCCGGGTGTTCGCGGCTTCGATCGAGGAAGGCCTCGAGCTGCTGAAGCGGGCCGAGATTGAGCCGGCGACGGTCGGCCCGATCTCGCTCGCTATGCTGCCGCGGATCATCAATTCGCCCGATTGGCTGTTCAATCGCTTCTTCCTCAAACGGTGGAAGATCGATTCCAAAGCGCGTTCATCGATGGCCGACGACCTCGCCGCCGGCCGCAGGACGGAGGTCGATTATCTCAACGGCGAGCTCGTGCGCCTGGCAGAGCGTTTGCAGCGCGACGCGCCCGTCAACCGCGCGATCGTCGCACTGGTGCGCAAGGCCGAAGCCGGTGCTGATCCGCTTTCCCCTGCCGCACTTAGGAAAGCGGTGCTGGCGAACTAACGGAACGTCGGCTCCGGAGTGCCGGCCTCGTCGAACGCCGGCGCCACCGAGGCCCGGCCCCGCGTCCAGAAGTAGAGGGCGACGATGGCGAGCGCGAACACGACGATGCTGACCTCCTTCACCCACGAATAGGGCTCAATCAGTGCAAGCACGTTTGCGGGATCTTTCGAGCCCGTCCGCTGCGCTGCGCCCACCATGAAAGCAAAGACAACGCCCATGAGGCTCTCGCCGACAATCAGGCCGGTGGCCATCAGCACACCCATGCGTTCGGCAAATGCCGGGCTTCGAGCCGTTACTGCCCAGCGGTTGTAGAACCAGCCGAGGACTGCGCCGACCGGGATCAGGAGGTCTGCCTCGAGCGGAAGGTAGATGCCCATGCCGATCGCAAGCGGCGGTAAGAACAGCCGTCGGTTCGAGCTCGCCTTCAGCCCTTCATCAACAATGACGGCGACTACACCGATGATTGCGCCCTGGCCGATCAACCCCCAGTCGAGACTGCCGCCGAGCACGCCCTGCGCAATGGTCGAGATGATCGCCGCCTGCGGTGCGCTCAGCGCATCGGGCCCGACCCCGGGCATTCCCTGAAAGCCAAACGCGTGATTGAGCAGGTTGAGGATCGGCGGAATGACCAGCGCGCCGAACACGACCCCGAGCACCAGCGCGACCTGTTGCCGCCACGGGGTCGCGTCCACCAGCTGCCCGGTCTTCAAATCCTGAAGGTTATTGTTCGAGATGGTGGCCACACCGAAGATGATCGCCGTCACAAACAAGGCGAAGGCAACGAGCGCCTTGGTCTCGTTGCCGCCGACTTTCCCGTAAAGCGCCACCAGAATCAGCGAAATACCCAGGACCGAGAGGATGCCAACGCCCGAGATCGGACTGTTCGACGCTCCGATGAGACCCGCCATGTAACCGCACACCGCAGCGATCACGACACCGGCAATGAGCGTGTAGATGATGCTGAGGATGATGGTCGTGCTCGGATGGGCCGCAATTGGCGCCGTGTTGCCGAAGGCATAGAGCAACAGGCCGATCGGGATCATCGAAAGGAGGATCGTGCCGGTCACGATCCCAATGGGGATGTCGCGTTCGGTGATTGGCAGCTCGCTACCGCGACCTGCCTTCCGAGCCGCATTGGCGGCCAAGGCTCCGCGGACGCCCGCGATGATCGGACCAATGATTCGAAGCAATGTCCAGATTGCAGCGACGCCGATCGTACCGGCGCCGACCAATCGCGCCTTCAGCCACGCCGCGTGCACCAATTTGTCGAGATCGCCGCCCGCCTGGGCGAGAAGCCCCGGGTCATGGCTCCAATGGGGCACCACGAATCCCCAGGCAACAACCATACCGACGATCATCGCAAATCCGACGCCGACGCCAACCAGATGTCCAACGCCGATCAGAGCCATCGAAAGGCTCGCGGAGATCCCGGACGCAGCGCTCCCGACGCGGAATGTCTTGGATGCAGTATCTGTCAGCAGTCTGGTCTTCGCGACGAGGAAATAGAGTGCAGAGACCAGGGTCGAGCCGCCGATCAGGACCAGGCCGCGGCGATTTTCCTCGGCACCGCCGACCCCTGAGCCGACCTTCAGGACCTCGGCCGCAGCGAGACCTTCCGGATAAGGGAGGTCGGTTCCGGTCACGAGCGCACGTCGCAGGGGCACCGAATACATGACCCCCAGAATTCCGCCGATTCCGATGACCGCGACCGACAGCCAGTAAGGGAAGCCCGTCCACCAGCCGACCATGATCAGGCCGGGCAGAACGAAAATGATCGCCGATAGCGTTCCTGCGGCCGACGCGATCGTTTGAACGATGTTGTTTTCCTGGATCGTCGAATCGCGGAAGGCCTTCAGCACCGCCATGGAAATGACTGCTGCCGGGATCGATGTCGCGAACGTGATTCCGATCTTGAGGCCGAGGTAGACGTTCGCAGCGGTGAAGATGACCGTGATCAGCGCTCCGAGGATGATGCCGCGAAGCGTGAGTTCCCTGATGTTCCCGCTCGCGCGCAGACCTCGACTCACACCAGCCTGAGTCGCCATTTCATCTTCCCCCCTTGAGATCGCAGGCACCGGGCGGCGCCGGCGTCGAATGGCGACGGATCGCCTGCCAGTGCCCTTCGTCTTTCACCCAGACGTCGGTGAGAACGACGCAATCCTCGATGATCCGTCCGAGATATTTGAGACGCCAGCGGGCGTGGACGGTGCCGATCATCACATTTTCGAGGATGGTCGCGTCCTCGATATCGACGTCGATCGCGTCCACCTCGCGGCGCTGGATCGCGTCGAACCATTCGTCGCGGGTCATCATGAACGGCCCGGTCGAGCGGGTTCCGATCAGGACGAAATCCTTATGTACGAGCGATTGGAGCCGCTCCATGTTCTTGCCGCACAGGGCATCGCGCCATTCGCGCTCGAGCTCTTCGATCACCTTGCAATCCGGATCGGCCACCAGTTCCTCGTCTCCACTGTCCCCTTTAAAGCGGGACACGGATAAAGCGAATCTCAAGCATCGTAAGGATTCGGGACAGGCGCGCGATCAGTCAAGGCACGCGGGCCGGCTCGAACGAGCCGTTCGGAGGATAGGTCAGCTCCTGGGACGGTGACTATTTGCCGGTGATGTCGACTCCGACGAACACGCCCGGCGTCGTGCCGCGCTGGACCAGCAGCAGGACGCTCGAGCGGCCGGCTTTGCGCGCAGCATCGATTGCCGCGATCACCTGGCCCGGCGTGCTTACCGGCTGATTATTTACCGACACTATGAGATCGCCGCGCTGCAGGCCCTGCTCGGCTGCGTTGGAGTTGGGATCGATGGTGGTGATTATCACTCCGCGGGCATTGGACGGAAGGTTCGCTGCGCGGCCGAGCTCGGGCGTCAGCGGCGCAAGCGACAGGCCCAGAGCGCGCTGCGGCGTGGCCGGCGCAGGCGTGGTCCCGCCCTGGGTTCCGCCCCCGGCGCCAAGTTTCGCGAGCTGATCCTCCGGTGGCCGCTCCCCGACCTGGACATAGACGGTCGCGCGCTTGCCGCTGCGGATGATTTCGAGTGGGACACGCTGACCGACGGCGGTGTTCGCGACAAGATAGGAGACGGTCTGGTCGGGCGTAACCTGTTGGCCGTTGACCTTGACGATCACATCGCCCTGGACGAGGCCGGCACGAGAGCCCGGGGCGCCGGGCACGACCGAGCGAACGAGCTCGCCGGTGTCCTTTGGAATGCCGAGCGCGGGCGCCAGATCCTCGTCAACCGGCTGCAGACTGACCCCAAGGTAACCGCGAAGGGGACGCTGACCCTTGCGAAGCGCATCGATCACCGGCCTGGCGGCTTCCGCGGGAATTGCGAGCCCGATTCCGACCGAGGCGCCGGTCGGCGAGATGAGTGCCGAGTTGATGCCGATGACATTGCCGTTGAGATCGAACATCGGGCCACCGCTATTGCCCATGTTGATTGCGGCATCGGTCTGGATGTAGCGGTCGTAGGCACCGGCTCCGGTGATGCTGCGGTGAAGCGCGGAGATGATTCCGGCGGTAACGGTGCTTCCGACACCATAAGGATCGCCGATCGCGATTACCCAATCGCCGACCCGCGCCTTGGTGCTGTCGCCCCACTGGACGAACGGCAAATTCTGGCCTTCGATCTTGAGCAAAGCGAGGTCGGATGTCTCGTCGCGTCCAACGATCCTCGCCGGAAATTCCCGACCGTCGGTCGTCTTGACGGTGATCGTATCGACCGTGCCGGTACCGGTCAGCCCCTGGATCAGGTGATTGTTGGTGACGATGTAGCCGTCGGGCGAGATGATGAAACCCGACCCCAGCGAGCCCGCCTCGCGGGTACGCGGCTGACCGCCACTGCCGCTGTTATCGTTGCCACCCTGTTGCTGATTGGGATCGAACTGGCGGAAGAATTGCTCGAGCGGATCGACTTGGGCCTTCACCGGCACGCGCTGTTTGGTCGAGATGTTGACCACCGCCGGCTGCAGCTTCGCGACCAGGTCCGCAAACGACATCGGCGCGCCCCCGCGCGGAGCCAGCGCTGCGGTACCGGGCGCGTTCTGCGGAATCTGAGCGCCCGCCTGCCCCGTTGCGAGAGAGAATGCAGTCCCCCCGAGAAGCAGGGCCATCGTGACCCCATAGGCGTAGCGCACTTTTCCGGACTCCTTCGACCTCATCGATACTCCATTTATTGGGGTGAGACGCAAGGGCGCTAATCGCCCATGGGGCTTAACCGCATTTGAACGCTAGGATTTCACTTCGAATGTCCGGTGAATTCCTTCAAATAATCATTCTGCGGCGACAGGATCATGGTCGTCGGTGCCGATTTCTCCTGACCGTCGCCAACGAACGTGGTCTGGTAGCTCTGCATCGCCCGGTAAAAATCGTAGAAATCCGGGTCCTTGCCGAAGCTTGCGGCATAGGTCTGGGCGGCTTCGGCATCCGCTTCGGCGCGGATGATCTGCGCCTGCTTTTGGCCTTGGGCAAGAATTGAACGGGCCTCCTGTTCGCGCGCCGTCCGCATGCGGTCGAAGGCCGCAGACAAAGGCGCGCCATCGGGCAGGTCGGTGCGCTTGATGCGCACGTCGATGACCTTGACCCCATATTGGCTTGCAATCCGGTTCAGCGAATTGCGCACGCTGTCCATGATCCCCTGGCGTTCCGGGGTGAGGAGCGACGCGAATTCGACTCGGCCGAGCTCATTGCGCACTTCCGATCCGAGGATTGGCCGAAGCTGGTCGCGCAGCTGGTCCTCGGTTCCGGCGCTGATGTACATGCGAAGGGGATCAACGATCCTGTAGCGGGCGAACGCGTCGACTTCGAGCCGGCGCTGATCGGTCGAGAGCACCTGCTGGCGCTGCATGTCCACATCCTGGACACGCTTGTCGATCCACACCAGCTGATCCACCCCGGGGATCCGGTATCCAAGGCCAGCGCCCGCGGTACCGATCGGTCGTCCCGGCTTGTACTGGTTCAGGACCGCAATCGGCTTTCCGAAGCGCACCACAAGCGCTTCCTTCGTCTCCGGCACGATCGGAAAGCTGAAGTAGAGCAGCACGAGGATCGCAAGCGCGATCACGGCGATGAACAGTGGACGGTTGCGAATCAATTCAGTCACTGCTGCCGCTCCTCCTGCTGTTGCTGCTTGACGGCCGGCAACGGCAGGTAGGGCGTGACCCCCGGTGCTTCGACGATGGTCTTGTTCACTCGCGAGAGAACCTGTTCCATCGTTTCATAATACATGCGGCGGCGGGTGACTTCGGGCGCAAGCTTGTATTGCGCATAAACCTTGTCGAACGCAGTCGCATCGCCCTCGGCCTTCTGGTGCAACTGGAGTGCATAGGCATTTGCACCGTTGATAAAGCTCTGTGCCTGCTGCTGGGCCGCGGTCACTTGCTTGAACGCGTCGTTGACCTGGTCGGGCGGATCGGCCTGCTTGATCGCGATGCCCTGCACCTGAACCCCGGAATGATAGGAATCCAGGATCCGCTGCATGTTCTGGGCGACCTGCGCCTCGATTTCGGCGCGGCGGTCGCCCATTGCGTCGTTCAGCGTCACCTGGCTGATCACCGCCCGCATCGCGCTTTCCCCGACTTCGCGGATCGTTTCTTCGGGTTTGGCCATTTGAAACAAGAAGAGTTCCGGACTGCGGATATTCCAGCGGATCTGATAGGCGAGGTTGATCAGATTCTGGTCGCCGGTGAGCATGAGGTCGTCCGCGCTGGACGAACCCAGCTCCAGCGACTGGATCTTCTGCACGTCGATCTTCCTGACTCGCTCGATCGGCGAAGGCAGCGTGAAGCTCACGCCGGGCCCGAGCGTGCGGCTGTAACGGCCGAACTGGGTGACGACGCCGCTCTGACCGGGTGCGATAGAATGGGTGCTGGTCCACAGCAGCCAGATCAGGACGAGTCCGCAAACCGTCCAGACGATCAGCGAACGGTCGGGCTTCGAAGGCAGACCTCCGCCGGAGCCGCCGCCACTGAAACGTGCGCGGCTCCGGCGGAGGAACTCGTCGAGTGCGGAAACGCTCGGTCCACCGCCGATGCCGCGTCCGCGCTTGGGCGGTTCGCCCCACGGCCCGCCGCTGCGGGAGTCGTCGCCCGATGGCGGCTCGCCGCCGCCACTGCCGCTGCCGCTTGGCCCCCAGGGCCCTTTGGTGTCGGTGAACAGACCGCGCATGCGGCTGCCCCACCCGGAAATATTGCTCATCGGCGCCGAATATAGAGAGAGCGCACGCGAAAAACAGTGGCAAGCGAAGCGTCGCCACCTATGTGGCTTCAATGGACCAGCCGGCGGGCCCTTTGTCAGAACTTCCGCACGCGGAGCGGATCCGTTCGCGAAAGCTCGCGGGCGGGGTGGCGACGATCATTGTCGATGCGACAGGATTGAGCTCGGCCGAAGCTTCCAAGGTGGAAGATGAGTTGAAGACTGCAGCCTTGGCAATTGCTGAAGTCAGCGAAGCGCGGATCGCGATGACCGCCGCCACGCCGGCGCGGACCTTGATTGCCGTCGGCAGCGGCAAGGGCGGTGTCGGCAAGTCGACCGTCGCCGCCAATCTGGCAATTGCCCTGGCGCGCGCCGGCAAGAAAGTCGGGCTGATCGACGCCGATGTTTACGGGCCCTCGCAACCGACCTTGCTCGGCAGTCACGAAAAGCCCACCGCGGAAAATGAGAAATTGATCCCGGTCGAGGCCCATGGCATCCGCTTCCTGTCGCTCGGGCAGCTCGTCTCGCCCGGCCACGCGCTCGCCTGGCGCGGGCCGATGGCGACCGGCGCGCTCGCCAAACTTGTGGATGCCGAGTGGGGTGAGACCGAACTTCTGCTCGTCGACCTGCCGCCCGGCACGGGCGATGTTCAGCTGTCGCTGATCCAGCGCTCCCGCCCGGCCGGTGCAGTGATCGTCTCGACTCCGCAGGACCTCTCGCTGATCGACGCGCGGCGAGCGGTCGACCTTTTCAACAAGACCAGCATTCCGCTGCTCGGGATCATCGAGAATATGGCGGTCTACACTTGCCCCAATTGCGGCCAGGCATCGCACCCGTTCGGCACCGGCGGCGCGGAAGCAGCGGCGGCCGAGATGGGCATTCCCTTTTTTGGTCGCCTGCCGTTGTCGCTTGCAATCCGCGAGGCGTCGGACGCAGGTCGTCCGCCGGCAGGCTCGAACGGGGCTGAGTCCGAAGCATTTGCCGCAATTGCTCGCAAGCTGCTCCAAGCGCTGGAAACACCGGTCCACTGAAATCGTTGTCGCGCAATGCCGCTTACCAGCGACGAGGACATTGCCGAGCTTCTGACCAACGCCCGAACCATCGCCGTCGTCGGCGCGTCGGACCGTCCGAACCGGCCCTCTTACGGCGTGATGAAATTCCTCCAGGAGCGGGGCTATCGCATAATCCCGGTGAACCCGCAGATCACCGGCGAGCATGTGCTCGGCGAGTTCGTCTGGCGCGAGCTCGCGCAGATCGGCGTGCCGATCGACATCGTCGACATCTTCCGCCGCCCCGAGGCTGCGGCTCAAGCGGTCGAGCAAGCGATTTTCGTCGGCGCCAAGGCGGTCTGGATGCAGATCGGCGTAATCAACCAGGAAGCCGCCCAAAAAGCGGAAGCTGCTGGGCTCAAAGTGGTGATGGACCGCTGCCCCAAGATCGAAATCCCGCGGCTCGGCGTGCGGCGGATCTCCGCCGAAGCCTAAGCCGCGGCGACGGTCATTTCCGGCACAAGGATCGTCGGTGCGTCAATTCCACGGCGGAACTCGAGATCGCTTCCCGGCTCCAGTGTTGCGAACATGTCGATCAGGTTCGACGCAATCGTGATCTCTGCAACCGGCTCGGCGATCTCGCCGCCGCGTACCATGAAGCCGACCGCGCCGCGGCTGTAGTCGCCGGTCACCGGGTTCACCCCCTGGCCGATCAGCTCGATGATCAGCAATGCTTCGGGCACGGCCGCGAGCAATTCTTCGCGGCTTCGCCGCCCAGCGGCGAAATAAAGATTGCTTGGCGAAGCGCTCGGGGCTCCGCCGACGCCGCGCGCTGCGTGCCCTGTCGGCTCGATACCGAGTTGCCGTGCCGAAGCGCTTTCGGCAATCCAATGTCCGAGCACGCCGTCCGACACCAGCTCCTGCCGCAATACCCGCACGCCTTCACCATCGAACGGGCGCGAGCGCAGGCCGCGCGGACGCAGCGGATCATCGACGATTGTCACTCCGCGAGCGAAAACCGAGGCGCCGAGCTTTCCCTGAAGGAAGCTCGTCTTTCTTGCGACCGACGATCCGCTGATCGCCGCGGATAAATGGCCGAGGAGGGCCGATGCTACGCGCGGATCGAACAGCACTGGATATTTACCAGGCTTCGGCCGCATTGGATTGAGCCGAGCAACCGCGCGAGTCCCGGCACGAGCGCCGATTTCCGACGCGCTTTCGAGGTCCTCCAGATGGTGCGCGCTGTGCCAGGCGTGGTCGCGTTGCATCGTTGCACCCTCGCCGGCGATCATCGCTGCTGAACAACCGTGGCCAGTCGTCCGATAGGCCCCTGAAAAGCCGCCGGACGTGGCGAGCGCCATGGTCGTCGCCGATGCGCTCGCTCCGGCACCGCTCGAATTGGTGACGCCTTTGACAGCGAGCGCGGCATTTTCCGCTTCCAGGGCACGTGCGCGAAGCTCGGTCGGGTCGGGCTCGAGCCCATCGTCCGAATCGAGAGACGGCAGCTCGCCTCGCTGAAGCAGTTCATTGGGGGCGAGGCCCGCATAGGGGTCTTCCGGCGCTTCCTTTGCCATCGCCAGGCAACGTTCGACCAGCACGCTCAGAGCATCTTCCGACAAGTCCGAAGAGGCGGCCGTCGCCGAGCGCTGACCGACGAACAGACGAAGCCCGACCTGCTCGCCCTCGGATCGGCTGACGCTGTCGATTTTGCCGAGCCGCACCTCGACTCCCGAAGAGCGGTCACCGACATAGAGCGCGTCGGCTGCGCTCGCTCCAGCGGCGATCCCGCGCTCGACGAGCGATTCGGCGATCTTTCGTGCGTCCATGGGTGATTGCATGGGGCGCGCGACTAGCGCGGCGCGAGCCCGACCACCAGCATTGCCAAGAAAATCAACAATCCGGTCGTGCGGTTCGACCGGAACAAGCTGAGCGCAACTTCGCCGTCGTCGGGATCCGCCCGAAGCGCCTGGTTCGCCAGGTGCAGCGCGGCCGGCGCGAGGGTAAGCAGCGCGAGCCAATCCGGACGGACGCTCCAGATTGCAGCGCCCCACAGCAACAGTGCGATCACATAGAATATACCGATTCCAAGCGGCGCGCTGTGGCCGAGCCGGCGAGCCGAGGATTTGACTCCAACCAGCGCGTCATCCTCTTTGTCCTGGATGGCATAAAGCGTGTCATAGCCGACGACCCAGGCGATGCTTCCCAACCACAAAAGAAATGCCGGCCAGGCGAAGCTGCCGGTGGCCGCGGGCCAGCCGACCAGCGCGCCCCAGGAGAAGACCAGCCCCAGCCACGCCTGCGGCCACCAGGTGATCCGCTTCATGAAGGGATAGAGCGCAACTGGCCCAAGACTGATGAGGGCGATGGTCGCGGCGGCCCATTTGAGCTGGAGCAGTACGACAAGTCCGACCAGGCCGAGCA
>DASVYN010000162.1:0-5461 GCA_036392155.1 Sphingomicrobium sp.
CGGCGCAAGGACGAGACGCGCTACACCGATCTCATCGCGAAGCTCGGTCTTCGCAAGTAAACCGAAGGGGCGCCGTGCGGCGCCCCTTGCGCATCGGGGCCAACCGCAATCCGGCGGTCGGGCTCAGGGACCCATCAAAGCACGACTTTGATGGAACCCGTTAGGGGCATTGAAGGCCCCGAACCGCTCGCAGACCGGCTCCGTCTGCCACTGCTGTCCCGCCGGCATCCGGCCCGCGGGTAAAGGAAACATGATGTTCAATACGAAAACTGTAGAAATCGAGTGGGGCGGAAAAACCCTCAAGCTCGAGACGGGCCGCGTTGCCCGCCAGGCCGACGGCGCGGTCATCGCGACCCTCGGCGAAACCGTAGTGCTCTGCGCGGTTACCGCCGCCAAGTCGGTGAAGCCCGGCCAGGACTTCTTCCCGCTGACGGTTCACTATCAGGAAAAATTCTCGGCTGCCGGTCGGATCCCCGGCGGCTTTTTCAAGCGCGAGCGCGGTGCGACCGAGAAGGAGACGCTCACTTCGCGCCTCATTGACCGCCCGATCCGCCCGCTGTTCCCCGAAGGCTTTTACAACGAAGTCCTCGTCATTGCCCAGGTCCTGAGCTACGACGGCGAGAACGAGCCTGACATCCTCGCAATGATTGCCGCCTCGACCGCGCTGACGCTGTCCGGCGTGCCTTTCATGGGTCCGATCGGTGCCGCGCGCGTCGGCTTCTCGGCTGAAGGCGAATATATCCTCAATCCGACGCAGACGCAGGTGAGCGAAGGTCGTCTCGACCTTATCGTCGCCGGGACCCGCGAAGCGGTGATGATGGTCGAATCCGAAGCGAAGGAGCTCTCCGAGGAGGAGATGCTCGGCGCAGTCATGTTCGCACACAAGTCGATGCAGCCGGTGATCGAAGCAATCATCAAGCTCGCCGAACAGGCTGCCAAGGAGCCGTGGGAGCTCGCCCAGAACGCCGACAAGGCGGCGATCAAGAAGCAGCTGAAGGCGCTTATCGGCGCCGACGTGGACGCTGCCTACAAGCTGACCAACAAGCAGGAGCGCTCGACGGCGCTCAACAGCGCGCGCGAGAAAGCCGCTGCCGCTTTCGCCGAAGCCGACCCGCAGGATCAGCTGGTCGCGTCAAAGCTGGTCAAGTCGATCGAAGCGGACATCGTCCGCGGCGCGATCTTGAAGGAAGGCCGCCGTATCGATGGCCGTGACACCAAGACGGTCCGGCCGATCGACATCATGGTCGGCTTCCTTCCGCGTACCCACGGCTCGGCGCTGTTCACCCGCGGCGAGACTCAGGCGATCGTCACCACCACGCTCGGCACCAAGGAAGCCGAGCAGATGATCGACGGCCTCGAGGGCCTCTCCTACCAGCGCTTCATGCTGCATTATAACTTCCCGCCCTATTCGGTTGGCGAAGTCGGACGCTTCGGCGCGCCCGGACGCCGCGAGGTCGGCCACGGCAAGCTCGCCTGGCGCGCGCTTCGCCCGATGCTGCCGAGCGTCGAAGAGTTTCCCTATACGATCCGCGTTCTCTCCGACATCACCGAGTCCAACGGCTCGAGCTCGATGGCAACGGTATGCGGCGGCAGCCTCGCGCTGATGGACGCCGGCGTTCCGTTGAAGCGCCCGGTGGCGGGAATCGCAATGGGCCTGATCCTTGAAGGCAAGGATTTCGCGGTGATCAGCGACATTCTCGGCGACGAGGATCATTTGGGCGACATGGACTTCAAGGTTGCCGGTACGTCGGACGGCGTCACCTCGCTGCAGATGGACATCAAAGTCGCCGGGATCACCGAGGAGATCATGAAGACCGCCCTTGCTCAGGCGAAGGACGGCCGCGCGCACATCCTCGGCGAAATGGCCAATGCGCTCGGCGAAAGCCGTCACGAGCTCAGCGCCCATGCCCCGCGCATCGAGACGATGCAGATCCCCAAGGACAAGATCCGCGAAGTGATCGGCACCGGCGGCAAGGTCATCCGCGAGATCGTCGCGGAGACCGGCGCCAAGGTCGACATCGACGACGACGGCACGATCAAGATCGCCTCGTCGGACCTTTCGCAGATCGAGGCCGCGCGCAACTGGATCAAGGGCATCGTCGCCGAGCCCGAAGTCGGTACCGTCTACACCGGGAAGGTGGCGAGCATCGTCGATTTCGGCGCGTTCGTGACGTTCATGCCCGGAAAGGACGGGCTGGTGCACGTCTCCGAGATCAAGAACGAGCGGGTCGAGAATGTCCGCGACGTCCTCTCGGAGGGCCAGGAGGTCAAGGTCAAACTGCTTGAGGTCGACCAGCGCGGAAAGGTCCGCCTGTCGATGCGCCTGGTCGATCAGGAAACCGGAGAGGAGCTGCCCGACACGCGTCCCCCGCGCGAGCCGCGCGAGGATCGTGGGCCGCGCGGTGATCGCGGCCGACATGGCCGTGATCGCGATCGTGGCCCGAGGCGCGATCGTGGCGGCCGCGACGATCATGGCCCCCGCGGTGACCGAGGGCCCCGAGGTGAAGGGCGCCGCGAGCGCGGCGAAGGGGGCAATGACGAGGGCCCTGCGCCTGAGTTCGCCCCTGCCTTTCTGACGGGTGATGATGAGTAACTAATCACTCGTCCAACCGGTGCAGCCGGTGCGACGAGTGATCACGGTGGGTGAATGACCTTCATTTGCCCCAACAGGAAAGGCTCCGCGAGCAATCGCGGGGCCTTTCTTGAATCAGGGCCGGTACCGCTCTTCTTGCGCACAGGCCCTCAAGTTGGGGCCGCTTGAATTGGCCGTGCGCGCAGCACACTTCTGCAGAATGACCAGCCGCCCCGTCATGACGCCCGGACCGGATCACCCGATCATAATCGAGTGCAATCCGAACCGCGTCGAGGTCCGTGCCGGCGATACGCTGATCGCCGATACGTCAGCCGCACTGACGCTCCGGGAAGCAAACTACCCGCTGGTCCAGTACATCCCCCGCGCGGACGTTGAGATGGCGCAGCTCCGCCGCTCCGACCATTCCACTTATTGCCCTTACAAGGGAGCTGCCGCTTATTTCGACATCATCGTGCTGGGTGAGCGTGGCAGGAACAAGGTCTGGACCTACGAGCATCCATATCCGCCCGTAGCCGAGATCGCGGAGCACCTCGCATTCTATTCGAACATCGTGGAGATTACGGAACGGTTCGATGCAATTCGCCGCAGTTCGTCTGGACAGACTGCTAACTTTCGTTAGTGGTAAGGGCGAGGCTCACCGATTGTCCATTGGGCCGAGCAGTTCGATAGGGATCGGCGAAACTCCGGCCCGGCCACCGGTTGCCCCCCGAGCCGGGCCGATAGTTCGCACCGCCGAGCAAGCGAGGCCTATGTCGAGTGCTCGACAGCCTCGCTGGGCGCAAGTGCGGTGGTATCATCGATGAGCCTTGAGCCGTCCCGCCGCAGCGCCATCTCAAGACCATGAGCAACAGCACCCTGCCCGCATATTTCGTCAGCCATGGAGGCGGCCCCTGGCCGTGGATGGACGGCGAATTCCGTCGCAATTTTGACCAGCTCGAAAGCTCGATCGTCGCGATGGGCCGGGAGCTTTGCGATGTACCCAAAGCAGTCCTGGCGATCTCCGGCCATTGGGAGGAACGGGGTTTCGCCATCTCCTCGGGCGAGAAGCCGGGCATGGTCTATGACTATTTCGGCTTTCCCGACTATCTCTACCGGATCGAATATTGCGCGCCGGGCTCTCCCAGGCTCGCGGCGCGAGTGGAGCAGCTGTTGAAGGGTGGCGGTATCGACGCCCGCCTCGATCCCGCTAGAGGCTTCGACCACGGCACCTTCAGCATCATGAAGCCGCTATATCCGAATGAGGATATTCCGATCGTGCAGCTGTCGCTCGACCGCAGCCTCGACCCCTCGCTGCACCTGCAGGTCGGCCGCCTGCTCCGTCCGCTGCGCGACGAGGGCGTGCTGATCATCGGCAGCGGGCTCAGCTATCACAATTTGCGCGAGATGCGCGATCAGCGCGGGGTGGAGCCTTCGCGGCGATTCGATGCGTGGCTGCAGGAGACACTCACCAAATCATCGTCCAAGGAGCGGACCGAGCGTCTGATCGACTGGGAGCAGGCGCCTCTCGCCCGCGCGGCACACCCACGAGAGGACCATCTCATTCCGCTGATGGCCGTGGTCGGAGCGGCCGAGGATGAGACCGGAGTCGCCACCTATCACCAGAGCGATTTGTTCGGTGGGATCACCGCATCGAGCTTCCGGTTCGGCGAGCCGCCCGAAGCTTTGGGTTGATGGCCTCAAGGCCGTTTCAGATTGCCAGTGGCTTTGTTGCCGAGAAATATTTGGCCATTGCACTTGCGCCCTCGTCGGTCAGCGCGACGAAGAAGCGGCGGCCGTCGAGCGGGTCTTGGCTGCGCTTAGCGAGGTTGCGCTGCTCAAGCGCGTTCAGCCAACGCAGCGCGGTGCTCACCGGAACGCCGGCGCCGAAGCAGACGCTGGTGACGCAGATCCGCTGCTGCGCGAGATGCGCTCGATAGAGGTCGAGCAACATATCCCAGGCGGGATCGGCAAAGAGGTCCGAATCGAAGAAGCTGGCCCTGAGGCGCCGGGCATCGATGATTTTCTCAATCTGTCCCGGCTGCACCGGCGGCCGGCTGATATGCATTTTACCGTTTCGAGCGCCGCTCTCGCCGCAGTCGTCGAAGGCAATCGGATCCGCAGAAACTTGGAGGTCCGGCGAGGAGGCTCCCGACAAATGGGACATGGCACAGGCTCTTTCTGACACAAGAACACAGTACCGAGCGACCAAAAAGGTAAACGAAGAGGTTGTAAGAAAGTGTTTTCAAACATGGTGAACGCTGAATTAAATCGTTGAAATTGTGTCTATTGTCCTTCGACCAGAGCCGCCTCTTCGTGAAAGTCGATTACGGGTCATTAACGCTACCGCTTAACGTTTCGGTCCATTTTGCAGCAAAGCCGGAGCGCTCCGACGGAGCCGCCGAAGGTCGATGCTCCTTCGAGGACTGCCCAATGTCGGCTGCAGGAATGCTGCCAAAGTGGAACGAACGTTTACAACTGACCAACCGCAGTGCCTGCAATCTGCCAGCCAAGGAGGCCAGTTCCATGGAAGATTGCCGGTTGGGCGGTCCGCGCGCGAGCGGCGACATCGCCGAGCGCAGGTCGGAGTTTCGCAAAACCTCGATCCTGCGCCTCGCATTGATCGATTCGAACGGCTGCACCCAGCTGTGCCGAATTACCAACATTTCGCATCAGGGAGTGCAAGCCACCGTCTTCGGTTCAGTCGCCGTCCACAGCGAGGTGAGCATCCGCGTTCCCGACGAGATCACGCTCGAGGGCAGCATCGTCTGGGTTCGGGACCGGTCGGTCGGAATCAAGCTCGGCACGCCGCTTGCGCATTCGACGCTGCTGAGGTTCACCGGCGAACGAAGAGAAAGCGGGAGGCGCCGGCGTTCACCGCGGTTGCAGATT
>DASVYN010000163.1:0-8962 GCA_036392155.1 Sphingomicrobium sp.
GCTGTTCGAACCGGCGCAAGACAAGGTCTATCGCCACCCGACCTTCTACGACATTCCGGACGAAGTGAAGCACATCTGACCAATTGGGGAGGGGCATGACTGAAGGCTGGAATCTCGCGCAAATCAACATCGGACGGCTGGTCGCGCCCCACGGCGACCCACGCGTCCAGCCTTTCTTCGATGCGCTCGACCGCGTTAATGAGCTTGCCGAGAACAGCTCCGGTTTCGTCTGGCGCCTGAAGGGGGCGGGGAATAACGCAACCGATCTGCAGCCCACGGCCGACCCGCTGCTGATTCCCAACATGTCCGTTTGGAAGGATGCGGAATCGCTGTTCCGGTTCGTCTACCGCAGTGCGCACAGCCAAGTGATGGCCCGCCGGCGCGAGTTCTTCGAGCGCTTCGACGGCGCGTTCCAGGCGCTGTGGTGGATTCAGGAAGCGACGATTCCGACCGTCAATGACGGCCTGTCGCGCCTGTGGCACATCGACCGCTTTGGCCCCACCCCCCATGCGTTCACCTTCAAGAAGCGCTTCCCGCCGCCCGGCCTGACCGACGGCCCGGTCGACATGCAGCCGGAGCCTTATTGCGTCGGCTGGGCCTGATGGCATCGACGATCGATCAAACCGACGAGGTCCGCGCCGGTTACCTACTGCGTCTGGGTGACGACGCGTTGGTGCTTGGGCAGCGGCTCAGTGAATGGTGCGGGCACGGTCCTGTGCTCGAGGTGGATATCAGCCTCGCGAACCTCGCGCTCGACCTGATCGGACAGGCGACGCTGCTGCTGGGGGGAGCCGGTGACGGCGACCGGCTGGCCTTCCATCGCGACGTGCTCGATTTCCGCAACTGCCTGCTGGTCGAGCAGCCCAACGGGGACTTCGCGCAAACGATTGTCAGGCACCTGCTCTACACGACCTGGCAGCACTTGCTGTTGCAGCGGCTCATCCAATCGTCAGATCGATTTCTCCGTGAGTTCGCGCACAAGGCAGTCAAGGAGATCGCCTACCATCGCGAGCTCGCCAGCGACTGGACCATCCGCCTCGGCGACGGGACCGACGAGAGCGCGCGACGGATGGCGGAGGGGCTCGACTGGAATTGGCGCTTCATCCCCGAGCTGTTCGAGGTCGACGAGACGCTGCAGGCGGCGATCGATCGCGCAATCGCGCCGGATCCGCGTGAGTTCGAGGCGGAGTATCGTTCGGCAATCGCAGCGGTTCTCGCCGAAGCCCGGCTCGAGGCTCCGGCCGAACAGCGGCCGATCCTCGGCGGCCGCCGCGGTCACCACAGCGAGCATCTCGGACATTTGCTTGCAGTGATGCAGTTCCTCCCGCGCACCTACCCCGACGCGATCTGGTAGATTAAGCGGGACTTCTATGGCCGAGCATTTCCACGCGCTGCGGGTCGCCGACATTGTGCCGGAAACGAGCGAAGCTTATTCCGTCCGCTTCGAGATTCCGGCGGAGCTGCGCGACCGCTTTGCCTTTCGTGCCGGGCAGCATCTGACGCTGCGGGCGACGATTGGCGGTGAGGAAGTGCGGCGCAACTATTCGCTCTGCACCGCGCCCGGCGAGCAGGACTGGATGGTGACCGTCAAGCGCATCGGCGGCGGACTCTTCTCCAACTGGGTCGGCGATCACCTCAAGCCCGGCGACCTGCTCGATGTCATGCCGCCGCACGGCTCGTTCACGACCGACTTCGCCGCGACGAATCGGCGCCATCTCGTCGGTATCGCTGGCGGATCGGGCATCACGCCGGTCATTTCGCTAATCAGGACGCTGCTGCGCCTCGAGCCGCACAGCCGCTTCACCTTGCTGTACGGCAATCGAGACAGCAGCTCGATCATCTTCCTCGAGGCGCTTGCGAACCTGAAAGACAAGCACCTCGATCGCCTCGAACTCTTCCACTTCCTCGACGCCGAAGCGCAGGACGTCGAACTTTTCAACGGCATGCTCGAGCGCGCGCGGCTTGAAGAGGCTATTCCTGCACTCGTGCCCGATGCAGCCCAAGTCGACGGCTGGTTCATCTGCGGACCTGGGCCGATGATGGACGCCGCCGAAGGTGCGCTGCTCGATCGCAACGTTCCCAAGGAGCGCATCCATATCGAGCGGTTTACCGTCGATCGCCCTCCGGACGCGGTCGCCCGCGAGATAGAGCAGTTGCAAACGCAAGCTGCGGGCGTCACCGTCTCGGTAACGCTCGACGGCCGAACCCGGCGCGTTCCCTTCACTGCCGGCAATATCCTCGACAGCGCTCGCGATGCGGGTTTGCCTGCGCCCTTTGCGTGCAAGGCGGGGGTCTGCGCTACCTGCCGCGCGAAAGTCACGACGGGCAAAGTCGAAATGGCCGCGCGCTACGGCCTGACCGACGAAGAGGTCGCGGCCGGCTATGTTCTGACGTGCCAGTCGGTGCCGCTTGGGGATGGCGTGGCCGTGGATTACGATTCGTAACCTGCAATCGCGAGGAGCGAGGCCCCATGACGGCCCACAGGCTGATTGCTTCGCCGTGCTCGCAATGACGAATGAGTTTCGCTATCCGCCTCCTCATGCTGACTGAAACCACTGCGAAGGCAAGGACCCTTGCCGATCTCCCGCCCGTTCAGAGCGATGCTCTCCTCGCGCTGATCGCCCTTTGCAATGCCGATCCGCGATCCGACAAGATCGACGTCGGCGTCGGTGTCTTCCGTGACGGAGCGGGCAACACGCCGATCCTGAAGGTCATGAAAGAGGCCGAGCAGCGGCTGGTCGATACCCAGGAGACCAAGGCCTATCTGGGTGTCTCCGGCGACAAGCGCTTTGCGGATCTGCTGCGCCCGATCGTGCTCGGACGTCATGCACATGACGAGCGGATTGCCGGCTTGCAGACGCCCGGCGGCTGCGGCGCGCTCCGGCTCGGCTTCGAGCTGATCGCAACCGCCAATCCGGCTGCGAAGGTCTTTCTGGGAACGCCGAGCTGGCCCAACCATGCTCCAATCGTCCGCGGCGTTCGGCTCAAGATCGTCGAATATCCCTATTACGAGCGCGGCCAGGGGATCATACGGTTCGAGGAAATGATTGCAGCGCTCGAAAGCGGCGAGCCGGGCGATGTCGCCCTGCTCCACGGCTGCTGCCACAATCCGACCGGCGCGGACCTCAGCGAGGACCAATGGCGTGAAGTGATCCGCGTGGTTGTCGAGCGCGAGCTCGTCCCGTTGATCGACCTTGCCTATCAAGGCTTCGGCCGCGGGCTGGAGGAAGATGCATTTGGCGTGCGGCTGGCGCTCGATTCGTGTGACGAGGTGATCATCGCCCAAAGCTGCGACAAGAATTTCAGCTGCTACCGCGACCGCGTCGGCTCGTTGTTCGTGAAGACCGGCTCGGCAGAAGCCACAGCCAAGGCAATCGCACATGTCGGCCAGCGCGCGCGCGAAATGTGGTCGATGCCGCCCGATCACGGCGCAGCTGCGGCGCGGATCATCCTCGACGATGCCGAGCTTCGCTCGCGCTGGCTGGTCGAGCTCACGGCCATGCGCGATCGCATCAATTCGGTTCGCCAGCGGATTGCTTCGGCCGACCCGCGGCTTGCCTTCATCGGTCGCCAGTACGGAATGTTCTCGATGCTCCCGCTGTCGAAGGAGGAGGTGCTGAAGCTGCGCGAGCAGGACGCAATCTATATGGCCGACAGTGGCCGGTTCAATGTTGTCGGCATGGGCGACGGTCAGATCGATCGATTCATCGCCGCCGTGGTCGGCGCATTTGAAGGATGATCTAATCATGGCCGACCTCGATCCGGGCCGCGTCACCGTCGACGTGGACTGGCGCGAGGTCGCTCGGCTGGTTCTGACCAGCCGGGAAATGGATCGTATAGAGGAACAGGAGCTCGTTCCGGCCAAGAAGGTACTCTACCAGTTCAGCGCCCGCGGCCATGACATGGCGCAGGCACTTCTGGGGATGCAGCTCAGGGACGGTGACGGCGTGTTCGGTTATTATCGGTCGCGGCCGCTCCTGCTTGCGCTTGGAGTTCCGCTGGCCGACGCGCTCGGTTCCGGTATGGGGCTCGCCGGAGGCTATTCGGACGGGCGCGATATCGGGGTGGTCTTCAACTACCCCAATCCCGGCGGCGCGCACGCGCTTCCGATGTGCGGCGGAGTAGGGGCGCAATACACACCGGCAGCGGGTTGGGCGCAGGCGCTCGATTACAAGCGCAAGGTACTGAAGGAAGGGCCGGCAGACGCGATCTCACTGGTGTTGGGCGGCGATGCAAGTTGCGCGACCGGCGGATTTTGGTCGGCGCTGACGATTGCGACCACCCAAATATTGCCCCTGCTGTTCTATGTCGAAGATAATGGCTACGGAATCTCGGTTCCCTCTGAATATCAAACGCCCGGCAAGGATATTGCCGCCAACCTCGCGAGTTTCGCCGGGCTGACGATTTTCAACGGCGACGGCACCGATCCCCTCGAGGCGTCGCGGCTTATCGGTGATGCGGTTGCCCATGTGCGCAAGAAGCATGCGCCGGCGCTGCTGCGCCTGACGGTCCCGAGGCTTGAAGGTCATAGTTATCAGGATACGCAGACCTATAAATCCAAGGCCCAGGTCGAGGCCGAATGGGCGCATGATCCGCTGCCCCGGCTGAAAGCGCAATGCGCTCAGGTGAAGATCGGCGACGAGGCATGGGGCGACCTCGAACGCGAGACTGCCTGGCAGGTACAAGCCGCCGTTGCTGAAGCCGAAGCGCGCGGGGTTTCCTCGCCCGAATCAGTCACCAAGAACGTCTTCTACGAAGGCGAAGTTCAGCAGGTCGGTGGCCTTTGGAACAGCGGCTACAGGCCGCCGCCATCAACCGACCAGCCCGCCGGCGCCGGCCAGCGGATCAACATGGTAACCGCGATTCGCCGCGTGCTCGATCAGGAGCTTGCTGCCAATCCGCGCGTGCTGGTCTTTGGCGAGGACGTCGGACCTAAGGGCGGTGTGCATGCGGTGACTCTGGGCCTTCAGGAGAAGTACGGTCGTCACCGGGTGTTCGATACCAGCCTCAACGAGGAGGGGATTGTCGGACGCGCCGTCGGAATGGCGCTCGCGGGGCTGATGCCGGTGCCCGAAATCCAGTTCCGCAAATATGCCGAGCCGGCGACCGAACAGATTCATGATTGCGGGACGATGCGCTGGCGGACGCACAATCGTTTCGCTGCACCGATCGTGCTGCGTGTGCCGGGCGGTTTCTTCAAATGCGGCGATCCATGGCATTCGATGACCAACGAGGTGGAGTTCGTCCACAATCCTGGCTGGCTGGTAGCCGTGCCGTCGAATGCCGAAGATGCGGTCGGGCTGCTGCGCGGTTCGTTGCGGGGGAATGACCCGGTCCTCTTCTTCGAGCATCGCGCAATGCTCGACGACAGCTGGGCCAGGCGTCCGTGGCCCGGAGATGAGTATGTCCTTCCTTTCGGCCGCGCCAAGAAAAGCCGCAAAGGGGACCGGATTACCGTCGTCACCTGGGGTGCGATGGTGCCGCGCTGTGAAGCTGCATCCGAAGGTTTTAGAGCGGACGTGATCGATCTTCGGACTTTGCACCCGTGGGACAAGGATATGGTGCTGGAGAGCGTTCGGCGTACGCACCGCTGCCTGATCGTCCATGAGGACCTGCGTACCGGCGGGTTCGGCGCTGAAATCGCAGCGGTTGTCGCGGATGAGGCGTTTCTCGATCTCGACGCTCCGGTCGCGCGGGTGACGATGCCGGATATACCCAGTCCGCATCATCCCAAGCTCATGGAGTGGGCGCTTCCGTCTCAAGAACGCATTCGCGCTGAGATCGAGCGCCTGGTGGGGTTCTAACCTTGATCGAAGTTCGTGTTCCCGATGAACAGGAGGGCACGAAGGCTGTCGTACGCGCCTGGCTCAAGCAGATCGGAGATGCGGTTGCGGAAAATGATCCGTTAGTCGAGCTCGAGACCGACAAAGTGACGCAGGAGGTGCCGGCGCCGGCGGCTGGGGTGCTGGCCGAGATCCTGCTCGACACCGACGCCGATGCGATACCGGGGGCATTGCTCGCGCGGATCGAAACGGACGTCGAGCGGCCGGTAGCGAAGAGCGCTTCCATTTCTCATAAGGAAGAAGAGCAGCCCTTCGATGAGCCGAGGGGGGACGAAGAACGAGAATCCCGCCTCAGCCCGTCCGTCCGCCGGGCCTGTCTTCAGCATGGCATCGACCCAAGCCAGATAAGAGGCACGGGCCGCAACGGCCGCGTGACGCGCGAGGACGTCGATCGAGCCGTCGCATCGGCGACGGTGGTCAGCGTTGGCGAACCCGCCACGGCCCAGCCGCGGCAATTCAATTGGCAGGACATCCCGCACGACCGCATGCGCCTGACAATCGCCGAAAACATGGTGCGCGCAGTTACTGACCAGCCCCACGTCACTGCGGTCTTCGAGGCGGATTTCTCGGCGGTTGCAGCGCACAAGAGCGCAATGGCCGCGAAGGGCGTGAAGCTCAGCTATACCGCATATATCGTCAAGGCTGCGGCCGAATCGATGCTGGTCGCACCGGCGATCAATGGCCGGTGGGAGAAAGACCGGATCGCAGTTTCGCCGACGATAGACATTGGCGTCGGAACGGCCCTGGGTGCGAAGGGCCTCGTCGTTCCAGTCGTCAAGGGCGCCGAAAAGCTCGGCCTCGAGCAGATCGGCGCGTGCCTCGACGACCTCACCCGCCGCGCCCGTGAAGGCAGGCTCGAACGCTCGGATGTCTCGGGCGGGAGCTTCACCATCTCGAATCACGGCGTTTCCGGCTCGCTGCTCGCTGCGCCGATCATCCTGCATCAGGGCCAGGCGGCGATCCTTGGCGTCGGCAAGCTGGAAAAGCGCGTTGTGGTGCGCGAGATTGACGGTCAGGAGGCGATATTGGTGAGGCCGATGGCCTATGTAACGCTCACCATCGATCATCGGGTCGTCGACGGTCACCAGACGAACGCCTGGCTCAGCCGCTTTGTCGAGACACTCGAGAACTGGCCGGCCGCTTAGGTCATTCACCGGCCTGATTACGGGCACCTTCACGGGTCCAACGCCAATGCCGGACGGCTCGGTCGTTCAACCGACAGGCAAGAGATTCAGCCGGCCGATGGCGACAATTGGCCATTGGGTCGGGATCAAATGGCTGCCTCAGATCTCAAGCAAGGCATAGGGTCGTCCGAACAGCGGCTTCACGACAAATTGGGCGACATTATAGACCGGGATGCCGCGCGGCGTCCGGCCCTCGTAGGTGCCATGGTGGGCGTGGCCGTGGACCACCGCCTTGACATGGTCGAACCGATCGATTGGTTCGCACAGTCGCTGCGACCCGAGATATTGATAGATTGCGGGCGGTTCGCCCTCGATGGTTTCGACGACCGGTGAGTAATGAAGAACTGCGACGCTCCGCTCGGTGCGAAGCGTCCGAAGCTGGTTTTCAAGTTTGCGCGCCTCGTGCATTGCCTCGTCGACGAACGCCTTGATGATCGGTTCTCCAAATGGGGCGAGCTCGCCGCGACCGAATCCACCCAGAAAGCCTTTGACGCCGGCGAAACCCACGCCGTCTATCTCATGCGCTTGCTCGTCGAGCACGATCATGCCCGCTTCGCGGAGGATCTTCGCAACCTCTTCCGGCTGGCCGCACTCATAATCATGATTGCCGAGCACGCCGAGCACGGGGATGGTGCAGGTGCGGATATCCTCGGCGAGGATCTCCGCCTCCTTCGTTTTGCCGAAATTGGTGAGATCGCCACACAATAAGATCACATCGGCGTGATTGGGTACCTCGCCGAACATCTCGCGGTAAGGCGCTGCACTATCCTCCTGCACGTGGAGATCGCCGATTGCTGCAACCCGCAGCGGCCTGCTTTCACTCGCCATATTGCTCTTCGAGATTACCGACTGCGTCCGAAAAGCCCCATAGGTCGACGTCGATCGAATAGTCGCGCGGGGAGAAGACGCGTCCGCGGCAAACTCTCTTGCCGGGTCCCTTCATCTCCGACTGGTCGCGCAGTCGTTCGAGCAGTTCGTTCATCAGCCATCTCGGCACGCAATGGCGCTCGCTCGGATAGACGAAGCGGAAGTTGAGAAGCGCCATCAGAAGCACTTCCCAATAAAGCTCCATATGCGTGAGCAGCTGCTTCCAGTCGACTGCCTCATGACATTTCAGGATCATGTGGGCGACGTCGGCCATGTCGTAGCGGTGGTGATCCTGGACAAAGATCTTGGACCAGATGAATTGAGTCGGCGGAACGAGCTTCACCCTTGCGCCGAATAGCTCCGTCTCGGGCGCACCGACGAACCAGGCGTCGGTGACGTGGGTGGTGACCGTCGGCATATTCGTGATCACGTCGACGAACAGATCCCCGCGCGTGATGCGGTAGAGCCAGCGCTCGTCGACAATCTCAGCCTCGAACCCATGCTTCTTGAAATAATGGAGCATCTTCAGAGCGTCGCCGGCCTTGGCAAAGACATCGACGTCCTTGGTCGGCCGGTCGATGCCCGTGTAACTCGCGAGCGCGTAGGTGCCGGAAACCAGAAACTTGATTCCGGACTTGGCCATGAGCTGGAGAACTTCGGAGTAAAAGGCTTCCGCCGCGGGCGGCGGCTTGATTAACCCCGGCTTGCGCTCGAGCATGTGCACATTGTCCACGCGGCCTCAACGGCAGGCGGGATGTGCGAGTTCCAAAGGGGCGCGGCGTAACGGTCGAGCCAGTTCGGGCAGAACGCCGGAAGGCCGCTGGCATCCGGTTCCAGCGCAAGATCGGACGTGATCTCAATCAGATGCGCAATATTTAACCGTTTCGAAAGCGATTGCTGGGATTCTCTTGCCGTCCACAGCGCTGGCAAGGAGCGAAGACCATGAGCAAGTTTCTGAAGCTGATTAAGAACGAAGAGGGTGCGACCGCGATTGAGTACGGTCTGATTGCGGCTCTGATCGCCGTTGCTGCGATTGGCGCGATGCAGGGCATCGGCAACAAGTTGAAC
>DASVYN010000164.1:0-21110 GCA_036392155.1 Sphingomicrobium sp.
CACCCTGGGCGGCCAGGGCGGCGGCGTGGCCTACAACATGGAGGACCTGGAGGCCATCGCCCGCGTCGGCCTGGCCGCCAGCCTCAAATCCGAGATCATGCTGGAGCGCTCGGTCCTGGGCTGGAAGGAGTTCGAGCTCGAGGTGATGCGCGACGGCCGCGACAACGTGGTCGTCGTCTGCTCCATCGAGAACGTGGATCCGATGGGCATCCACACCGGCGATTCCGTCACCGTCGCGCCGGCGCTGACGCTGACCGACAAGGAATATCAGCGGATGCGCTCCGCGAGCATCGCCGTTCTGCGCGAAATCGGTGTCGAAACAGGCGGTTCCAACGTCCAGTTCGCAGTCGATCCAAAGACCGGACGAATGGTCGTGATAGAGATGAACCCGCGCGTGTCGCGCTCATCGGCGCTGGCGTCAAAGGCTACCGGCTTTCCGATTGCCAAGGTCGCCGCGCGGTTGGCCGTGGGTTACACGCTCGACGAGATCGCCAACGATATTACCGGCGGGGCGATGCCCGCGAGCTTCGAGCCGACCATCGATTATGTCGTGACCAAGGTGCCGCGCTTCGCCTTCGAGAAGTTCAAGGGGGCTGACGCCGTGCTGTCGACCTCGATGAAGTCGGTCGGCGAAGTAATGGCCATCGGCCGCAATTTTGCCGAGAGCCTGCAGAAGGCGCTGCGCGGGCTCGAAACCGGGCTCACCGGTCTCGACCGTGTCCACGCTCTTGAGAATGCCGATCCGGCCGAGATCGAGAGCGCGCTGGCGCGGCCGACGCCGGATCGGCTGCTCGTCGCCGCCGAGGCGCTGCGGCAGGGCTTCACGGTCGAGAGGATCAGCGAGATCGCGGGCTTCGACCTTTGGTTTTTGAAGCGCTTGCAAGAGGTAGTTGAGGCCGAAGAGGAAATCCGGATCAATGGACTTCCGAGCGATGCCCGCGGGATGCGGCGGATCAAGGCCATGGGTTTTTCGGATGCGAGGCTCGCGCAACTTTCGCTGCGCTCCGCCGGGGTCGAGCGCGCGATGAGCGAGGCGGTCGCTGCAGGCGGCTCGGGGATTGTGCACAGCGCCATGACGGCGATGACCGGTGGGATCACCGAGAGCGAGGTGCGGGCGCATCGGCTTCGGCTCGGAGTTCGTCCGGTGTTCAAACGGATCGACAGTTGCGCGGCCGAATTCGACGCGACCACCCCCTATCTCTACTCGACCTATGAGGCGCCGCTGTTCGGAGAATCCGAGGATGAGGCGCAGGTCTCGGATCGCAGGAAGGTCATGATCCTCGGCGGCGGGCCGAATCGCATCGGGCAGGGGATCGAGTTTGATTATTGCTGCTGCCACGCCGCTTTCGCAGTGCGCGATGCGGGCATCGAGACGATCATGGTCAATTGCAACCCGGAGACGGTTTCGACCGATCCCGACACCTCTGACCGGCTCTATTTCGAGCCGCTGACCGCGGAGGACGTGCTGGAGATTGTCCGGCGCGAGCAGGAGGATGGCGAGCTGCTGGGCGTCATCGTGCAGCTCGGCGGCCAGACGCCACTGAAGCTCGCCGAGGAGCTGCAGGCGGCCGGTGTGCCGATCCTTGGCACGTCGCCCGACAGCATCGACCTGGCCGAGGACCGTGAGCGGTTCGCGGCGCTGGTCCAGCGGCTTGACCTCAAGCAGCCGTCGAACGGCATCGCGCGCAGTCGCGACGAGGCGATCCGAGTGGCTGAGCGGATCGGCTATCCGGTGCTGCTGAGGCCGTCATACGTGCTCGGTGGGCGCGGCATGGAAGTGGTCGAGGGGCCGCAACAGCTCGATCATTATATTGCAACTGCGGTGCAGGTGTCGGGCAAGAGCCCAGTGCTCATCGACCGCTATTTGCGCGACGCAATCGAGGTCGATGTCGACGCGATCTGCGATGGAACCGAGGTCGCGGTGTGCGGCGTGCTCCAGCATATCGAGGAAGCAGGCGTTCATTCAGGCGACAGCGCCTGCTCAATCCCGCCCTACAGCCTGCCGGCCGGCATCATCGCCGAGATCGAGAGGCAAACGCGCGATCTCGCGCTGGCGCTCAAGGTCAAGGGACTGATGAATGTTCAGTTCGCGGTGAAGGATGGCGAAGTCTATCTCATCGAGGTCAATCCGCGCGCAAGCCGCACGGTGCCGTTCGTCGCCAAGGCTGTCGGGCGTCCCTTGGCGAAAATCGCTGCGCGCGTCATGGCCGGCGAGCCATTGTCGAGTTTCGGCGATTTCGGACGGGTACGCGACTATATTGCCGTCAAGGAGTCCGTCTTCCCCTTCGCTCGCTTCCCCGGCACGGATCCAGTACTCGGACCGGAAATGAAGAGTACCGGAGAAGTTATGGGAATTGCTGGTGAATTCGATATTGCTTTCGCCAAGGCCTTGCTCGGTGCCGGAATGGAACTGCCGCAGGGCGGAACGGCCTTTGTCTCGGTCAAGGACGCCGACAAGGACAATATCGTTCCCGCAGTCGAGAAGCTGGTGGAGCTTGGGTTCGAGATCATTGCGACAACCGGAACAGCGGCGCATCTGGAGGCGAAGGGTCTGCCTGTCGAAGTCGTTAACAAGGTGGCGCAGGGGCGCCCGCACATCGTCGATCGTTTGCTCGACGGCAATGTCGCCCTGGTGTTCAACACGACCGAGGGATGGCAATCGCTCAAGGACAGCCATTCGATCCGAACAACCGCACTGACGAAGAAGGTGCCCTACTTCACGACCGCACCGGCCAGCCTTGCCGCGGCGCGGTCGATTGAGGCGGTTCGGGGCCGAGCGCTTGAAGTCGCCTCGCTGCAATCCTATTATTCCGGCTCCCAAGGCTAGGTTTCCACTCACAATCTGCTCGGCTTGGCGGCCCTTGGAGGCCCGCAGGGGCAGAGGTTTTGAAAAGAGGGTTTTGACAATGGCGAGTGCCGAAAAGGTGCCGATGCTGGCCGAGGGCCACCGCAAGCTCACGGACGAGCTGAAGCGCCTGCGGAGCGAGGAGCGCCCGGCGATCGTCGAGGCGATCGAGGACGCGCGAGCGCACGGGGACCTCAGCGAAAATGCCGAATATCATGCCGCCAAGGAGCGTCAGGGGCAGATCGAGGCGATGATCGCTGATCTCGAGGACCGTCTCAGCCGGGCGATGGTCATCGACCCGACCACCTTGTCGGGTGACAAGATTGTGTTTGGAGCGACCGTCACGCTCTTCGACGAGGACGATAAGCAAGTCAAATATCAGCTCGTGGGTCAGACCGAGGCGGATGCCAGAGTCGGGCGGATCAGCTATAATTCGCCGCTCGGCCGGGCGTTGATCGGGCGCCAGGTCGGCGAAGAGGTCGAAGTGTCGACTCCCTCCGGCGACCGCTATTACAAGATCAAGAAGATCGAGTTCATTTGATCGTGCAGCGCTTTCCGCGCACCGCGACCAATCTCATCGTCGCACTGACGGCGCTGGCATGGGTGATCGCCTATCTTCTCGGCCAGTCCGAGAAGGCCGCCTATGTGCTCGGCTTCATTCCGGCGCGGCTCGGTGGAGCGCAGCTTCCGTGGCCTGCGGTTCCAGTGTGGCTCACGCCGCTCAGCGCGACGCTGGCCCATTCCAATTTGGTTCATATCGGCTTCAACCTGCTGATCCTTTTTTGGTGCGGGACCCAGGTTGAGCGTGTGCTCGGTAAGACTGGGCTTCTAATTCTTTACATGATCGGTGCCTATGGGGCCGCAGCCGCGCAATGGGGCGCCAATCCCCATGGCATCGTGCCGGTGATTGGTGCCAGCGGTGCGATTAGTGCGGTAATGGGTGCTTATGCGCTTAGCTTCGGACGGGCGAAGCCGTTCACGAACAACCTGCGCGTCAACCGATGGATCAACGTCGCCTGGCTGTTCGTCGCCTGGGTCGCTTTGCAGTACATGATGGGGTGGCTCGGCGATCAGCAGGGCTATCTGTTGGCGACGCCGGCGCACGTCGGTGGTTTCGCCGTGGGGCTGCTCCTGCAGCGTCCGCTGCTGCTTTGGCGATACAGGCACGCTTAGCATCGTACTTCAAAGTCGCGAACCGATCCGGACTGCGTTCGAGGCGGATCGGCTGCGGGATTTCTCGCAATGACAATCAGGTCATAGCCTGCCTGGGTCGGGAAATCCCCTCCATGTCCGGTTCCAGGAGCCGGTGCAGGTGGACGACGACATATTTCATTTCGGCATCGTCGACCGTGCGCTGTGCTCGGCCGCGCCACGCCTCTTCGGCCGCGGCATAGCTGTCGTACACACCGACCAAATCGATCGTATTGAGGTCGAAATCGATGCCGCGCGGGTCCTTGACCCGCCCGCCGAATACCAAGTGAAGCTTGCTCATATGCCTGCCGCTACCGCATCCGGAGCGTTTCGTCAGCCCTTGCGGACCGCGTCAACTGCTGCGCTCGCGGACGCGCGTGCCGCATCGCCTAGACCATCGATCAGATTGCGAATGGTTTCCTCCCCCTTTTCGCGACTGATTCCGCGATCCCTGAGGTGTTGAGTCCCGGTCGTTCGCGCAGCATCGATCGCTGCGCGCGCACTATTCTTCACCCGGCGCGCGGCCGGCCGAACGAGGCGTGTCTCGGCTTCGGTCCTGGGCAGCAGGGCGGCAATCAGCGCCCCAGCCGCAATTCCTCCGGCCAGCGCGAGCAGCGGGGCCTGTCCGAGCGTATCGGTAGCCCGGTCGCGAGCGCCTTCATAGGCTTCGATAGCGCGCTGGCGCGGCGAAATCGACATGTCTTGTTCGGTCATTGGCTTATCTCCGTATCGTCGTGATTCGAAGCGTGCTTCCTCGAGACTTTGCGGGTGCGGCGGCCTTTCGCCTTCTCGCCGACACCGTCGATGAACTTCCCCGCGAGATCCATTAGCGGCTCTCGGGCGAGGAACAGGGTGATCGCTGCGATCACGCCCGTTGCAGCGAGCGGCCGCGACTTGACCGCATCGACCGCATCCTCGGCGAGGTCGGCACCCTTCTCCTTGGCCCCCTGCCACGCGTCCTTCGCAAGCGTTTTCGGGCTTAGCCGGTCCTGAAGCTCTTGCGCTCTCGCCATTACCCTCGAACGGCTACGCTCGACATCGATGCGTGCCGCCGCGATCTCGGGCGTGTCACGCATCAAAAGTCCCGCCTCAGCCGCCGATAGCCATACCCTCCGAGCACTCCGGCGATTCCCAGGAAGATCAGAAAGGCAACGATCCCGGCAAGAATGGGGCCAAGCGGATGCAGCAGCGCCATGAAGATCCCGACCGCGAAAATCGTTATTGCCGATTGAACTGCAATCAGCGCCATCAGGAACAGGCCCGCGGGCCAGGCCAGCGCCTTGCCCTTGGCTGCGGCAATTGCCTTGGCGAGGCCAATTTCGGCGCGCGCATAGGCCTTGCCCTCCTCGATAAGCTCGTGGACGAGCTCACCGACGGGGCGCTCAGGCGGCGGCGGTCCCGAATCGGCGGGTTTGAGCATCAGGCCCCGTCATCCTCTTGCTCGTCCTTGGCAAGGCCGGTCTTGAGCAAGCGGGCCACGACAAAGCCCACGACGGCCGCGCCAGCGAGCGCGATTCCAGGGCTGTTGCGCACAAAGTTGCGGGTGTCCTCGATCAGCTCGTCGGGGTCTTTTTCGGCGATCGTATTGGCGACATTCTCGAGCGCACCGGCAGCACGGCGAGCATAATCGCCATATTCGCTGCCCAGTCGCTCTTCGATACCCGGCGCCGTGTCGCCGACCATCTTCGAGACGTTGGCAAGCGCTTCGGCGGTGCGCTCGAGTCCCTGACTGACCAGCCCGCGGGCCTTTTCGCCCGCCTGATTGGTGAGCTGCTCCCGCCCTTCGCGAAAACGATCGGCAAGACCGCGCTCGGGACTGCCGCTGCCGGTCACCGGCCGCTCAGCATCGCCGCGCGGCGCAGGGATTTTTGTTTCCGTCACCAATGCTGTGTCCTCCACAGTCACATTTCCTTCGCCGTTCGATTTCACCGCGCCTTTAATCGCTGTGTCGGTCCCATCGGGCAAAGCGGCAGTCCTATCGTCAGCCATGGCGAGTACTCCTTCTGGGCCGATTCAACCGTGGCCGCGACCCTTCGTTCCGACGCATGAAAGCGAAAGTTGCACACCCGAACGCTCGCCCTATTAGGCTTCGCATACACCCATATTGTTACGCCCCCGCAAGAAGGAAAGCCATGACCGCGATCGTCGACGTCCACGCCCGCCAGATCCTCGACAGCCGAGGCAACCCCACAGTCGAGGTCGACGTGACTCTCGAGGACGGGAGCATGGGGCGGGCAGCCGTGCCGTCGGGAGCCTCGACGGGGGCGCACGAGGCAGTCGAGCTAAGGGATGGTGACAAGAGCCGTTGGGGCGGCAAGGGTGTCAGCAAGGCCGTGCAATCGGTGAATGGCGAACTTGCAGGGGTCGTGGTCGGTCTGGAGGCCGAGGATCAGGCCGAAATCGACCGAGCGATGCTCGAACTCGACGGAACCGAGAACAAGGGCCGGCTTGGCGCCAACGCAATTCTCGGCGTCAGCCTGGCGGCTGCCAAAGCCGCGGCGGACGCGGTTGGCTTGCCCTTGTACCGGTATGTCGGCGGCGTCGACGCGAACCTTCTGCCAGTGCCGATGATGAACATCTTGAATGGCGGCGTGCATGCGGACAATGGCATCGACTTTCAGGAATTCATGATCATGCCGGTGGGCGCAGCGAACTTTGCCGAGGCGCTTCGCTGCGGAGCCGAGATCTTCCACGCGTTGAAGAGCGCGCTGCATCAGGCCGGACTATCTACTTCGGTAGGTGATGAGGGCGGTTTTGCACCGGCGATCAACACTGCTCGCGATGCCCTTGATTTCATCGAAAAGGCAGTAACTGCCGCCGGCTATCGGCTCGGTGACAATGTGCTGCTTGCGCTCGATCCTGCGGCAAGCGAATTCTTTAAGGATGGCCGGTACGAGATCACCGGCGAGGGCAAGAGCCTCACCCCCCAGCAGATGGCGGATTACTATGTCGCGCTCGCTTCGGATTATCCGATCGCGTCGATTGAGGACGGGATGGCCGAGGATGATGCTGAGGGCTGGAAGTCCTTGACCGAAAAGCTCGGCGGTCGGGTCCAACTCGTCGGCGACGATGCGTTCGTAACCAACGTGAAGCGGCTGCAGTGGGGGATTGATCACGAAATCGCCAATTCGATCCTGATCAAGGTCAACCAGATCGGCTCACTGACGGAAACGATCGACGCGGTCCGCTTGGCGCAGACCAATGCCTACACAGCGGTGATGTCGCACCGCTCGGGAGAAACCGAGGATTCGACCATCGCTGATCTCTCAGTCGCGCTGAGCTGCGGCCAGATTAAGACAGGCAGCCTATGCCGCTCGGATCGTCTGGCGAAATATAACCAGCTGTTGAGAATCGAGGAGGAGCTCGGCGATATTGCTCGCTACGCCGGCCGAGCGGCGTTGAAGGCCTATCGCGAACGATGAGATGATTTTTTGAACCTTTCGCCGATCGACCTTCGAGCAGGGCTTGGGATGTTAAGACCCGTTCAACCTGAGCCGTTTGCACATCTCATCCACAACTTCGTCCACGAAATATCCACCAAATCATTCTTTTCACTTGCGTTCGCAGGGGCTTCGTGATTCTTCTGATGCCATGGTGGGGGGACCGAACCGCATTTTGGCGCTGATCCGCAGGGTGGCGATGCCCGCCTTGGCAGTGATCGTCGTCGGCACATTCGCCGGCCATGCGATCGCCGGCCCCAACGGAATCCTCGCCTGGGGCAGCTATCATCGCGCGCTTCTGCAGCGGCAGGCGGAGCTGAATCAGATCGAGCAGGAGCGTGCCCAGCTCAAACATCGCTCGCAGCTGCTCGACCCGCGCAGAGCCGATCCGGACATGGCCGACGAACTGGTTCGCAAAGACCTTGGACTCGTTCGCCCGGACGAGGTGATTGTCCCGCTGGACTGAAGGCATCTTTTGCGCCAGTTGCCGCCTGCCCAACCGCCTCCTATAGGCGTGCCCGCTTCAGTTCATAAGAGAGAATGCCGTGGCGAAAACCGCCAAGAAAACTGCTGCAACACCGAGCCAGCATGATCCACAAATCGAGCAGCCGAAGGAGCCCCAACGCTTCAAGGCCAGCAAGGATCAATTACTCCAATTCTATCGCGAGATGCTGCTCATCCGCCGCTTCGAGGAGCGGGCGGGGCAGCTCTATGGCCTCGGTCTGATCGGCGGTTTTTGTCACCTGTACATCGGTCAGGAAGCCGTTGCCGTCGGCCTCCAGTCCGCAATGACCGTCGGCAAAGACAGCGTGATCACTGGTTATCGCGACCATGGACATATGCTGGCCTACGGGATTGATCCTAAAGTGATCATGGCCGAGCTGACCGGGCGTTCCGCCGGCATTTCCAAGGGCAAGGGCGGGTCGATGCACATGTTCAGCGTGGACCATGGCTTTTACGGAGGGCACGGGATTGTCGGCGCCCAGGTGCCGCTCGGGACCGGCCTCGCTTTCAAGCATAAATATGCGCAGGATGGCGGCGTCTGCCTTACCTACATGGGCGATGGTGCTGTGAACCAGGGCCAGGTGGCCGAGGCGCTGAACATGGCCAAGCTCTGGGATCTCCCGGTTATCTACGCAATCGAGAACAACAAATATGCGATGGGGACGAGCGTCAACCGCTCGCATTCCGAACCGTTGCTCTACCGCAAGGGCGAAAGCTTCCGTATCCCGGGTCTTCAGGTAGACGGAATGGACGTGCTTGCAGTCCGCGGCGCTGCCGAGGTTGCGCTCGAATGGACGCGTAGCGGCAAAGGGCCGATCATTATCGAATTCCTCACATACCGCTACCGTGGACATTCAATGTCGGACCCGGCGCGCTATCGAACGCGCGAAGAGGTGCAGGATGTGCGCGAGCATCGCGATCCGATCGGCCACGCGGAGCGCGATCTCTTGGGGATGGGCGTTACCGAAGAGGAGCTGAAGGCGATCGACAAGGAGATCAAGGATATCGTCGTCGGCGCTGCCAAGTTCGCTGAAGATGCGCCGGAGCCGCAAGCATCCGAGCTCTACACCGACGTGTTGGTGGGAGCCTACTGATGGCGGTCGAGCTCAAGATGCCTGCGCTGTCCCCGACCATGGAAGAGGGCACGCTCGCCAAATGGCTGGTCAAGGAAGGCGACAACGTCAAATCGGGCGACATCCTCGCTGAGATCGAAACCGACAAAGCGACGATGGAGTTTGAGGCGGTCGACGAGGGCAAGATTGCCAAGATCCTGGTGCCGGAAGGCACCGACGGCGTGAAGGTCGGCCAGCCGATCGCGCTTCTCGCCGGCGACGGCGAGCAGATCAGTGAGGCCCCGGCGGCGACGGAAGTCGCTCCCAAGCCTGCGTCCAAGGAAGAGCCGAGCATCCCCACGCCCGAATCGCAGCAGGAGGAAGCGACTCCGACGCCGCATGTGTTCGAGACTGCGGCGCGAGATCTCGTCGCCGATGTGTCGAAGACCAGGGACGAGCCCGAAGTGCCCGAGGGCACGCCGCTGGTCACCATGACCGTCCGCGAGGCGCTGCGTGACGCCATGGCGGAAGAGATGCGCAAGGATGAGCGCGTCTTCGTAATGGGCGAGGAGGTCGCCGAATATCAGGGCGCTTACAAGGTTACCCAGAATCTGTTGCAGGAGTTCGGGGCCAGGCGGGTGGTCGACACACCGATCACCGAATATGGCTTTGCCGGCGTCGGCACGGGCGCGGCCATGGGTGGGCTTCGCCCGATCGTCGAGTTCATGACCTTCAACTTCGCAATGCAGGCGATCGATCACATCGTCAATTCGGCAGCGAAGACGAATTATATGTCAGGCGGGCAGATGCGCTGCCCGATCGTGTTCCGCGGGCCCAACGGCGCTGCGGCTCGAGTTGCTGCCCAACACAGTCAGAATTATGCATCCTGGTACGCCCAGGTGCCTGGCCTGATCGTGATCGCCCCCTACAGTGCGGCAGACGCAAAGGGTCTGCTCAAAGCCGCCATTCGCACCGACGATCCCGTCGTCTTTCTCGAAAACGAGCTTCTCTATGGTCAGCATTTCGATGTGCCGCAGCTCGACGATTATGTCCTGCCGATCGGCAAGGCGCGTATCGTCCGTCCCGGCAAGGACGTGACCATCGTCAGCTATTCGATCGGCGTTGGCGTTGCCTTGGAGGCGGCGCAGGAGCTGATGGGGCAGGGGATCAATGCCGAAGTGATCGACCTCCGCACGCTCCGCCCGCTCGACAAGGAGACGGTGCTCGAAAGTCTGAAGCGCACCAATCGCATGGTGGTGGTCGAGGAAGGCTGGCCGGTCTGCTCAATCGCGTCCGAGATCATCGCAATCGCGATGACCGAAGGCTTCGACGATCTCGATGCTCCGGTGCTGCGCGTGACGGATAAGGATGTGCCATTGCCTTATGCCGCCAATCTCGAAAAGCTGGCGCTGATCAAGGCGGGGGACGTGGTCGAAGCGGTGAAAGCGGTCACCTATCGCTGAGCGCGGGCTCGACCACGACCGCAAGGTCGCACTCGAGCAGCTGCCGCGGGAGCTGAGGCCGGCATTTTCGGCGCTGTGGGCATTGGATTTGGCGTTCGCCGATGTCGTCGCGACCTGCAGTGACCCGCACCTTGGCGCGATACGCCTGGCATGGTGGCGCGAACGGCTGGAGGAGCTGGACCGTGGCCAAACCCCTGCGGAGCCGCGGCTGGAAGCGGTTTCGCGTGCGCTTCTGGCAGGCGGCGTAAGCGGAAAGGAATTGTCGCAGCTCGAAGATGCGTGGCTGCCACTGCTGGATCCATTTCCGTGGCGGGTGGCGCAGGTGGAGGCGCTGAAGCTTCGCGGACGGATAATGTTCGGTGTGGGCGTTCGCCTGTTCGGAGCCGATTCCGGCGAAGGTCGGACGGCCGGTGAACTCTGGTCCCTCGTCGATGGGGCACATCATTGCAGCGATGCGCAATCGCGTTTCCTGTTATTGGCTGAGGCGCGAAACTTGCTCTTAGAAGCACCCGGAAAGTTTCCATTGCGGGTTCGGCCGCTGACTGTGCTCGCCGCGCTCGCGGCAGCCGATCTGGTCCGCGAGAGAGGCGGTTTGGGACGGCTCTCAGCTGCGATCAGGCATCGGCTTTTCGGGAGCTTGCCCCGCGGTTGATGCGCAACTGGGGGCATGCGCAACCGGCCATGTTGGGACGGAAAACAAGGACGATTTCAGCTGGTTATAAAAGCGTCCTCACGCGAGCTTCGAGCCGGCATCCGCATTCTCCTGGGCGATTTCGAAAGAAAAAGCGGATCCGGATGCAAGACCGGGGCGGCGGATCGATGACAACCAGGTCGCCAGCGCTGCTCGCGCCCGATCGGTGTACGCCTGCTTTCGGTCCGCGCGTTTCAAGCGACCGGGAAGCGGCGGCATCAACCCGAAATTGACGTTCATGGGCTGAAAGGTCTCGACCTCGGCTCCCCCGGTTACATGGGCCAGAATTGCCCCAAGGGCCGTTTCGGACGGGGGCGGGGGAAGCGCACAGCCGCGAAGCTCGGCAGCGGCGAATCGCGCGGCGAGGATCCCCACGGCGGCGCTTTCAATATAGCCTTCGCAGCCGGTGATCTGGCCGGCAAAGCGGATGTTCGGCTTCGATTTCAGTCGGAGCTCGGGATCGAGCAGGCGCGGGGAATTGATGAAGCTGTTGCGGTGAATTCCGCCGAGGCGTGCGAACTCGGCGTTTTCGAGGCCGGGAATATTGCGGAAGATGCGCACCTGCTCGCCATGTTTCAGCTTGGTCTGGAAGCCGACCATGTTCCAAAGCGTTCCAAGCTTGTTGTCCTGCCGGAGCTGGACGACGGCATAAGGCCAGCGTCCGGTTCGCGGATTGTCGAGACCTACCGGCTTCATCGGCCCGTGGCGAAGTGTCTCGGGTCCGCGTTCGGCCATCACCTCGATCGGCATGCAGCCCTCGAAGTAAGGAGTGTCTTTCTCCCACTCGTGGAATGGCATTTTCTCGCCGTCGCTTAGTGCCTCAACGAAGTCCTCATATTGTTGCCTGTCGAGCGGACAATTGATGTAATCCTTGCCTCCCTTGTTCCAGCGCGCCGCCATCCAAGCGATATCCATGTCGATGCTGTCGCGATGCACGATCGGTGCGATCGCATCGAAGAAGGCGAGGGCGTCGGTCCCGGTTTCGGAGCCAATTGCTTCTGCGAGACTTGAAGCGGTGAGCGGGCCGGTAGCGATGATTGCAGGATGATCGGGAAGCTCGTCGACCTGCTCGCGAACAAGCTCGATATTGGCATGCTGCTCGATCCGGCGGGTCACCTCGGCCGCGAAACCTTCACGATCGACTGCGAGCGCTGAACCGGCAGGGACGCGGTGCCGGTCGCCGGCAAGCATGATCAGCGAATCGAGGGCCCGCATTTCCTGGTGGAGCAGTCCTACGGCATTGTGATCGGCGTCATCGGAGCGAAAGCTGTTCGAACAGACCATTTCCGCAAGTCGGTCGGTCTCGTGCGCAGGCGTAGCGCCGCCGCCGCCGCGCATTTCGCTGAGCCGGACGCGCAGGCCGGCTTCGGCCAGCTGCCAGGCAGCCTCGCTCCCGGCGAGTCCGCCGCCGACGACGTGGATGTCAAAGGACATGCCGGGTCACCTAAACCGCAGTCGCGAAGCCGTCATCCTGAACTTGTTTGCTCTTCGGTCGTCTTCGCAAGTCAGGTCCATTTTCGAATATCGCTGCATTGGCCATCCGGGGATGAGAGAAACAAGCTCGGCAATGACGAAGCGCCTATGCATTTTTACGATCGGCTATGAAGGCGCGACGGTGCCGGAGTTCATTGCCGCGCTCAAGAACGCCCGCGTTGAGCGGGTGATCGACGTTCGCGCGCTTCCCCTTTCGCGCCGGCCCGGTTTTTCCAAATCGACGCTCAGGGCGGCACTGGAACAGGTCGGCATCGAATATGTCCACCTTAAGGCGCTCGGCACTCCAGCTGAAGGCAGGGCGGCCGCGCGCGCTGGACGGCATGATGAATTGAAGCGCATCTACGCGGGGCAGCTCGAGCTTCCTGAAGCGATGGTGCAATCGGCGCAGATGCTGGGGCTCGCGCGCGAAAGGCCGAGTGCGTTATTGTGCATGGAACGAGCGCCGGTGCACTGCCATCGGAGCCTGCTGCTCGACGCGGCCGCACCCGATGCGCAGGTCGTCCACCTCTTCGCCTGATCGTGCAACCGGAACTTTAGGAACCGCGCGCCGGCTGGCCGGTTTCTTCGCCGGAAATCACAAGAGAGGGAGAGACCCTGATGAAGAAGTTGGGGATTTTGCTCGGCGGAGCGCTTGCGCTCGCGGCCTGCGCGACGACGCCGCCGGCGCCGCCCGATCTCAACAATCCGTTGCTGGCGCCGGGATTCCTCGTCCAGGCCGCGAGCGGCGACCAATTCGAGATCCAGTCCAGCCAGCTGGCGCTTGCGGCATCGCAGAATGCGGCGGTGCGCAACTTCGCCAATGTCATGATCAGTGATCATACGCGGCTCGGCCAGGCGCTTGGCGCGGCGGCTGCGGCCGCGCGGCTACAGCCGCCTCCGGCTGCGCTCCTGCCGGCACAGCAGGCAGCGCTCGATCAGCTTCGGGCAGCCGGTACTGGCCCGGCCTTCGATATGGCTTATCAACAGGCCCAGATCACCGCGCATCAGGGCGCGCTGACGTTGTTCCAGAACTATGCGACCAGCGGTGACGTGCCGGCGATCCGGACTGCTGCCGGTCAGGCGGTCCCGACGATCCAGAGCCATCTTGCAATGGCTCAGGCCCTTCAGGTCGCTCCGCCGCCGCCGCCGCCGCCGCCGCCTCCGCCGCCTCCGCCACCCGTGCGCAAGTCGGGCGAGCGCGGCTAGCCAAAGTCGAGCGAAGGGCCGGCATTTCCCGGCCCTTTCCGCTTGTTTGATCAGACTGCCGGAAGGGCTTCAGGCGCGGTGCGGCCGTTGAGCAGCACCTCAATATCCGGGATCGGCCTGCCGCTCATTTCCTTGTTGACGGTGCAGACAATCCGGCGCTGCACTTCCTTGTGCAGGCATTTCTTGAGGACGCCGAGCGCCTTTGGCGGAGCGACGATTGCCAAGGCATCAAAGTCGTTGCGAAGCACGCGAGCCTTGAGCTCTTCGGCGGCGTCTTTGATCCAGCGATCTTCTTCCTGCTGCTGGAAGTCGGCTTCCTCATAGGTTGAGCGCCCGTAGCCGAAGCTCTGTTTGGTCGTTCCCGGAGCGTCCGTTTTTATCTCCCGATCCCTGCGCTGGTATCGCCTCGCGTCATGGCTCTCGGTGCGGAGGTCGATTTGATTCTCATCGCCGTGATTGCGGAAGAACAGCATTTTGCGGCCATCGGCGACCAGAACCAGCGCATTGTGGGGAAAGGGCATGGAGATTACTCCTTGAACCAGGTGCTCAGGAGAACGCGACCCGGCCCCGCCCGGTTTCCACTGTTCGTCGCAGCAAGTCCGCGCCGGACCGACGCCTGCTACTCTTGCTCCGGATCGGCAGGCTTCTCAAGCTCGCTTTGTCCAACCACCGCGCCTTCCTCAGGCGCGATCGCGTCGCCGCCCTCGATTTCAATCTCTTCTTCCTCGCTTTCCTCGATCCTGGCGACACTGACTACATGTTCGTTCTCGCCGACTCGGAAGATTGTCACGCCCTGCGTGTTGCGGCCCATGATGCGGATGTCGCCCACCGTCGTGCGGATCATCTTGCCCTGATCGGTGACCAGCATCAGCTGCTCGCCCCGGCGTGCAGGGAAGGAGGCGACGACGCGGCCGTTTCGTTCGGAAGTGTCGATGTTGGTGATGCCTTGGCCGCCGCGATTTGTGCGGCGATATTCATAGGCCGATGAGCGCTTGCCGTAGCCGTTCTCGGTCACGGTTAGGATGAACTGTTCATTGTCCTGGAGCTCGGCATAGCGGTCGGCTGGAAGCGCGCATTCCACGTCCTCGCGGTCGCGCCACGGCGGGCATTTGAGATAGGCCTCGCGCTCCTCCTGCGTCGTCCCGACGCGGTGCAGGATCGACATTGAGATGACCTCGTCGCCGGGCTGGAGCCGGACTCCGCGGACGCCGGTCGAGGTTCGTGATTGGAATTCGCGAACGTCGGTAGCCATGAAGCGGATTGCTTTGCCGTTGCGGGAGGCGAGAAGCACATCGTCGCCCTCGGTCAGCAATTCCACTCCGATCAAGCGGTCGGTCGGATCGGCCTGCTCGTCGCTGTCGTCGCCATTTTCCGAGTCCTCAGCCGGACCCATCCCGAAGCGCATCGCGATCTTGCCCGCTGTTGGAATGTTGGTGAAGGCGGCCATGCTGTTGCGGCGCACCGTGCCGTGTGCGGTCGCGAACATGATGTGGAGCTTGCCCCACTCGGTCTCGTCCTCGGGGAGCGGAAGCACGGTCGAGATGGTCTCACCCTCGGCGAGCGGCAGAAGGTTCACCATCGGCCGACCCTTGGTATTGGGCCCGCCCTCGGGCAGCTTCCATACCTTCATCCGATAGACTCGGCCGAGGTTGGAGAAGAACAGCACCGGATTGTGGGTCGACGTCACGAACAGTGTCGTGACTGCGTCCTCTTCCTTGGTCGCCATTCCGGCGCGGCCCTTGCCGCCGCGCTTTTGCTCGCGGAACACCGAAAGCGGGGTGCGCTTGATATAGCCTGCGACGGTCACGGTCACGACCATGTCCTCGCGCTCGATCAAGTCCTCGTCCTCGATGCCGTCAGCGGCAGGAGCAAGTTCGCTGACGCGGGGCGTTGCAAATTCGGTCTCGACCTCATCGAACTCTTCCCGCATCACCTCATAAAGGCGAGCGCGATTCGCAAGGATTTCAAGGAGCTCTCCGATATTCTTCGCGAGACCTTCGAGCTCGTTCCCAATCTCGTCGCGTCCAAGCGCAGTGAGGCGATGCAGGCGAAGCTCGAGGATTGCCCTCACTTGGGCGTCGCTGAGGCGGTAGGTGGTTGCGGCTTTCTGCGGTTCCACCGCCTCGACCAGCGCAATGTAGGAGCGAATCTCCTCCATCGGCCAGTCGCGAGCGAGCAGTTTCTCGCGGGCTGCGGCAGGCGAGACAGAGCCGCGGATCAACTTCACGACTTCATCGAGATTGGTCACCGCGACGACCAGCCCAAGCAGGATGTGGGCGCGTTCGCGAGCCTTCAGCAGCTCATATTTGGAGCGCCGGGTGATGACTTCCTCGCGGAAGCGGACGAAGCTCTCAATAATGTCTCGCAGCGTCAGCGTTTCGGGCCGGCCTCCACGGATCGCGAGCATGTTTGCGGGGAAGCTCGACTGGGCCGGCGTGTGCCTCCAGAGCTGATTCAGAACGACTTCGGGCGTGGCGTCGCGCTTCAGGTCGATGACGACGCGCACCCCTTCGCGGTTCGATTCATCGCGAATATCGGAGACGCCCTCGATGCGCTTGTCTTTCGCAGCTTCAGCGATCTTCTCGACGAGACCCGATTTGCCGACCTGGTAGGGAATTTCCGTGAGGACGATCGACCGCCGATCGCCGCGCCCTTCCTCGACGTGATGGCGCGAGCGAATGAGGATCGATCCACGGCCCGTGGTGTAGGCGCCGCGAATGCCGGCCTGGCCGAGGATGAAGCCGCCGGTCGGAAAGTCCGGGCCCTTCACATGCTCCATCAGGCCTTCGGTGCTGATCGCCGGATCGTCCATATAGGCGCGGCAGGCGGCCAGAACCTCGCCCAGATTATGCGGAGGGATGTTGGTCGCCATTCCCACCGCGATTCCGCCCGCGCCGTTGACGAGAATGTTCGGAAAGCGCGCCGGGAGCACCATCGGCTCGGAGCGTGTCGCATCATAGTTGGGAGTGAAGTCGACCGTGTCCTTGTCGACGTCATTGAGGAGGAAGTTGGCGACCTTCGCGAGCCGCGCCTCGGTATATCGCTCGGCGGCAGGCGGGTCGGGGTCCATCGAGCCGAAATTGCCCTGACCGTCGACCAGCGGAACGCGCATCGACCAGCTCTGGGTCATGCGCGCCAGAGCGTCGTAGATCGCCTGATTTCCGTGCGGGTGATAATTACCCATCGTGTCGCCAGTGATCTTGGCGGACTTGCGATAGGGCCGGCCAGCGACGAAACCGCCTTCCTGGCAAGCCCACAGAATTCGCCGGTGGACCGGCTTCAGACCGTCGCGCACGTCGGGCAGCGCGCGACTGACGATCACGCTCATCGCGTAATCGAGATAGGAGGTCTTCATCTCCTCGACGATGGAGATGGGTGCGATGTTGCTATCGCCTGAGGGCGGATTGGGCGGTACGCCGTTGTCGTCGATCGGAGGCTGACTGGCCAAGAAAGGGTCCTGCTTACTGGATGTGCGTCTGGGAGTGCGGCCTGAGCCGCTTGCCCCCCGTTCAGACCCTAACTAGTGGTTGTTTGAGCCAAGCGCCACCCCGCGCGCCCGCGCGCGCGAGGAAATTTCACCTGAGCAGTTCGGACTGCAGGCTGTTTTTCGCTATGAAATCAAGCGGTTCAAAGGATATTCAGGGGGGATGCGCCAATGAGCTTGGCCTTGCACGATTACGGGTCTAAGGCGCCGCCGTCATTTTCGCGGCTGGGCGTTCGGCCGCAACAGGAGAAGCTAGCCCCATGAAGCTCGTCACAACAACTGCGCTTGCGCTTGTCGCCGCTTTTGCCGCGGCACCTGCAGCCGCGCAATATGGCGCCGCTGCTCAACAGCAACAGACCGCTGCGCAGGCTGCGCCGGCGAAGCAGGCCGCACCGCAGATCAAGCCTTCGGCGAAGGCCCTCAAAGCCATTGTCGACCTGCAGGATGCCGTGAAAAAGAACGATTTCGCGAATGTGCCGGCGAAGGTTGCCGCAGCAAAGGCGGTCGCGAGCACCAAGGAAGACCGTTATCTCGTCGGAAAGCTGCAGCTCGACGCGGCGCGCGCGGCCAATGACAATGCGGCACTTGTCGCAGCGATCGATACGATCGCCGGATCGGGCTATCTCGATACAGAAAAGGTCGGTGGTCTCTATCAGGACGTTGGCGGAATCTTCTTCAACGCGAAGCAGTTTCCTCAGGCGGCTGCGGCCTATCAAAAGGCTATAGCGATCGATTCACGAAACGGTGAGGCATCCCGCATGCTCGGCATCACCTTGTTCGAGCAAGGGCAGAAATCAGAGGCTGCAGCGGCGCTGCAGAAATATATTCAGACCAGCAGTGCCGCTGGGCAAAAGCCGACCGAAGATACTTACCGAATTGCCGTTCAGTCGGCATTTGATGCGAAATTACCGGAGGCAAGCGGCCTCGCGCGCCAATGGCTTGAGGCTTATCCGAGCGCCGACAGCTGGCGCAATTCGATCGCAGTTTATCGCAATCTCAATCAACCTGACACGGAAGGTACGCTCGACCTCCTTCGGCTGATGCAGGCGACCGGGTCACTGGCTACCCCGGGCGATTATGAGCTCTATGCAGCGTCTGCTGCCGACCAGTCGAACTATAATGAGGCGCAAGCGATAGTCGATGCCGGTCTTAACGCGAAGGTGCTGGACCCCGCCAATGCAACGGTTCGCGAAATCCTCGCCAACCTGAAGACCAAGAACAAGGCCACGGTGGCCGACCTGGAGACCGCCGAAAAGACCGCGCAAAACCCCAAGGCTTACATACGGATCGGCGACAGCTACTCGGCAATGGGCCAGTTTGCGAAGGCGGCTGAGGTTTACAGGAAGGCGATCGGCAAGCCCGGAGTCGATCAGAATGTGGCGAATCTTCATCTCGGGATGGCGCTGGCGCGCGCGGGAGACAAATCGGGAGCCGCCGCAGCGCTCAATGCAGTGACCGGTCCGAACGCCGACATTGCCAAATTCTGGCTGACATACGTCAACCGCAAAGCCTGACAGCGGCGAAGGACAAGGAGAGGGGCGCCGCGTGCCGGCGTCCCTTTTTCGTATCTCGGCATTCTTGTTCCGCCTGTACCGTTACGGGGCAGTTAATCGGTTCCCGCTTAGCGCATTGTAAATGGTCGCATAGAGCGACAGGGAGGGTGCGTTCGAGGGAAACGGATTGCCAGTGCGCTTCGACGATCGTCTGCTGACCGTCCTTAACCAGCCGGCCGAGGACCGCCATGATGCGACGGTGCGCTGGCGCCAGTTGGTGGATCTGGTCGCGCGCGCCGGGGCTAACAGCGCAAGTCCGGTTGTTGCAGAGGCGCTGGAGGCCATTCGCCACGAAGCCTCGCGCGTCGAGGAGCCGTTGCGCGCAGCCGCGGCGCGCGCCATCGCGGCGCTCCCGCTGCCTCTCGGCTTGCTCGAATATTTTGCAACCGACACTCTGGCGGTGTCGGCACCCGTGCTCGCCGCAGCAACCCTCGATGCGCACCAGTGGGAAGTTCTGGACGCAGCGGCCGACGAGGAGACGCGGCGCTTCATTCGTACCTTGCATCCCGAGCTACGGATCGAGCCGCACGTCGAGCCGGCAGCCACAGCGTCCGAGCCGCCAGAGGCCAAAACGGCTTCTGCTGCTGCAGCTGCGGCACCCGCGCCATCAGCTTCGCCCTCGCTTCACGAAGTCGTCGAACGGATTGAACGCCGACGCCGGCTGCGCGGAGGACAGCCCACATCACAGACTGCGACACCATCGGTACCGGCCGGATCGCCTGCACTGTTTCGCTGGGAATGCGGACCGAGCGGAGAGATTGCCTGGGTAGAAGGCGCTCCTCGTGGCTCGCTCATCGGCCGGTCGATCGCCAGGCCTCCGCAAAACGATGGAGACCGGGTCGACCAGGACGTCGTCCGCGCCTTTGCCATGCGCGCGCCCTTCCGCGATGCACAGCTTACAGTGACCGGAGGAGGGCCGGTTTCCGGCGATTGGAAGATTAGTGGAATCCCGGCGTTCGAGCCGAGCGACGGTCGTTTCGCGGGCTACCGCGGAGTCGCGCTCCGCGAAGTTCCTGCTGCGCCAACTCCTCTGCCGGAGCAGGTTCCGGACGTTCTGTCGGATCCGGATTCGCTTAGGGAGCTCGTCCACGAGATCAAGACTCCGCTCAATGCGATCATCGGCTTTGCCGAAATCATTGAAGGCCAATATCTAGGCCCGGCCGATCGCGGCTACCGCGACCGCGCCGCCGAGATCGTGCGCCAGGCGCGCCTTCTTTTGACCGCGATCGACGATCTCGATTTCGCAGCGAAGGTCCATTCGGCAAATGGTGCCGCCAGAGAGCGGGTCGAACTGGGCGCACTGATCGAGCGTAAGGTCGAGGAGATCCGAAATCTCGCAGCCAAGAGAGGGATCGAGTTGGACGTTCAGCGGCCTCGGGGCGAGGTTGGCGCCTCAGTGCAGCCTGAACTCGCCGATCGGCTGCTGTTTCGGACGTTGGGCGCGTTGGTAAACCGTGCCGAGCCCGGCGAACGGCTCCGGCTCAGCACGGAACTGTCAAATGGGCGGGCACGGATCTCGATCAGCCGTCCCGTCGGATTGCGCGGCTTGACTGATTCAGGGTTGTTCGAGGGCGCACGCGGCGAAGCAGCCATGCAGGGCGGCTTCTCCTTGCGTCTCGCCCGCGGCCTTGCCCGAATTGCCGGTGGGGACCTGGTGAGCGACCGCGATTCGCTTGCGCTCGTCTTTCCGCGCGCCTGACCGATTGACGCCTTGGCGAGCGGCGACGCTTTCTCTATCTCGGCGCGACCGGAGAGGGCCTGTAGCTCAACGGTAGAGCCGGCCGCTCATAACGGCTAGGTTGTAGGTTCGAATCCTGCCGGGCCCACCAGTATTTCGGTCAAAGTGATACTTTGACCGAGGGGAAGGGAAGGAAGGCCTTTCTTTTTCTTGTGGTTCCCGCGAAGTACGACTTCGTGGAATGGTCGTCGGGGAGTGGCGCAGTCTGGTAGCGCATCTGCTTTGGGAGCAGAGGGTCGCAGGTTCGAATCCTGTCTCCCCGACCACCTTTTCGGCATTATGGCTACCGGCGCATCGGTGCCGTGCTACGGCGCGAGGGCTGGCACGTGAACCACAAGCGAGTTCTTCGGCTGATGCGCGAGGATAATCTCCTGTGCCTGCGTCATCGGCCCTTTGTCCCAGTGACGACCAACTCCCGCCATGGCTGGGAAGTCGTGCCGAACCTCGCGCGCGGCATGAGACTGACCGCC
>DASVYN010000165.1:0-5445 GCA_036392155.1 Sphingomicrobium sp.
GGCGATGGTGCTTGCTGGAACGGTCGCAGGATCCGCCAACGCCGCGACGGCGCGACGTGAGGCCTTCGGAACGCTCCCCGACGGTACGCCGGTCGAGGCGGTGACACTGACCGGAAGCAACGGCGTCAGCGCACGAATCATGACATTGGGCGCGACGCTGCAGGCATTGAGCGCTCCCGATCGCTCAGGCCATGTTGCCGACGTGACGCTCGGCTATGACGATGCCCGAAGCTATATCGAGCATCCGAATTATTGGGGCCAGACGATCGGCCGCTATGCAAATCGCATCGCCGGCGGCCGCTTCACGCTCGACGGCAAGCCGTACCAGCTGACACTCAATGACAAGACGAACTCGCTGCACGGCGGTATCGTCGGCTTCGACAAGCACGTCTGGCAGATCGTCGAGGTGAGCGACAAAGGGGGTGCCGCAAAAGTCGCGCTGCGTCTGGTCAGCCCCGCAGGGGACCAGGGCTATCCGGGCAATCTGACCGTCACCACGACCTACGCGCTTGACGACCGCGGCACGCTGACCATCGATTTCGACGCGAGCACCGATGCTTCGACAATCGTCAATCTCACCAATCACGCGCTTTTCAACCTTTCCGGCGAAGGGGCTCCGGGAGGCGCGCTCGGCCACCGGATGACCGTTGCCGCCCACCGCTATACGCCGGTTGATGCGTCCCTGATCCCGACCGGCGAATTGGCCGATGTAGCCGGCACACCGTTCGATTTCACGAGCGGCCGGATCATCGACGAGGCGGTGCGCGACGGGCGTGACCCACAGATTGTGATCGGCCGGGGAATCGACCATAATTTTGTGCTCGATGCCGGCAAAACCCGCGAGCCTAAGCTCGCGGTCCGCCTCGAAGATCCGCGTTCGGGCCGAGTTCTCGAAGTGCTGACCGACCAGCCGGGAATCCAGATCTACACCGGGAACTTCCTTGACGGCACGTTCGTGGGCAAGAACAAGCATGTCTACCGGATGGGCGATGGCATTGCGCTCGAGCCGCAGGTCTTCCCCGATACTCCGAACAAGCCGGCGTTCGGATCGGCGCGTGTGGACCCCGGCAAGCCCTACCACCATCGAATGATCTACCGCCTGTCGGTTGCGAATTCGCCGCATCCATCCCCAGAAAGAGGACAATGACCGAAACGCCCCAGCGCAAGCTCCGCTCGCGCGCCTGGTTCGACAATCCCGACAACGTCGACATGACCGCGCTCTATCTGGAGCGTTACACCAACTACGGGATTTCGTTGGAGGAGCTCCAGTCGGGCAAGCCGATCATCGGCATTGCTCAGACGGGGAGCGATTTGATGCCATGCAATCGGCACCATCTCGTGCTCGCTCAGCACGTGAAGCAGGGGATTTACGCCGCCGGTGGAATCCCTTTTGAGTTTTCGATCCATTCGATCCAGGAAACCGGCAAGCGTCCGGCACCCGGCCTGGATCGCAATCTCACATACTTAAGTCTGGTCGAAATCCTCTACGGCTATCCTCTCGACGGTGTCGTGCTCACCATCGGCTGCGACAAGACGGTGCCCGGTTGTCTGATGGGTGCGGCGACGGTGAACATCCCGGCAATCGCGCTCTCCGTCGGGCCGATGCTCAACGGCTGGTTCGAGGGGGAGCGGACCGGTTCGGGGACCATCGTGTGGAAGGCGCGTGAATTGCTCGCGACCGGCGCAATCGATTCGAAAGGTTTCATCGAGCTGGTCGCAAGCTCCGCTCCATCGACGGGTTTCTGCAACACGATGGGCACCGCGACGACGATGAACTCGCTGACCGAAGCACTCGGCATGTCGCTCCCGGGCTCGGCGGCGATCCCGGCGCCGCACCGCGACCGGCAGGAATGCGCCTACCGCACCGGGCTCCAGATCGTCGAAATGGTGCGCTCGGACCGAAAGCCGTCCGACATCATGACCCGCGAGAGCTTCTTGAATGCGATTCGGGTGAATTCGGCGATCGGCGGCTCGACCAACGCGCCGATCCACCTGCAGGCGGTTGCGCGTCACCTCGGAGTCGAGCTCAGCATCGACGACTGGCAAGAATATGGGCTCGACGTCCCGCTGCTCGTCAATCTGCAGCCGGCCGGCGAATATCTGGGTGAGGATTATTATCGCGCAGGCGGAGTTCCGGCGGTCGTCAATCAACTGATGGGCCAAGGCCTGATCGCCGAGGATGCCCTAACCGCCAACGGCAAGACCATCGGCGAGAATTGCGGCGGCGCCAAAATCAAGAGCGAAGAAGTGATCCGGCCGTTCGATCGGCCGCTTAGACCGGCGGCGGGCTACACCGTCTTCCGCGGCAATCTGTTCGATTCCGCGATCATGAAGCGTTCGGTCATTTCCGACGAGTTCCGCCAGCGCTACCTGTCCAATCCGAACGATCTCAACGCATTCGAAGGGCCGGTCGTGGTGTTCGACGGACCGGAAGATTATCACCACCGGATCGACGACCCGGCCGTCGGAATCACGCCGGAGACGATTCTGGTCATCCGAGGCGCCGGCCCGGTCGGCTACCCAGGCACCGCCGAGGTCGTGAACATGCGCCCGCCCGCCTATCTCATTGAACAGGGGATCCACAGCCTCCCTTGCGTCGGCGACGGGCGACAGTCGGGAACATCGGGTAGTCCGTCGATCCTCAATGCTTCGCCTGAAGCCGCGATAGGCGGCGGTCTGGCGCTGCTCCGGACCGGCGATCGAGTGCGCATCGACCTCAATACCGGTCGCGCCGATGCTCTGGTCGACGAGGCGGAATGGAATCGTCGCAGTCGGGATCTGGAGGCGGCCGGCGGCTACAAATATCCCGCCTCGCAAACCCCGTGGCAGGAAATCCAGCGCCGCTACGTCGGGCAAATGGGCGACGGAATGATTCTCGAGGGCGCCGAATCCTATCAGCGGATCGCCCAGAGCCGCGGAGTCCCACGCGACAGCCACTAAAAGGGTCTCTCGGCACAGTCGCTTGGGTAGCGGCTGACAGGTCGATCAGGCACTGCCATGAGCCGGTTGATTCCGGCTCAGGACTCGCACAGTCTCGCGCGCGAAGGGGAGAAGCGAGTGGCAGGCGATCGGCGTTCCGGCCGGGCGCCCGCTTCCGGGACGTCTGGGGGCGAGGAGCCGTTTGTCGAGTCATTGGCGGTGCGCTACCGCGGCGCGCTCGAGCGTTTCTTTGCGCGCCGCGCTGGTCGACTTGGCGACACCGAGGACCTCACTCAGGAGGTTTTCCTGAGACTTGCAACGCGCGGCGCAGGGGAGCCGATCGAGCGGATCGACGGCTACATCTTCCAGACGGCGGCGAATGTACTCACCGACCGCGCCCGCCGTGTCGCGGTCCGGGCCGGCGATCGACATGTCTGTTACGAGGAAGACCAGCACGCAGTTGAGGATTTTTCGCCCGAGCGCGTCCTACTGGCAAGGGAGCAGGTGGCGATGGTTCGAATGGTGCTCGAACGACTGCCGGACCGAGTGCGTGCGGCGTTCGTGCTTCACCGCTTCGAGGAGCTCGGGTATGCCGAGATTGCAAAGCGGCTTGGAGTGTCGGTGAGCTCGATCGAGAAATATATCAGCCAGGCCTTGAAGGAGCTCACGGCGGCCCGGATGAGAGACGAGCTATGACCCAAGGCGCTGCCATCACTCCGCTCATTCCGGAGACTCCGGCTGAAGCAGCTTCGCATTGGTTCGCGCTGCGCCGTCGCAAACCGGATTGCATCGAAGAACAGCAGTTCGCCGAATGGCTTGAGGCCGATCCGGCGAACCGGCGCGCCTATGACGAAGTGACACGGAGCTGGGAGATCTCCGCACTTGCAGCGACCGACCCGACAGTTGTGACCATGCGCACCGAAGCGCTCATGGTCCGTCCGCCCAAGCAGCGGGATTTTTCGCGGCTGTGGGGAGCACTTGCCACCGCTGCGCTGATGCTCATCGTCTTTACCGGAATATCTCTCAGCTATCCCGGTCTAATCGGCAGCGCGCGCGATATTGCCGCGCGGCGCGATCAAATCACTCTTCGCACCGGTATCGGTGAGCGCGCGACGGCGACGCTCGACGACGGTTCGACGGTCGTCCTCAACACCAATTCGACCCTCGAGATCAACTACACTCGTCTGCGCCGCGATGTCCGGCTGTTGGCGGGCCAGGTCCTGTTCAAAGTCGCTCACGACGCAGCGCGACCCTTTGTCGTCGCCGCCGCCAATCATGAGGTCGTCGCGGTCGGAACAGAATTCGAGGTCCGGCTGGAGGGCCAGAACGTCCGTGTCGCGCTGCTTCAGGGCCGCGTCCGGGTCGCGCCGATCACCGCTGGACGCCGAGGGCCCGCAGCGGAGGAGGTCGCAGTCATGACGCCCGGCGAGCAGCTGGTCGCGAGCCCCGCCGGAATGCTCGTCAACCGAACCGATGTCGGCGAGCTCGTCAGCTGGCAGTCGGGGCGCGTGAGATTCGATAATATTCGCCTGGCCGAGGCCGTCGCCGAGATGAACCGCTACAGCCGCACGCGGATCGTGATCGACGATCCCGCGGCAGCGGACATCAGGATCACCGGTGCCTTCAGGACCGGACAGTCCTACTCCTTCGCTCAAACGATCGGCGAAGCCTTCCCGATCGAAGTCGAGCAGAATGGCGACGTCATCCGCCTGCACAGCCGCAGTTAAATTTTCACGCCGGTTGAGGGATCGCGCCGAGCCTGCGTCTTAGCTGGAGACAAGCCGGAACAACCGGCGGTCTGAACAAGGCGAGACAAAGGGGGGGTTATGCGCAACAAAGCTCGTATATTCGGATGTCTGCTGGCCGGTGCGTCCGTTACTTCAATCGCTCATCCTGCGGCAGCAGCAGCGGTCCAGGCGAAACAGGCGGTTCGGTTTTACGACATTCCGGCTCAGCCCCTCGGGAGCGCATTGAGCAGCTATGCGGAAATCAGCGGCGTGGACCTGGTTGCCAATCCGGCAGCAGTCAAAGGAAAGCGCAGCCACGCCGTCAAGGGCAGCTTCTCGCCCGAAGATGCGCTGAACGAAATACTTCGCGGAACCTCGCTCGACTATCGCATGAGCTCGAACGGCAGCGTCATCGTTGGCGGGACGTTGAGTTATGTGCCGGCGAGCGTGCACACCTCGTCCATCGAGGTCGACGGAACGCAACTTGCGCAGAACGAGATGCAGCCGGCGCCGACTGCAGAGAATCCAGCGCAGCAGCAGCCAACTCCGGCCAACGCCGGATCGGAGATCGTGATCACCGGAGTTCGCGCGAGCCTCGAGCGTTCGCGCGACATCAAGCGCAACTCCACGGGCGTCGTCGATGCGGTTTCGGCAGAAGAAATCGGCAAGTTCCCCGACACGAACCTGGCGGAATCTCTGCAGCGGATTCCGGGCGTTTCTATCGAGCGTCGCAACGGCGAAGGCGCGCGGGTGACCGTCCGCGGCTTCGGTCCGCAATTCAATCTGGTGACTGTCAACG
>DASVYN010000166.1:0-3381 GCA_036392155.1 Sphingomicrobium sp.
CAATGCCGCATCATAATTGGCTCGCGCACGGGCGTGGAACATGGTGTCGGCAGGGTGGGGCCCGCTGACCCGCCATCCCTCGGCGGCCAGCGCAGCGATCGCCGGCTCGATGATCTCCAATTCTTCGAGCCCGAGCTGGCCTCCTTCGCCCGCGTGCGGATTGAGGGCGGAGATTGCGAGCCGCGGCTCGGCGATTCCGAAATTGCGCTGGAGTCCGCGAAGCGCTGCCCGACCACGAGATTCAATCAAGGCGCTGCTCAGCTGTGCCGCCACGTCGCCAAGAGGCAAATGGGTCGTGACCGGAATCGTGCGCAGCGTCGGCCCGGCGAGCATCATCACCACATTGCCCGGCGAAACGCCGCACCGCTCGGCGACGAACTCGGTCTGGCCAGGGTGCTGAAAACCGATCGAGTAAAGCTGTTCCTTGGCGACTGGTCCGGTAACCACCGCGGCCGCCGAGCCCGAGCGCGCCAGACCGACTGCGATCTCGAGCGAATCCAGCGAAGTATGCGCGCCGGCCACACTCGGATGGCCCGGCACATCCAGATTGGGAGCGTTGAGCTGGATCAGCGGAAGCCCGTAATCGAATGCGGCATCCGCCTGGCGCGGATCATCGACGACCTCGATCGGACCATCCCAAATCGCGGCAACCGAGCGCGGATCGCCGATCGCAACAAAAGTCGGCAGGCCGAAACGGTCGCGATTGTCCCAACATTTGGCGATCACTTCGGGCCCGATTCCGGCGGGATCGCCCAGTGAAACCGCAAGCGGAGATTGCAGTGCGCGAGGCATCAGCCGCGGCCTTAACGGAAATATTGGATCAGCGGAATTCGATCACTGCATCGCGGCGCAAATCACGCAAATAACGGTTGGCGCGCGAGGTGACCCGCTCTTCGTTGATCTGCTGATAGATGTCGTCGTAGCTTGGAGCCGACTGGTTGACCTCGTCACGGCCGCAAATCACCAGCACGCGTACACCTTCGTCGAGCGATCCGAAGGGTTGCGTCGCCTGTCCAACCTGCATCGGCAACATCAGCCGCTGCAAGGCCGGCGGCAGGTCGCGCATCTTGACCTGGTCGCTGCTCACGACTTCGCCATGAAAATCCGTGGCGATCTTCTCGGCGCCGCCGCAACCGCCGATATTTTTCGCGGCCTCGGCAAAACGCGAAACGATCGGTTCGGCAGCTTCCCGCTTGGTGCCTTTCGGGAAGGTGATCGATACCTGCTTGAGGCTGAGGATTGCGTCGCGCGGATCGGGAGTGAGGATCTTGCGCGTATCCTGGACGGCAATGATCGAAAAGCCGCCGGGGACCGCAATCGGATTGCTGATGGCTCCCGCCGGCATCTGGCGGAGTGCGTCGGCAAGCGGCGTTGGAAGCTGCTCGGGACGGACCCAGCCGAGATCGCCGCCGACGGCGGCGGTCGAGGCTTCCGAATATTGGCGCGCATAAGCCGCGAACGAGGCGCCGCTGCGCAGCTGGGTGAGGATCTTGTTCGCATTGTCGAGGGTCTGGGTCTCAGTCGCCGGGGTCGCCGTCAGGAATATCTCGCCGACATGATATTCCTCGGTGCCTTTCGAGGCAGTGAGCTTGTCCAGTACCGCCTTGACCTCGTCGTCGCCGACGCTGACCTCGATCTTGGCGCGCTGCAGCCGCTGCCAGGCGATTTCTCCCTCGATCTGACGACGCAGCGATTTGATGTTCGAACCGCTGGATTCGAGCAATGTCGCGAGCTGATCCGGGGTCTTCTTGACCTGTGCTGCGACCCGCTGAACCGTCTTGTCGATATCGGCCGGCTTGATCTCGATCTTCTCCGTCTTGGCGGCCTGAATCTCGAGAGTTTCGTCGATCAGGTTGCGCAGGACCTGTTCGCGCAGGCGCTGGATTTCCTCTGCAGGAATCTGTCCACCGTTGGCCATTGCAAGCAGCGCGAGCCGCTGGTCGATATCGGTCTGGGTAATGACATCGCCGTTCACAATGGCCGTCGCCTTGACGACCGACGGCATTGTATTGCCGAACAGCTGCGGGTTCTCGGGGAGCTTCAGCGACTTGCTGCTGTTGACCGGCGGCTGGCTTGCTTGTTGGGCAAGGGCACCGCTCGCGATGACAAATGCCATTGCGGCGCCGGCGATCAGTGCGCGCGTCCTGTTCACTCGAAAAGCTGATGCCACGATGAGATTTTCCCTTAATTCCCGATAATTACGATTGCCGGAAGCCCGCTGAACGCAGCCTTAGCGGCTCACCCCCTTGAAAGCCAAGTGAATGGCGAAGGTGCTGCCCTTCCGGAAGGTGCCGATACGCTCATAGTCGCGGCGCCAGGTAAGGCCAAGCGTGAGACAGTCGTCCTCATATTGAATTCCGAGCCGAGTGCGCACCGGCTGCCAGCCGTCCGCAAGCGAGGTTGGATCTTCGGCCTTCGTTGTCAGGTCGACGACCGTCGCTCCGAAGAGGGACCAATAATGCTGAATTTGCGCTCTTGCAGCAAACCGCAGCTCCTCTCTGTCACGAAGGTCTTCGATGGTCGGATCGATGTGGCGGTTGAGTTTCAAATAGCCGACCTGGGCATAGCTTTGAGTGGTCCCGAGCGTCAGGTCGATCTCGTTCCTTCGAACTGCAAAGTTGCTCTTGTCGATCCTGTAACGATGGGTGATGTCGATGAAACTGCCGTAGCGGATGCGGGTCCGGCCGACGATGTCCGAAACTCGCCCGTCAAGTCCGGTACCCTCGGGAAAGATGCTTCTCAGCCGGCCAAACCGGTAGCTCTGGCCGATCGTCGTCATGATCGAGAGATTCTTTCGTTCGATCGACCAATCGAGGCCGTAGGTCACGCGCGATGCGTCCTCCCAGCGGTCGTAGCCGGCGAAGCGATTGAGGGCGAACAGGTTACTGTCTTCAAGTTCCACTGCGCGCGCGTCTTCGTTGGGGATGTCGATGTTCGGAGTTTTGGGAGTGAGAACGAGCTGCACGCGCGGGACGAGCCGCTGTATCCCGCCGAAAAGTTGCCCGATGAAGGGCCACTGAACGTCTGCGGCAAGCGCTCCCACTGCGCGGCCGTGCCAGCCGTCGGTGCCGCGATAGATTGCGACCGTCGTGTCCTGCGCATCGTCCGTGTGGTAAACGTCACCGCGCCCGTAGGCGGTAACGGTAACTTCCTGTCCCCACGGCATCAGCCGTCGCAAATCCCATCGAAGACTGGTGAACGCGCGTTGCGTATTCTGTCCGTCGATCCTCAGGATTGCGAGACTGTTCGCCTCGATTTCAGCATGGCCCCCGGCGATATCGTCGAAACGAAAGCGGGCATCGATTGCCGGAAGCGCAATTGGAATTTGCTTCTGCTGCTCATCGACACGAAGACCCTGAAAGGCCCAGCCCGCAATCGAAA
>DASVYN010000167.1:0-15625 GCA_036392155.1 Sphingomicrobium sp.
GACCCTCTCCCCTCCTAAAGTCAGGTCAACGATTGTCGGCGGTCGCTCCTTAACGGGGCGGCCGCCATTTTTTTACCGATTTGCTGCTTATTGCCGGCTTGCCGCATTTTTGCGGACTGCCATATTTTAGTCCGAGATGATTCCAAGACCGATCAGCATGACCAATGGTACCGGCGATGACGGCCTCGACGAGATCGAGACCGGGGTTGCGACGCGCACTCGGCCGAAGACCAAAAAACCGTCTAACTACAAAGTGTTGATGCTCAATGACGACTATACGCCGATGGAGTTTGTGGTTCTGGTCCTGCAGCGCTTCTTCTCGATGGGCATTGAGGACGCGACTCGGGTGATGCTCCAGGTTCACCAGCAGGGAGTCGCTGTCTGCGGCATATTCACCTACGAGGTGGCCGAGACGAAGGTCACTCAGGTGATCGATTTCGCTCGGGAGAACCAGCACCCGCTCCAGTGCACGCTTGAGAAGGCATGAGCGAATAGCGCCCGGCAGAAGCACTTTGCCCGAGGACGTGACCGCCGTCCTCGAGGCACGAGGACCAAGGTCCTTCTTGGATTCTTGCGCAACTCCTCCCACCGGCTAAAGCCCAAGCGTGGACAGCATCTGGATCAAGGGCGGTAAGCGCCTGAAAGGCGAAATACCGATCAGCGGCGCGAAGAATGCGGCGCTCACATTGATGCCCTGCGCGCTTCTCACCGCAGAGAAATTGACGCTCACCAACCTGCCGCGGCTCGCCGACGTCGATACGTTCAGCCATCTGCTCAACATGCTGGGCGTCTCAACCAGCGTCGCCGGGGTCAAGAAGGGCGAGTTCGGGCGGAAAATGACGCTTCAGGCGGACGACATCGTCTCGAGCGTTGCGCCCTATGACATGGTCCGCAAGATGCGCGCTTCGGTGCTCGTCCTGGGACCGATGCTTGCGCGAATGGGCGAAGCGAGCGTTTCGCTGCCTGGAGGCTGCGCGATAGGCGACCGGCCGATCGACCTTCATCTGAAGGCGCTCGAATCCATGGGTGCGGAGATCGAACTCGCCGCCGGCTATGTGAAGGCAACCGCGCCCAGGGGACGGCTCCCGGGCGGCGACTTCAGCTTTCCGGTCGTCTCGGTTGGCGCGACCGAGAATGCAGTCATGGCGGCGGTGCTCGCGAGGGGCAAGACGCAGCTGTTCAACGCCGCCCGCGAGCCGGAGATCGTCGATCTGTGCAACCTGCTCGTGGCGATGGGCGCCAGGATCAAGGGTATCGGCTCTTCGCATTTGATCATCGATGGGGTCGAGGGCTTGAACGGTACGACCTATGAGGTCATGCCGGACCGGATCGAGGCGGGCAGCTACGCCTGCGCTGCAGGAATTACCGGCGGGTCGATCGACCTGATCGGTGCCAGGGCCGACGATATGCAGGCGACCCTGAACGCACTCGCCCACGCCGGCTTGCTGGTCGAGTTCCACAACCGCGGCATCAAGGTCAGCGCCAATGGTGGATTGAGGCCGCTCGCGCTGTCGACCGCTCCCTTCCCTGGATTCGCGACCGACATGCAGGCGCAGTTCATGGCGATGCTCGCGCTCGCCGGCGGCGACAGCTTCCTCGAGGAGACCATCTTCGAAAACCGCTACATGCACGTGCCCGAGCTTCGGCGAATGGGTGCGAATGTCGACATTCACGGACGGTCGGCGATCGTTCACGGCGTCGAGAAGCTGACCGGCGCCAATGTCATGGCAACCGATCTTCGCGCATCGATGAGCCTGGTGCTCGCCGGCCTCGCTTCCGAGGGTGAGACCGAGGTGCTGCGCGTCTATCATCTCGACCGTGGTTATGAACGGCTGGAGGAGAAGCTCTCCGCAGTCGGAGCGACGATCGAGCGGCGGAGCGGCGGCTAGGGGGACGGTCGGCCGCCTGGCAGAGGCATCCGCCGCTAAGCGTCAGCGTGGAGCCGCAAGCGGGTTCAAAATGCCGGTTCACAGCTTCTTGAAAAAGCGGATACTCGATCGTTCATAGCCCAAGCGGCGATAGAAAGCGTGAGCTTCGGCGCGGCGGTCGTTGCTGGTGACTTCGACCAGCTGGCAGCCCTTCTTGCGCATCCACTCCTCTGCCGCCTCGACCAGCAATCGGCCGATCCCCTGACCTTGCGCCTTTGTGGTGACGACCAATGCAGTGATCCGGCCCAGCGGGGCCGGACGGTGGATCACGACGCGCCTGCCCACGCCGCACATACCGACCACCTGCTTGTCGAGAGTAGCCACGAATAGCGCCTCTCCGAACTTCTTGAGTGCCGCGAGATTCTTGCGGACCTGCTTTTGTGTGATCGGGTGGCCGAGCTCGTGGATCAGCTCGGCAAGCCGTTTCGCATCCGAAGGCTTGGCATCGCGCAATTTCGGTCTGGGCCTGGGCGGGAGCGGAAGCGGTGGGACAGGGGCTCCCTTTCGCTCAGGGGCGGGCGCTATGTCGTTTGCGGCCTGCTTTGCCGGCCTGGCCCGGGGGACTGGCCGGCGCTTGCGCGCGAGCACTGCAACGTCGAGCGAAGCGCCCCAGTCCTTCGCGCCGAGGTTTCTCAAATAATCTTCGACATCCTCCGGCTTTGCCGCAGGCCCCTTCGCATCCATGCCGAAGACGGCCTTGCCCGAAGCGTCGGTCAGTCCGACCTTGCCGAAGCCGCGTTTGCCGGGCGTGCGCACGCGCGAGCGCACCAGCTTCAGGCCGCGGTTGCGGGCCGATTCGGCCAGCTCCTCGAGGTGCGAGTCGCTCATAATTTGTCCACTGCATAGAGGATGAGGCCGACCAGGCCGCCGACGAGCGTGCCGTTGATTCTGATATATTGGAGGTCGCGCCCGACAGCGGCCTCGAGACGGTTGGTGACCGTGCGCGCGTCCCAGCCACGAATCGTTTCCGAAACCAGCTTGACGATGGAGTCTCCATAGCTGGCAGCCATGCCGACCGCCGCGCGCCGCACGAACTGGTTGATCGCCGCACGGATTCGTGCGTCCTTTTCGAGCGTTCCGCCCATGCTCTTGAGCACCTCGCCGAGCTTGCCGGCGAGCACTGCGTCGGGGTTGCGCGCAGCGCGGATTACCGCTTCGCGACCCTTCTGCCAGAGCGTGTCGAGCCACAGGCTGACCGAGCGATTGTCGAGCAATTGCTCCTTGATTGCTTCCACCCGCTCGCGCGTTTCGGGGCGGGTCTGGAGATCATTGGCGAGCTGCGCCAGCGCTTCCTCGACCTTGAGCCGGACCGGATGCGCCGGATCGGTCGACATTTCGACGGTGAGCTTTCTCAGGCCGTCGATGATCGCATCGGCGAGCTTGGTGTCGAGCGCAGCGAGCTTCAGGACCCAATTGGCTTTCTTGTGGACCATTTCCCGGATCAGCTGCTCGTTGGCGTCGAGCGCCCGAGCAGTCCATCGGATCGCCGCCTCGAGCATCGGCACGTGGCGATCCTCGTTGATTGCCGAGGCAAGCGCATGACCGAGCAAGGGCGACACCTCGGCATTGCGCAGCCGAGTCGAGATTGCGCCTTTGACGATGCCGCCCAGCCGCTCATCATCGAGGCTTTCGAAGATGTCGGCGATGAGGCGCGACGCGCCCGCTCGGATTCGCGTTCCCTGGCCGGCAGGCGTTTGCAGAAACCGGCCCGCCGCACCGGCGACATCGAGCCGCTGCATGCGCCGCGCGACCACGGCCGGAATCAGGAAATTTTCCTTGAGGAAAGTGGCAAGCGCCTGGCCGATTCGGTCCTTGTTCCGCGGGATGATTGCGGTGTGCGGAATCGGCAGACCCAGCGGATGGCGGAATAATGCGGTGACCGCGAACCAGTCGGCGAGGCCGCCGACCATTGCAGCTTCGGAAAATGCCTTGATGTAGCCAAGCGACGGGAGCTGATGCTCAAAAGCACGGGTGACGAGGAACACCGCGGCCATCGCGACCAGCAGGCCGGTCGCGACCACCTTCATTCCCTGCGCACCGGGCTGCGCAGGGTTGAAGCGGGAAAGAGCGTTGTTGGTCATCGCCCTCATGCCGGCTCAATAGCTGAGCCGGCACCTGGGTCCATCATTCGGCTGGAACGGCGTGCGGCTCGCTGGGGCCTTCGCGATGGGCGTCCTGTCCGATGAAGCGGTGGAACAGCTTGCCGATCCGGGTTTCGATCGAGATTGCGATCGAAAAATAGGACGGCACCAGCAGCAGCGTCAGTACAGTAGAGAAGATGAGGCCGCCGATCACCGTGACCCCCATCGGCTGGCGCCAGCTATTGTCACCGCTGATCGACATCGCCGTGGGCAGCATGCCCGCGACCATTGCGACGGTTGTCATGACGATCGGCTGGGCACGCTTGTGTCCCGCTTCCCAGATCGCAGCATTCTTGGTCATGCCGTGATTCATCATCTCGACCGCGAAGTCGACGAGCAGAATCGAATTCTTGGCGACGATTCCAAACAGCATCAGGATGCCGATCAGCACGAACAGCGAAATGGGCTGACCGGCGATGAGCAGCGCAACCGCAGCGCCAAGGGGCGCAAGCAGCAGGGATCCCATGTTGACGAACGGTGCGAGGAACCGCCGGTAGAGCAGGACCAGCACTGCGAACACCAGCAATACGCCCGAGATCAGCGCGACCGCGAAGTTGAACAACAGCTCTGCCTGCCATTTCTGATCACCGAGGTTCATCTGTTGAATGCCCTGCGGCAGATTCTTGTAGCTCGGCAGTTGCTTAACCTTCGTCCAGACATCGCCTTCGACCACCCCGGGGGCGAGGTCCGCACCAACCGTAATTCGGCGCAGCTGGTTTGAACGGTTGATGGTCGTCGGGCCCGACCCGAAGCCGATTTCCGCAACTGCCTTCAGCGGGACCGAGCCGCCGCGCGTCGTCGGTACCGGCAGATTCTCGAGCGTACTGATATCCCGGCGCGCATTTTCGGACAGCGACACCTGGATCGGCACCTGGCGGTCCGAGAGCGAGAACTTTGCACTATTCTGCTCGATCTCGCCAAGCGTTGCGATCCGGATCGTCTGGCTTAGAGCCGCAGTCGTGACTCCGAGGTCGGCGGCAAGATCGAAATGCGGTTTGATCGTGATCTCGGGCTGGGCGAGATTGCTGCCGACGCGCGGAGCGACCAGACCGGGGATGGTTGCCATCTCCTTGGCGATCTGATTGGCAACGGCGTTCAGCTGCACCGGATCCTCGCCGCCAAGGTAGAGCATGATGTCACGCGAATCGGAGTCAGGACCTCCTTGCCGGCCCTGAAAGCTGACACGTGCATCGGGGATCGCAGCGAGCGTCGGGGACAGCTTTCGCTCGAATTCATTGCTCTTCAACGGCCGCTTCTTCTTGAGCACGATGTTTACATGGCCTTCGCCGACATTGACGCGCTCGAACACACGATCGACGTTCGGGTCCTTGTTGATGATCGCTGCGACGCGGTCGACCACCGCTTCGGTCTGCTTGAGCGTGCTTCCTGGCGGCAGGGTGACGTTGGCCCGCGAATAGTCGCTATTCTGCGGCGGGAAGAATGACTGCGGAATCTGGCTGAACAGGACGGCGCTGAGCAGCAGTGTGACGATCCCGGCGCCGACCATTGCGAAGCGATGGTCGAACATGCTCGCCCAGCCGAGCTTGACGAGTGATCGGCTCCAGGCGGCATATTGGTTGTCGTCGAAGCCGACGATGAGTCCCACCACAAGTCCAACAAGAATTGCCAGTCCGAGGAGGACGAGCCCCAGGAAGATGAATGTGAAGATCGCCCCCAAAGCCACCAGCCAATAGTTTGGCGGCGCATCGGGAGATGCCTGGATAACATTCTTGATAACATTCAGAGCGACGAGGACCGCGGAGATCGTCAGCGGGACCAAATAGTAGGGCAGCCGCGTCGGAACGCGCTGCACCCTGGCGCGTCGGGCGTGTGCTTTGGACGTGTCCAGGCTCCAGTTGAGCACCTTCAGATAGAAGTCCATCCACTTCCAGGCTGCGTGCGGCTGGCGGCCGTGCGAGCGCAGGAAATAAGCGGCGATCAGCGGCGTGATCATTCGCGCGACGAACAGGCTCATCAGCACCGACAGCACGACGGTAAATCCGAACGCCTTGAAATACTGGCCCGCGATTCCGGGCATCAGCGCGACCGGGAAGAAGACTGCGACGATCGCCATTGTCGTTGCGAGCACTGCAAGCCCGATCTCGTCGGCGGCATCGATCGCGGCCTGATAGCCCGATTTGCCCATGCGCATGTGGCGCACGATGTTCTCAATCTCGACAATCGCATCATCGACCAGCACGCCAGCGACCAGTCCCATTGCCATGGTCGACATGAAGTTGAGCGTGATTCCCATCAGGCTCATGAAGAAGAAGGCGGGGATTGCCGACAGCGGAATCGCAATTGCGGAAATCGCAGTGGCACGGATGTCGCGCAGGAACAGCAGCACGACCAGGACCGCGAGGATCGCGCCTTCGATCAGGCCTTCCATCGCCGAGCGATATTGCCCTTTGGTGTAGTCGACGGTGGTGAAGACCTCCGAGAAGTGGACCTTCGGATTCTCCTTTTCGAGATCGTGGAGCTCCTTCCACACGGCGTCGTAGGCGGTGACCTCGGACGAGCCCTTCGCACGCTGGATGCTGAAGGTGACGACCTGATGACCGTTCTGCTTGGCGATCGATCGCTGCTCGGAATTGCTGTCCTTCACTTCGCCAAGATCGCCGAGCTTGACGAAACGGCCGTTGGGGAGCGCGATTTGAGTTTGCGACAGCTCATACGCATTTTGAGCGTTGCCGAGCACGCGAACCGATTGTTCGGAACCGGCGATTTCGGCACGTCCGCCGGCGCCGTTCATATTGCTTGCACGGAGCTGCTGGTTGACCTGCGCCGCGGTGATCCCCTGAGACTGGAGCGTTGCCGGATCGAGGATCACCCGGATCGTCCGATCGACCCCGCCGACGCGCTGGACCGCTGCTACGCCAGGCAGTCCCAGCAGCCGCTTTGCCACCGTATTGTCGATGTACCAGCTGAGCTGTTCAAGCGTCATATCGGTGGTTTGGGCGCCGACGTAGGAAATCGGCTCATTCTCGGCGTCGACTCGCGTCACCTGGGGCTCGAGAATTCCTTCGGGCAATGTCCCGCGAATCTGCGAGATTGCGTTGCGCACGTCGTTCACCGCCCGGTCGGTCGGAGTACCGAGCTGGAACTGCACAAAGGTAAAGCTGTTGCCCTCGCTGACGGTGCTGTTGATTTCGTCAACACCATTGACTCCGCGGACCGCGGATTCGACGCGCTGGGTAACCTGGGTCTCGAGCTCGTTGGGTGCTGCGCCCGGCTGACTGATCGAAACGATAGCCGCTGGAAAATCGATATCCGGCGCGTTGTTGACTTGCATCCGAGCGAACGAAACAAGGCCCGCCAGCATCAGTCCCACGAAGAGGACGATCGGAAACACCGGGTTGCGGATGCACCAGGACGAGATGTTGCGGAAATTCATGCCTTAGCTGCTTTCGTTGCTTCGTCCTTGGACGCTCAGCGCGCCGCCTGTCGGCGAGGATTCACTTTCTGGCCCGGATTGAGGAATGGACCGGCCTGGAGAACGACCGCTTCGCTTCCGCTCAGCCCGCTCGCAATCGTCACACCCAGATCGTTCACCGTTCCGATCTTGATGTCGCGCCGCTCGACCTCATTCCTGCCGTTGATGACGTAAACATAGTTGCCCCGATCATCGCTCAGCACTGCGCTTTGCGGAAGCATCGGAGCAGTCGTTGTTCCGGCCGTGATCTTGGCCTCGGCAAAGCCGCCGGGGCGCATCGCAGGGGAATAGGGGACGGCGATGCGCACGTCGCCGAGCCGCGACTGCGGGTCGATGACCGGCGCGACCTGCCATACGGTGCCGGTGACGCTGCGGTCGGATCCGACCGGAGTTACCTGAGCAGCCATTCCGACATGGACCTGCGCAAGATCCTGCTGCGAAAGCTCGGCGCGCATTTCCATCTGGCCATTATCGGCGAGGCGGAAGAGACCGGTGCTGCCCGGGCCAACAATCTGGCCCACTTCGACGTTGCGCGCGAGAATGAGTCCCGACGTCGGCGCGACGACGTCAAGGCGGCCGATCTCGGCACGGGTTCCTGCAAGCTGCGCCTGTGCAACCCGAACCTGCGCGTAAGCGGCGTCGCGGGTGGCCCTCTTTGAATCGATTTCGGCCTTCGAGACGAAACCGCGGCTCTGCAGTGCGATCGCACGTTCATAATTGGATTGAGCAAGAGCGGCATTGGCCTTGGCGGCTTCAATCTCCGCAGCGAGCTGCACCGCCTGCTGCGCCTGGACCGAACGATCGACGATCGCCAGCACCTGGCCCGCGCGCACCCAGCTGCCGGCATCAACCAGGACACGAACCACGCGCCCACCCGATCCGGCGATCCCGACCGGCTGATCTCGCTTCGCGCCCAGCGGTCCGCTGGCAGTGATCACCCGTCCGACCTGGGTCTGGCCCGGAATGACCACCGATACCGTCGGGATCTGACCCGCGCCGCCGGCGCCGGTCTGTGCCGGCTTCTTCGCGCCTCCAAGGCCCATTACGAGGAACAGGGCAAGGAGAATGATCACGACACCGGCGATCCCGGCGATCATGATCTGACGTCGCCGGCGCGACCGATCCACCACCACCAAAGTGTCGGAGGAGTGAATCGAAGTTTCCCTGTTCATGATATCCATGCCCGTTTTCGAATCTTGTGAAGCCTAGCCGACAACTGTATTAGCTCAATAAGTCACCTGGCGCAACAGAGCGTTCGCCGTCGGCAAGTGCCACTGCATTTCGACTAACGGCGGCACTTGTGTCGCGAGCGGGCGTTGGCGCCGTTAACGTGAAGCATATTTGAACGACAATGATTGAAAGGGGAAGCTTCGATGTTGATGCCATTGCTTGATCCCAATCATAATTGGCTTTGGTGGATCATCATCGGCGGGCTTGCGGGCGCAATTGCCAAATTGCTGACACCCGGCAGGGATCCTGGCGGTTGTCTGATCACCATTCTTCTCGGAATTGCAGGCGCGCTACTTGCCGGTTGGCTCGGACATCTGGTGCATTGGTATGAGCCACAGGAAGGCGCGAGCTTTATTGGCGCGATCGTCGGCGCAATCATAATCCTCGTTATTTACCGGCTGATCGCAGGCCGACGCACCTAGATTCGCGTTCGGCGTTCAGCAAACAGCCATTGGCGCGCGGGCAATCGCTTGCGCCGGTGGATGAATTTCTGAGGGAACGGCAATGAAAAGCGGCGTGGTGGCGTTGATGCTCATCCTTATGACGCTTCCGTCTGCGGCAGCTGCCGAGCAGTCGACGATCACGCAGACGATCGCCGGCACCCGCCTCGACATTAACGCGACCGGAGAAGTCACTCGAGTGCCGGACGTCGCGGTCATTTCTGCAGGCGTGGTGACGCGCTCGGCAAGCGCGACGGGCGCGCTTCAGGATAATGCAAACCGCATGCAGCGGGTGCTCTCCGCGCTGAAGCGGGCAGCGGTAGACGGGCGCGACATCCAGACCAGCAACGTCAGCCTCAATCCCGAATATCGATATCAGGAGAATCAGGCCCCGCAGCTGGTCGGCTATACGGCATCGAACAATGTGACGATTCGCTTCCGCGACATCCGCAACTCGGGAAAGATCCTCGACTCGCTGGTCGGCGAGGGCGCGAACCAGATCAACGGCCCGATGCTGACGATCGACAAGCCCGAGGCAGCTCTGGACGAGGCGCGCGCGAAGGCGATCGCCGCCGGCCGTGCCCGCGCTGATCTCTATGCCCGCTCGCTTGGGCTTCGCGTGGTCCGCGTGGTCTCGGTCAACGAGAACGGCGGGAACTATCCGGTGCCGCCACCGGTCCCGATCTATGCCCGGGCCGAAATGGCGCAGGCGAAGACTTCAATCGAACCCGGCGAGCAGAAGCTGCAGGTCAACCTGACCATGACCTTCGAGCTGCAGTGAAGCTGCCCTCCGATCGCTCGATCGGGTGCGTTAGCGCATTGCGCCCCTCCGGATCAGATTGATTATCGCAAGCAGGATGATCGCGCCGATCAGCGAATAGAGAAAGCTCTCGATACTGATGCCCTGGTTGATCCCGCCGCCGAACAGCAGCCCGGCGATGAACGCGCCGATGATTCCGACGATGATATTGAGGATGATACCCTGCTGAGCGTCGGTTCTCATGATCAGGCTGGCGAGCCAGCCGACGATCCCGCCAACAATCAGCCAGACGATAATTCCAGTCATCAGCCTTCCCTCCTGTTTCCACTCCGCCGGCGTCAAGACATTTGCGGCGGTCTGTCGATTACCGACGCCTGACGCGCGCCGATTGTTCCGGAAACGGAAGGACTCGTCCAGAGATTTGGTTAATTGGGACCGGGCGGGTTCGGCTGCGTTCAGAGCTTTCGAGGCGCGCGTTCAGTAGCGCTGCTGCCGCTCGTACTGATCTCGATATTGCTTGATGCGGGTGACGCGAAGTCCCGGCATTCCGCTGCGGTCGACCGCGCGCTGCCAGCTCGTGAATTCCTCGAGGCTCAGCGTATAGCGCTTGCAAGCTTCGTCGACGCTCAGAAGCCCGCCGGCGACGGCGGCGACGACCTCGGCCTTGCGGCGAACCACCCAGCGCGTGGTATTGGCAGGCGGCAACGACTCGAGCGTCAGCGGCTCGCCGAGGGGGCCGATGACCTGGGCCGGACGAATCTTCTGGTTCTCGAGCATTGTTCCGTCACACCTGCTTAATCATTGCTACTGGCCTGTCTTTAATCCGCGGCCGTTGAAAACATTCTGAAACGCACTGGTTAATTCCCCGGTCAATCCGCCTTACGATCCTTTAACCCTGTCGGCCCTTCGGCAAACGTGCCGCCGAGAAGCTTCACCGCCTCTCGCCAGCCTTCGCCGCCCGAGAGATAGCAAGCGATCGCATCCTCTCGTGAGCGGCCACTCCTCTCGGCAGCATGACCGAGAAGCGCGAGAAGTTCGTTGAGGCTGAGCGGCTCGTGCGCCTCTGCGCCAAAGTCGCTCTCGTGACGCGCCAAAACTGCCCCCTCACAGATAACTCCTGGCGCTGGTCTAGCGGTCAGGAGTGAAATTCGGGTAAAGAGACCTTAATGTCCGTCAGCTTTGACCTTCGTCGGCCGCCCCGGCAGGCCCGGATCGTCGTCGCCATGTCCGGCGGCGTCGACAGTTCGGTTGCCGCTGCGCTTGCGACGCGCACAGGCGCCGAAGTCATCGGAGTTACGCTCCAGCTCTACGATCATGGTGAGGCCGTGCGGCGCTCCGGCGCGTGCTGCGCGGGACAGGATATCTACGATGCCAGGCAGGTCGCTGACCGGCTCGGCATCGCCCATTATGTGCTCGATTATGAAAGCCGCTTTCGCGGCGGTGTGATCGATCGCTTCGTCGACGAATATGCGCGCGGGCGAACGCCCGTGCCGTGCGCCAGCTGCAATCAGGGCGTCAAGTTCATCGACCTTGTCGAATTCGCGCGCGAGCTCGGCGCCGACTGTCTGGCGACCGGTCATTATGTGCGGCGGCGCGTCGACCATGGCCGCCTCGAACTTCACAAGGGCGCGGATCCGCGGCGCGACCAGAGCTATTTCCTTTTTGGCACGACGCGCGATCAGCTGGACTTCCTCCGCTTCCCGCTTGGCGACCTGCCCAAGGACGAGGTGCGGCGGATTGCGGCCGATCTCGGGCTCGAGGTCGCGGCCAAGCCCGACAGCCAGGACATCTGCTTCGTGCCGGACGGCGATTATGCCGGGCTGGTGAAGCGGCTGCGGCCCGAAACGGAAGCGCCGGGCGAGATTGTCGATCTCGACGGCCGGGTCCTCGGGCGACATCGCGGCGTAGTCCATTTCACCATCGGCCAGCGCCGCGGAATCGAGATCGGCGGGCAGAAGGAGCCACTCTATGTCATCCGCATCGAGCCGGAGCGGGCGCGGATCGTGGTTGGCCCGCGGCATGCGCTTGCGGTCGAGGCAATGCGCGTGTCCGAATGGAACTGGCTCGGAGAGGACCAGAACGAGGCGAGCGTGAAGGTGCGCTCGCTCGCTCCTGCAGCGCCGGCACGTCGCGCCGGCGAATGGGTTCGATTCGCTCAGCCCGAATATGGCGTCGCACCGGGTCAGGCGGCGGTGCTCTACGACGGCACACGGCTGCTGGGCGGCGGTTGGATCGCCGAGACGCGCACTGCAGCCGAGAGCGCAATGGATGCCGCCGCCGCTTAGCGCCGGCATCCTCCTCTTCCGGAAACGGGACCGCGAGATCGAAGTCCTGCTAATCAAGCCGGGCGGTCCCTTCTGGCGAAACAGGGACGCTGGAGCCTGGATGATACCCAAGGGCATGGTTGAGCCGGGCGAGGCTCCGGCCGAAGCTGCGCTGCGTGAATTTGCCGAGGAGACCGGCACATTGCTCAGCGCAATTCCTTTTCGACTGGCCAGGGTGCGGCAGGCCGGTGGCAAGCTTGTCGAGGCGTTCGCAGTTGAAGGCGACCTCGATCCGGCAGGCATCAGCTCCAATCAATTTGAGCTCGAATGGCCACCACGCAGCGGCCGCCGCGAGCGTTTTCCGGAGGTCTTGGAGGCAAGATGGATGCGACTTGATGAGGCGCGCTCGCTAATGCTTCCGAGTCAGCTTCCGCTGCTCGATGCGCTGGAAGCGAAGCTGAAAGGATAGGCCATGCTGGCGCTGCTTGTTGTGCTTGCCGCTTACGCTGCAGCGCCGCCGCCGACGCAGCGCAAGGCCAAGCGCCGTTACAGCTGAAACTGACCGACGATCACGGTCTGGCAATGCCCGCCGAGGATGGTTCGGTCGCCTTCCAGGCGGCAATGCAACACGCCGGAACGGGCACTCGCCTGGAGCGCCGTAAATTCCGTGCGGCCGAGCCGCTTCGCCCAGAAGGGGACGAGCGCCGCATGCGCCGAGCCGGTTACCGGATCCTCGTCGATGCCGTGGTAGCAAGCGAAGACCCGGCTCACGATGTCATAATCGCGGCCAGCGGCCGTAACGATCACCAGCCGGTCGAACTCTTTGAGTGCGGCGAAATTCGGACGAACCTGCCTGACCGCCGCCTCGTCCCGCAACAGCAGGATTGCGCTATGGTTGCCGCCTTCGCTGATGAAGAGCTCGCCGGTAACGCCAAGAGCAGCCTCGAGCCCCGGCAGATCACCCTTCCCGACCTCATAAGCTGGTAGGTCGAGTTCGAGCAGATCGCCGTTGCGGCCGACAGTCAAAATTCCCGAGCGCGTCGAAAAGCGGACCCGTTGACCATGGATCAGAACATGTCCGCTCGCGAGCGTCGCATGGCCGCACAGGTCGACCTCGGTTGTCGGCGTGAACCAGCGCAGCTCGTAATCGGCGTCGCTGCTGTCACTCGGCACAGTAAAGGCGGTTTCACTGAGGTTATTTTCGGTTGCGATCGCCTGCATGAGCCCATCGTCGAGCCACCGCTCGAGCGGCATGACTGCCGCCGGATTCCCGGTGAGCGGCTTATCGGCGAAAGCATCCACCTGGAAGAAGGGCAGGCTGGTCATGTCGCTCTTTCCGTAATTTCCTGGGGCAGCAGGGTTTCGCGATCGGTCTGTCCTTCGGGATCGACATGGATCAGGATTTCGGTGCCGGGGAATCGTTGCTGCAGCTCTTCCTCCACCGCATCGAGACGATCATGGGCTTCCTGCACAGTCCAATTGGCGGGCACCCAGACGTGGAACTGGACGAAACGCAATGTTCCGCTCTTGCGGGTACGACAGTCGTGAAGACCCCGCAGTTCAGCATATTCCGCAGCCGCTGCGAGGAATGCGCGGCGCTCCTCCTCCGGCCATTCGCGATCCATGAGCTGGGCGATGGATTCGCTCGAAGCGCGCCACGCACCCCGCAATAGCCATGCCGCAATACCGACCCCGAACAAGGCATCGGCGCCGGCGAGGTGAAGCCCCTGTTCGAGCACCAGCGCGACGATCACCGAAGCGTTGAGCATGACATCGGATTTGTAGTGGACATTGTCGGTCTTGATCGCGACCGATCCGGTCCGCGCGATCACCTGCCGCTGATAATGGAGCAGGCCGAAGGTGAAGACGATTGCGAGCAGCGAAACCGCGATTCCGTCGCCCATAGCCTCGGTTCGAGCGCCATTGACCAGTCGGTCGATCGCACGCCAGCCGATACCGATCGCGGAAACGGTAATCAGGATGACCTGCGCAAGCGCGACCAGCGCTTCAGCTTTGCCGCGGCCGAAGCGGTGGTCGGTGTCGGCGGGAATTGCGGCGATCCGAATGCCGACCAGAGTGGTCAGGCTTGCGATCACGTCGAGCGCAGTGTCGGCGAGCGAACCGAGCATTGCGGTCGAGTCGGTCTGATAGGCCGCCCAGATTTTGGCGACGAGCAGCACCAGCGCAAGCGTGACGCTCGCAAGCGCCGCCCGGGTCGAGTGGACCGAATGCTCGGCGGCGATCTTCGCGGTCGTCACGGGTAAAGCAGCCCTTCGTTCCAGCCGTCGCTGCCGCGCGTGAACAGGCGCCGTTCGTGGAGCCGGTGCTCGCGTGCGGTCCAGAACTCGATACGGTCCGGAACGAGGCGGTAGCCGCCCCAAGTCGCGGGCCGCGGCACGTCCCTGCCTTCGAAGCGACGCTTCGCCTCTTCGAAGCGTTGCTCAAATCGTTTGCGGCTGTCGAGGGGATGCGACTGATCGGAGGCCCAGGCACCGAGCTGCGAATCGCGCGCCCGGCTCGCGAAATAAGTGTCGGCTTCAAAGTCTGACACGCGCTCAACCCGGCCTTCGATTCGCACTTGCCGGCAGAGCGACTTCCAGTGGAAAAGCAGCGCCGCTTGAGGATTCTCTTTGAGATCCTCGCCCTTCGCGCTTCCTTCATGGGTGTAGAAGACGAACCCCTCCGGCCCGTGCGCTTTCAGAAGCAGCATCCGGACGGACGGACGTCCGTCCGCGCCGGTCGTTGCGACCGCCATTGCTTCGGGCTCGTTCGGATCGCTTTGACGTGCCTTCGCGAACCACTCTTCGAACAGCTGGAAAGGATTGTCGGCCATGCGTGTGTCGCCTTAGGCTTGGCCTCCCGCGCACCGCAACCCATCTGGTCAGCAAGTGGCGGTTACGGCATGGAAGGACAATGGCACTCGATCTCTACCAGCGCTTGGGACTGAAACGGGGCGCGAACGAACAGGAGATTAAGAAGGCCTATCGCAGCCTTGCAAAGCAGCTCCACCCCGATCGCAACAAGGATAATCCCAACGCGGCCAAGCGCTTTGCGGAGGTCACCCAAGCTTACGACATGCTGTCCGACAAGGACAAACGCGCGCGCTATGACCGCGGTGAAATTGACGAGGAAGGCAATCCGAAAATGCCGTTCGGTTCCGGCTTCGGCGGCTATTCAAGCGGCGGCGGTGGGCCGCAACCCGGCGCACAGGGCTTCGAAAACTTCAACTTTGGAGCCGCCGATGGCGCCGATCTGGGCGACCTTTTCGAAGGATTGTTCGGAGCTGCGAGCGGCGGCCGGACAAGCGGCGGTCCGTTCAGCGGGTTTCGGCAGCGCGCGCGGGCGACGCAGAAGGGCGCAGATGTGGCGTATCGGCTCAAAATTCCGTTCGAGGATGCGGTTGCGCTTAAGCCGCAGCGGATCATGCTC
>DASVYN010000168.1:0-13740 GCA_036392155.1 Sphingomicrobium sp.
GCGACACACAAGGCGTCATGTTTCATCTAGTTTTCAATCCCTTCGCTCTACGACGTCCTAATCAGGCCCGGGGAGCCACTTTCCTGTTTATCGCTGTTTGCCACTGGATTGCCGCGCGGATCGTCCGTGTAGAGGCTGGCCTGTTTGGCGAAGTCAAAAGCGTTGGCGGCAAGGTCAGCGAGCTGCGCGTCGATCATGGGCCAGGTTATCGAGTCTATTTCACGCGGCGCGATGGGATGCTGATCATTCTGTTGTGCGGTGGCGATAAGTCCACGCAAGCGGCCGACATCGGCGCCGCGCAGGCGATGGTCGCAGCAATGGATGCAACCGAGAAGGCAGCTAAGAAAGCGGCCTCAAAAAGGGAAGAAGTGAGTGGTCGTGTCCCGGTTGGTGGTGTAGCTCGACGGTAACGTAGCGAAGCTGACCGGCCGCGCGCCCATCATAGCGCTGTAGCGGACGGTCAGCCTTGCGAGGGTGGCCATCGGCGATCTTCAGGTAAGGTTGGGTTGCTGAACTCAACTTACGGAGATGCACCGATGACCACCGACAAGATGGACCTGCAAACGCTGCTGGGAAAGAGCGCGGACGCGGATTTCCTGCGCGAGATGATTGGCTTTGCCGGCGCCGCGGCCTGCGCGGCGTCAAGCTCGTCATCTCCGATGCCCACGAAGGCATCAAGGCTGCCGTCAGCAAGGTCTTCTGCGCCAGCTGGCAACGCTGCCGCGTGCACTTCATGAGGAACCTGCTCGCCCACTCCAGCAAGAGCGGCCGCCGCGTCGTCTCGGCCTTCGTCGCCACCGCGTTCGCCCAGGAAACGCCCGAAGCGGCCAAGGCGCAGTGGCGCCAGGTCGCCGACCAGCTCCGCCCCAAACTCTCGCCACGTTCATGGACGAGGCGGAGGCTGATGTGCTCGCCTACATGGCCTTTCCCAAGGATCACCGCACGAAACTGCACTCGACCAACCCGCTTGAACGCCTCAACGGCGAGATCAAGCGACGCACCGATGTCGTCGGCATCTTCCCCAACGAGGAGTGTCAAACGAACTGAGGATTTTCGCTGAGAGTCGATCCGGGATTTTCGTTGAGAAATGACCCGGGTTTTGGGGGTGTATGCCCCGCCTGATTGGGTGCTGGCCTTGAAGCGGAAGCTGTCGTTGCCGGTTTCGAGGATGTGGCAGTGATTGGTGAGCCCTCTCGGCGGACATTCTCGCAAATCGTTCCAAAGCGCGGAGGCTAACTCTTAAGTCGTTGATCTTATTGGTACCCCTTCGACTCTCTTCGGGCTTCTCTGAGCGAAGCACGACCCACCGGACGTTTGGCCCTTGCCGCTGCCGGCTAATATCCCTGCGTGTCGAGCTTTGGACTATCCACCGCTTGTCCTGATTGCGGCGTTTCATCGGTTGGAATGAAAAGAGGCGGATGAACGAAGCGGCCGGGCTGACAAGCAGACCGACCGCTCCGGCGAGGCGTGTTCGTGTCCGCTAAGCAGGACCACCCCGCAGCTTCATCAACTCAGTTTTTGCAGCTCCGCTCCAGATGGCATTTGGGGCCGTATCAAGCTGGGACACTCACGCCGTGCCCACCACTCGGGCCGCATCAGCCGTCAATCGATGCCATAAGGCTTGCGTTGCCGCCCGCGGCAGTCGTGTCGATGCAGGTGACGCGTTCGGTTGCAAAGCGTGCGACATAATGCGGGCCGCCTGCTTTGGGGCCCGTACCGGAAAGCCCCTCCCCGCCAAAAGGCTGGCTTTCGACCACAGCGCCGATCTGGTTGCGGTTGACGTAGAAATTGCCGACGCGGGCATGCTCCTCGACATAGTCGCGGACGGTATCGATGCGGCTCTGCAGGCCCAGCGTCAGGCCGTAGCCGGTCGCATTGATGTCTCCAACCACCTTGTCCAGCCGTTCGCCAGCGAACCGGATCACGTGCAGGATCGGGCCGAAATTCTCGCGATTCAACTGACTTAGCGATTCGATCTCATACATTGCCGGAGCGACGAAACTGCCGCAACGAGCCTCGTCGGGGAGCGGCAGCCGGCATATCCGCTTTGCGTTCCTGTCCAGCCAGGCAAGATGCTCGTCCAAAAGGCGCTTGGCATCATCGTCGATCACTGGACCTACATCGGTGGCCAGGGCGCTTGGATCGCCAACCTTCAACGCCTCCATCGCCCCTGCGATCATCTTGATCATTCCGTCCGCGACATCGTCCTGGACGAAGATGACGCGGCAGGCCGAGCAGCGCTGGCCGGCACTCTGGAAGGCGGACGAGATCACGTCGCGAGTGACCTGCTCGGGCAATGCAGAGCTGTCGACGATCATTGCATTCTGGCCGCCCGTCTCGGCGATGAACGGGACGATCGGTCCAACACGTTCGGCAAGGGCGTGATTGATGAGGCGCGCCGTTTCCGTCGAGCCGGTGAACGCCACTCCGGCGAGCAGCGGATGCGCGGTCAGCGCAGCACCGACACTCCCGTTGCCCGGAGCAAGCTGGACCACGTCCTTGGGAAAACCGGCCTGGTGAAAAAGCTCGATTGCGAAAGCGCCAATCAGCGGCGTCTGCTCGGCGGGCTTGGCTATTGCGGTATTGCCGGCGGCGAGCGCGGCTGCAACCGGCCCGGTAAAGATCGCGAGTGGGAAGTTCCAGGGCGAGATGCAGGCGAATAGCCCGCGGCCGTGGAGACGGAGTTCATTCTGCTCGCCGGTCGGTCCCGGCAGCGGAAGCGGTCGTACAAACTGGCGACGAGCTTCGCTCGCGTAGAAGCGCAGAAAATCGACCGCCTCACGCACTTCGAGGATCGCATCGGGAAGGGTCTTCCCCGCCTCCCGGATGCAGAGGGAATAGAATTCCTCGCGATGCTCCTCGTAGAGATCGGCAGTGCGGACGAGCAGCCGCGCCCGAGCCTCGCCGCCGAGGGCGTCCCATTCGACTTGCGCAGCGTGGCCGGCACGAGCCATGCGGTCGACATCCTCGGCGCTAGCCTCGAACACAGTGCCGACTTCAACGCGGCGATCCTGCGGCGAGGTGACCGCCCTCGCCCTTCCTGTCCCGAGCGTCGGCTTCGCCGTCCAGCTGCGGCTTTCGAGCGCCTTCAGCCGTTCGAGCATCGGCTCCCGCTCGAGTGAATCCGACAAGTCCAGCCCCGCGCTGTTGCGGCGCTCAGAACCGAACACGTCGCGCGGCAGGATGATTTTTGGATTTCGCTTGGGTTCCAGCGCTTCAAGCTCAGCGACCGGATCGCGGACAAGCTCATCGATCGAGACCTGTTCGTCGGCGATTCGGTTGACGAATGAGCTGTTGGCGCCGTTCTCGAGGAGCCGCCGAACCAGATAGGCGAGCAATTCCTTGTGGCTACCAACGGGGGCATAGATCCTTACCGGCGTCGGCGCCTCCCGGATCCCTTCTTCCAGTTTCGCCAGCTCTTCGTACAATTCCTCGCCCATGCCGTGGAGCCGCTGGAATTCGAATTCGCGAGTGCCTGCGAGCGCTTTCACCTGTCCGATCGTATTCGCGTTGTGGGTAGCGAACGCTGGATAAATCGCGTCACTTGCGGCCAGCAGCTTGCGGGCGCAGGCGAGGTAGGAGACGTCGGTCGCAACCTTGCGCGTCCACACCGGATAGTCGCTGAGCCCACCGACCTGAGCGAGCTTGACCTCGGTGTCCCAATAAGCGCCCTTCACCAACCGGCACATCAGCCTGCGGCTATGCGCACGGGCAGCCTCGATCACCCAGTCGCACAAGGGCGCCGCGCGCTTCTGATAGGCCTGAATGGCGATCCCGAAGCCACCCCAGCCGCGGTCGAACAATGAATCCTCGGCGAGCAGCGCCTCGAAAACGTCCATCTGCAACTCGAGTCGATCGGCTTCCTCGGCATCGATCGTGAAGTGGACATCAGCGGTCGATGCCTTCAATGCCAGCTCGCGAACCACGGGAATGACCGCTGCGAGCGCTTCCTCGCGATGCGTATATTCAAAGCGCGGATGGAGCGCGGTCAGCTTGACCGAGATGCCGGGCGACTTCTTGAAGCCGTCCTTCGCTTCCCTGGCGATACGATCGAGTGCACCGCGATAGGCGTCGGCGTAGCGCTCGGCGTCGCCGATTGTTTTCGCCGCTTCCCCTAGCATGTCAAAGCTGTGGCTGAGCCCCCTTGCCCGCTCCGGCCTGGCGCGCTGAAGCGCCTCGTCGATCGTGCGGCCGAAGACGAAATTGCGGCCGAGGATCTTCATCGCCTCCCGCACCGCGGTGCGGACGACCGGTTCCCCGAGTCTGCCCACGGCGCGACCCAATGCAGCCTTCCAATTGTCCGATCGGTCCTGCGCGTTTCCGAGCACCTTGCCGGTTAGCAGCAGCGAGAAGGTCGCGGCATTGACGAAGGCAGAATCAGATCGTCCGAGCTTCTCGGACCAGTCCGGCCCTGAAAGCTTGTCGGCAATGAGCTCGTCAGCGGTATGCGCGTCGGGGATGCGGAGCAAAGCTTCGGCAAGGCACATCATTGCGATGCCTTCGTCCGAACCCAGGTCATAGGCATGGAGGAAGGCGTCGACTCCGGTCGGCTTATGTGCGCGCACTCCTTTGACGAGCGTCCGTGCAGTCGCCGTCGCCTCGCCCAACTCAGCCGCGCTTAGCCGCGCTTGGGAGATACGTTCGAGCGCAACCCGCTCTTCGTCAGGCCGGTACGCGCGGCGCAGCTCCGTGCGGTTGATCGGCACCGCCGGCGAGGCCGGCGTTACGCGGGCTGTCCGTGGCAATGCTTGTACTTCTTGCCTGATCCGCAGGGGCATGGTGCGTTACGGCTGATCGGCGCCTCGGCGACACTCGCGTTGCCCTCGCGTTGGGGAAGCTGCGGCTGCGGGATGTTGAGCAGCGGCGTGACGCCGCGCATCAGCCCGCGCGTTGCAGCGTCGATGTCAGCCGTGTCATCGTCGGCCGAGAAAGGATCGAGGTGCTGGGTGATAAAATCCGGCAGCGGTGGCGGCGGCGCCGGCTCGAGCTGGACCTGCGCCCGCATAAGCACCTTGGTCACTTCCTCGCGAATCGAGACCAGCAGCCGTTCAAACAGCAGGAAGGCCTCCTGCTTATATTCGTCGATCGGCTTCTTCTGCGCGTAGCTACGCAGATGGATGACCTGGCGTAGCGCATCGAGCGTCGCCAGATGCTCCTTCCAGTGATGGTCGAGGGTCTGGATAAGAATCTGCTTCTCGACCTCGGCCCAGCGGTCCGGCTCGACATGTTCGAGCTTGGTCTTCATCAACTCATCGGCGAGCTTCTGCAGGCGTTCGGTGATCATCTCCGGATCAACCGCTTCCTCCTGCAGCCAATTGTCGATTGGCGGCTGGAGCCCCAATACCTCATCGATCGCTTCCTTGAGCGCATCGACATTCCACTGTTCGGGATATGTGCCCTCGGGACAAGTGACGGCGACGATCGCTGCAGCCGTTTCGGCGCGCATGTCGCTGATCGTCTCGCTGACGCTCTCGGCATCCATGATATCGGCGCGCTGCTCGTAAATGACCTTGCGCTGATCGTTCATGACATCGTCGAACTCGACGACTTGCTTGCGGATGTCGTAGTTGCGCGCCTCGACCTTTTTCTGCGCGGTTTCGATCGCCTTGCTGATCCACGGGGAGACGATCGCCTCGCCGTCCTCGAGATTCTTGTTCATCAGCCGCGCGAACATCGTCTGAGGCCCGAAGATCCGCAGCAGATCATCGTCGAGGCTCAGATAGAATTTGGAAAGGCCAGGGTCGCCCTGGCGGCCCGAGCGGCCACGCAGCTGGTTATCGATACGTCGGCTCTCGTGCCGCTCGGTGCCGAGCACATAGAGTCCGCCAGCCTCGAGCACGCGCTGTTTTTCAGCTGCGATCTCGACCTTGATCTCCTCGGCCTTCGCTTCATATTCAGCGGTTCCGAGGACCAGGTCAGGATGTTCATCCAGCATCCGGAACTCGAGATTGCCACCAAGCTGAATGTCGGTGCCTCGGCCCGCCATGTTGGTGGCAATCGTCACTGCGCCAATTCGGCCCGCCTGGGCGACAATATGCGCTTCCTGCTCGTGAAAGCGCGCATTCAGCACTGAGTGCTTGATGCCTTCGTTCCGGAGATACTCCGAGAGCATCTCTGATTTTTCGATCGATACGGTGCCGACAAGCACCGGTTGCCCGATCTCCTGCTTGGTCTTGATCTCCTTGGCAATCGCTCCGAATTTCTCCGGCATCGTCTTGTAAAATTCATCTTCCTCGTCGACGCGCTGGACGGGGACGTTGGTCGGGATTGCGACCACATTCATCTTGTAAATGTCGAAGAATTCCGGGGCTTCGGTCATCGCCGTGCCGGTCATGCCCGACAGCTTCGGGTACATGCGGAAGTAGTTTTGGAAGGTGATCGAAGCGAGCGTCTGGTTCTCCGGCTCGATCTCGACGCCTTCCTTGGCTTCGACCGCCTGGTGAAGCCCGTCGGACCAGCGTCGTCCTTCCATCATCCGGCCGGTGAATTCGTCGATGATGACGACTTTCCCCTCCTTGACGATATAGTCGATGTCCTTCTTGAACATCACATTGGCTTTGAGCGCCTGGTTGAGGTGGTGCACGACCTGGGTGTTGGCGATGTCGTAGAGATTGCGCCCCTCGATCAGGCCTGCTTCCTCGAGCATCCGCTCGGCCTTCTCGGTACCTTCTTCGGTGAGGACGACGCTCTTCTGCTTCTCGTCCATGTCATAATCGACCGGCTGCAGTGTTTTCACCAGCCGATCGACCTTGAAGTAGAGATCGGATTTGTCGTCGGTCGGGCCGGAAATGATGAGCGGAGTTCGTGCCTCGTCAATCAGGATCGAATCTACCTCGTCGACGATCGCGAAATTGAACGGCCGCTGGACCATCTGGTCCCGGCTGTATTTCATATTGTCGCGCAGATAATCGAAGCCGAGCTCATTGTTCGTCGCATAGGTGATGTCGCTGTTGTAGGCGTCGCGCTTTTCCTCGTCGGTCATGTTGGGGACGATGACCCCAACGGACATCCCGAGGAAACGGTAGATCTGACCCATCCAGTCGGCGTCGCGACGGGCAAGATAGTCGTTGACGGTGACGACGTGGACGCCCCTCCCCTCGAGCGCATTGAGATAGACTGCGAGGGTGGCGACGAGCGTCTTGCCTTCACCGGTCTTCATCTCGGCGATCTCGCCGCGGTGGAGCGCGATGCCGCCGATCAGCTGGACGTCATAGTGGCGCTGACCAAGGGTACGGATTGCCGCCTCGCGGACCGTTGCGAACGCCTCGGGAAGCAGTTCGTCGACCTTTGCGCCATTGGCCAGCCGCTGGCGAAGCAGCTCGGTCTGGCCGCGCAGCTCATCATCCGAAAGAGCCTGAATGTTCGGCTCTAAAGCGTTGACGGCCTCGACATATTTGCCAAGGCCTCGCACATAACGGTCGTTGGCCGATCCGAAGATGCTCTTTGCCAGTCCGGCGATCACATGAATTCCCTTAAAAACCCGCGCGCTCAAGCGGCAAGAAGACCTCTCGCCGACGCTCTGGGAAACTGTCGCGGGCGATGTAAGGAGCGCCCTAGCCGTAGTCAATTAAGGGCAGGCGTGTGAAACCGACCGGCGGATGCATGTGCGGAGCGGTGCGCTACGAGCTGAACAGCGAGCCGTTCGACTGCGGCTGGTGCCATTGCCGCACCTGCCAGCTCAACAGCGGCGCTCCGGCGATGGCGTTTGGAAGCTTCCTTACGATGATTTCATCTGGATTGAGGGCGCCAGGACGGTGAAGTCGGTGCGCTCATCAGACTTCGGTCACCCGCGCATTCTGCGGTGATTGCGGAACGCCGTTTCTAATGACGGCCGATCATCAGCCCGGCACGGTGGATTTCAGCCTTTCAACCCTGGATCAGCCCGAAGCGATTGCTCCGGCACTTCACATCTTCTGGGGCAGCAAGATCAGCTGGTTCGAACCCAAGGACGAATTGCCGCGGCGCGAGAAGTTCCGTCCGGAATCTCGAGCGCTCGATCCGACAGAACGGCCGAAGTGCGTGCTTAGAGGTTACCCTCGAGCCACTGCTGGATTTGACTGCGCGGCGCTGCGCCGACCTTCTGGGCGACGGGCTGACCACCCTTGAACAGAAGCATCGTCGGAATTCCGCGGACGCCATAACGGCTCGGCGTATCCGGGTTTTCGTCGATATTGAGCTTGGCAACGGTGACCTTGTCGCCGAGCTCGCCTGCAATCTCTTCGAGTGCCGGCGCAATCATCCGGCACGGTCCGCACCATTCCGCCCAGAAATCGACAAGGACTGGACTCTCGGAACCGAGGACGTCGGAAGCAAAGCTCTGGTCGGTGACGGTCTTGGTGCCCATCGGGCGAATCTCCTGGCGAGCGTTCAAAGGTTAACAGGCATATGGGCGCTCGGACCGCGCCCCTCAAGGCATGAGTTCGATGAGTTTCGGGCCGGCGGTATAGAGCAACGAGGCGCTGATCCGCCGCCCAGGGAAGATCACCTGAAGCGCCTCGGCATAGGCCGCCATTTGCGCACGATGGGCATTGGGAATGTTCGCTTCGGACGACGGGACTCTTCCGGTTTTGAAATCAATGACCGAGATTTTGTGATCTTCGACGCACAGCCGATCGACAGTGCCGGCAATCACTCGGCCGTCCGGAAGTGTTGCAGCAAGCGGCGCTTCGCCGAGCGAGCCGGTGCCAAACAGCGCGGAGAAACGAGCGTCCGAAAGAATATTGCAGACCTGCGTGACAATATCTTCGCGCAGCGAAGCATCGACCAGGCCCGCGGAACGTTCCAGCCAGCGATCGCCGGCTTGCGGGCGCTCGCTGTCAGGAACAGCGGGCAGCCGCTCGAGCAGCTGGTGGATCCAGATGCCGCGCAGAGCCGCAGCGCGCATTGCCTCGCTCGGAGGCGGCGCGCTTTCATCATCAATCGCGATCGCCGACGGGGCGAGCGGCCGCGGCGGGCGCGCTTCCGGCGGTGCGGGGCGGAGCGCCCAATCCGGAACCACCACCGGCGGCAGTTCGACGCTCCTTTTCGCGCGTTTCTCTCGGACTCTCGCCGCCGACCCGTAACGCAGGCTGATGTGATCGACACCCGGTTCCGCGCCGATTGCGACCATCGCCCGCTCGACGATCCCGTGCCAGCTATTGGCGGGCCGCGGATCGGAGCCGTCCTTCTTTGCCTTGGGCATCACGCCGCTGATGATCAGCCGGTCCGCTGCTCGGGTGAGCGCGACGTAGAGCAGGCGCAGATGCTCCTCCAGGTCACGCTTCTCCTCGTCGAGGATGACCTCGGCGAATGGCGGGCAGCGCTCGTCCTTCTTTGGCCTGAGGAGGGGTGCCACTGCGGCTTTCTCAATTTCGATATCGAGCGTCAGCGGCGTGCGGCCGAGCCGCGCCGGGTCCGCAGTTGCGTCGGCGAGGATCACGACCGGCGCCTCCAGGCCTTTGGCACCATGGACAGTCATGACACGAACTTCATTGGCCGGCTGTCCGGGATCTCGCTGGACGTCGACTGTGCCCCGCAAAAACCAGGCGAGGAACCGGTCGAGCGAGGCCACCTCGCTGCGCTCGAACTCGAGCGCGCTGTTCATCAGCTCATCGATTGCATCGCGCGACGCCATGCCTAAGCGCGAATAGAGCCTGCGACGCCCCTGCATTGGCCCGGTGAGGATTGTTTCGAGAAACCGCGAGGGTGTCGTGAAATCGGCAATTGCGAGCAGTTCGGCAAGCGCGTCATGAGCATCCCGAAACTCTCCGGCGCGCTGCCGGAGCTCCCGCCACAGGGATCCCTTCCGCCCGTACGCGAGCTCCCGAAGCCGGTCCTGATCCCACCCGATCAGTGGCGAAACCAGCAGGCAGGCGAGGCTCAGATCGTCGTTCGGCTGAACTGCGAACTTCACCGCTGCGAGCAGGTCCTGCACCGCGAGCGGTTCGTGCAAATGCAGCCGGTCGACGCCGGCGACGGGTACACCTGTCGAGAACAAGCGCGCGACGATCAGAGAGGCAAGTTCCCCGCGGCTGCGCACCAGCACCAGGACGTCACCAGGCGTCAGCGCTCGGCCCGTTGAAGCAAGCACCTGCGCTTCTTCGATCATCTTCCGAATGCGCTCTGCAAGTTCGGTCGCATATCTGCGATCGCGCTGCTTGATCCAGCGCTCCTCGCCCTCGTCGCTCTCGTCGGGCGACGCCTCTACGGCGAAGGGCCGCCAAAGCTCGACTGAGCCGGGCCGATCCTGATGGTGCGCGCAATGGGGCGGCGGCGGTTCGCTGAGCGCGAGCGCAGCCGGACCGACCGTGTTGATAACCGCATCGACGAGATCGAGCACCGGCTGCGCCGAGCGGAAGCTCGCGGCGATCGACAGGTCGTGAAATTGCTGCGGTCGTCGTCGGTAGCTGAACAGGTCGTCTCCGTCGGCCAGCGCCGCGGCCCGGCGCTTGAACGCTTCGCGTGCCTCTTGGAATCGCCTTGGGTCAGTGCCCTGGAAGCCGTAGATCGCCTGCTTGAAATCGCCGACCATGAACAACGTACGGACGCGACCTTCGGCCTCGCTCGAACCGCTGAAGAACTCCTCCACCAGATGGTCGATGATCTCCCATTGCGCGGCATTGGTGTCCTGAGCTTCATCGACGAGGACATGGTCGACCTGGCGGTCGACCTTGTAACGTACCCAGTCACCCATTCCGGGCTGCCTCAGGAGATGCCGCGTCCACTCGATCAGGTCGTTGAAGTCGGCGACGCCCGCCGCGCGCTTGGCCTGGGCATAGGCCGTGGCGAACGCCTGGCCGGCACGAAGGCCGGCAGCGATGTCGGCCGCCAGCAGCGCACCATTTTGAAGTCGAAGCAGTTCGCCGATCAGGATCGCGAGACGGCCGGCGTGCGATTCATAATGCGGCTCCGCCTTTGTTTGACCGGTCGAAACGCGGATCTTGTCATTCTCGGTCAGCACGACCTTCCTCAGTTCCGGAAGCGCAGCCGCCCGCTCGATCGGCGTCAGTGCCAGCCAGCGTTCGATCACGTCGGCATGTCCCCGACCCGTTTGGGCGCCCCATTTGCGGTTGGCGTCCGCGACCGCCCGCAGCAAATCGCAATCGAAGCGATCATCGCCGCAGTGATTGGCAATATAATCGTCGAGCGAATCTGCAGGCAGATTCATGAGCCTGCGGATCGCCGGCTCGATCGACTCGCGCGGGCCGAGCGCGATCATTGCTTCGGCCTTGCGCGCGCAGGCCTGCAGATATTCGACCGCGCCGGCCTCGCCGAGGCGTCGGCTGAGGCACTGAACGTCGCGGATGAGTCGCTCGTCCCAATTCGCCTCGGCGTCGCTCATGAGATCGGCCAGCGTGCGGCGCACCAGCTCCTGCTCGGAGCGGCCCTCGATCGCTTTGAAGCCAGGCACAATCCCTGCCTCCACGGGAAAAGCCCCGAGCAGCGACTGGGCGAAGCTGTGGATCGTCTGGATTTTCAATCCGCCGGGACAATCCAGTACTTTCGCAAACAGCTGGCGCGCGCGCTCGAGCGTTCCGGGATCGTTCGACTCTCCCAATGCCTGCAGGTCGACTTCAAGTTCGCTGTTCTTGAGCCGCACCCAGGCGGCGAGTCGGGCCCCGATGCGGTTCGCCATCTCGGCCGCGGCCGCTTTGGTAAAGGTCAAGCAGAGGATCGATTCGGGCCGCGCACCCTTGAGCAACAGGCGCAGAACACGTGCGGTCAGGACTTGCGTTTTGCCGGTTCCGGCCGAGGCGGAAAGCGCAGCGCTGGAAGACGGATCGGACGCGAGCGCCTGCCCGTCCTTCAGCTCCTGGAAGGATTTGAAGCGCGCGCTCATAGCGCTTTCCAAGCAGCGCCCAAGGCCATAGAGGGTGCGCCATGAGCGACAGCAACGACGATCTTGAAAAATCCAACGTACAACGCCGAACCAAGCTGGTGAAAGCTGGGGTCGCCGTGGGAATCGGCTCGGCCGCAATCGTCGCCGCCTTGCTCTACGCGTCCAAGGTGAAGAAGAAGCAACGCCGCTAGGCTCATCAGCGGCCGTACCATTCTTCGAGCCGCATCAGCTGATCGTAATCGCCGTAGGGCGCGTAAGCGGGATTGAGTTTGGCGGTGAACGGCTCGGTTCCAGTCAGCCATCTCCCGGCCGCTTTGACGAAGTTATGATCGGCGTGGTCCAGAAACTCCTCTGGCCCAATGTCCTTGTCTGGGCGGATCAGCCTCCCGAACTTGCCCCGATATCGCGCGAGCGACCAATATTCGAAGCTTCCCGGATCGCCGCTGACGCCCTCGAATCCGCCGGCGCGGGCGATCAGGCCCAGGAGGCCGAGCTGTAGTGCAAATCCTTCGGTAACCGCCTTCTGCGTCGGCGGCTGACCGGTCTTGTAATCGATGATCGCAAGCCTGCCGTCGGCCAGTCGATCGATCCGGTCGACCCGGCCGTGAACGGTGATTCCGGCAAGGATGGTATCGCCACTCGCCTCCGCCTTGAGCGGAAGCCGTCCTTCGGCCTGGTTCGCGCCTTCCATCGCGGCGATCCAGTCGATCGCTTCCAAGAGCCGCGGGCCCCAAAGCGCACGCAGCATCGGATGAATGGCTTCATCTTCGAGGAGCCGCTCGGCACGCGCCCTAAGCCCGTCCGGCCGGCATTGGTCCTGCTGGAGCCACTTCTGCAGCACCTCATGAACCGCGATGCCCTTCCATTTGGCATTATGATCATCATCGACCGGATCGAGCGAGCGCAGCTTGAGGATTGCTTGCGCATAGAAAGCGAACGGATCGGCCTTCAGGCGGTCGACCTGGGTGACCGAAATCTTCCGTGGGCGCTGATCTGAGGTCGGCGAAGGAGCGGGTCGGTCGACCGGTCGCGCGGCCCCTGGATCATCGAGCGCTCGTGTCAGCCGCTCCAGCCGTACGTCGCGCGGAAGACCGCCGCTAATCGCGTTGAGCCGCAGCAGGAAACGCGAGGCGACGGTCGGCGATCTGGAGTCGCGGCGCGCGCGCGTGATGAGCACTTCCGGAGCACCAAGAGCGCTCGCGAAGTCGTGAGCGGCAAGTCCGATGCGCGTGTCCAGCGTCGGCATTCCGAGCGTTGCCCGTACCTTCGGCGGCAGCCACGGATCCGGCGCTGGAAGTGCCGGCCACATTCCTTCATTCAGACCGCCGAGCACCACGAAGTCGGTCCGCTGCAGTCGCGCTTCAAGCAGGCCCCAGATGTAGATTCGCGGGTGCCCGCCATAGGGGGGGCGGACCGTCTGACGCTCGAGCAATTGGCGTAGCAGCGGAACAGCGTCTTGGGCTGCCACTTTCAGGTCGCGGGCGGCCGCGGAAGCCTGCAACTCGGCAAGCATTTCGGCGGCCAGGCGTCCCTGCGGACCGCGCCAGGCCGCATTGCCGGCAAGGCCCTGCGCGGCGTTCGACAGCTCCTTTGCAAGCGTCGAAAGCGGGATAGCCTCGCCGATCAGCCGGTCGATCGCTTCAACCTTTGGACGAACCGTTCGCCAATGATTCCAAGCTGCGAAATGAGCGTCCAGACCGGCAATGCCCGCGGCTGGCCGAGGACCGCGCAGCTTGAGATCGAGTTCGCGCACCGCATCCAGCCAGTCGATGCGCTCCTCCCCCTCCCCGCCGACGAGCGGGTGCTTGAGCATGGCCAGCAGCGCCACTGGCGCAAGCTCCTCCACCGCAGCACTCATAATGTTCAGAAGAAGCGTACCCGCAGGCGTTTCCGAAAGAGACCTGCCGGCGCTGTCGTCGGCC
>DASVYN010000169.1:0-44451 GCA_036392155.1 Sphingomicrobium sp.
GACCTTCTGCCGTGATCGTCGGCCAGGACCGGGCCGTTGAGCAGTTTGCGAGCGCCTGGGCTACGCGAAAGCTGCATCATGGCTGGCTGCTCGCCGGACCCAAAGGTGTCGGCAAAGCCAGTTTTGCTCATTCAGCGGCGCGCCGCGTGCTCGCCGACGCCGCCGGCCCTTCGTCCACGTTGCCGGGCATTGAAACTCCCGACGATCTTCCGATCGTCAAACTCGTCGAGGCCAGCAGCCATCCGGACATGCGCAGGCTCGAGCGGCTGTTGAACGAGAAGACCGACAATCTTGCCCGCAACATCAGCGTTGACCAAGTCCGCGATCTTGGCGCGTTCCTGAGCCTCACACCCGCGCTGTCGCAGTGGCGCGTCGTGATCATCGACACGGTCGACGATCTGGAGACCTCCGGCGCCAACGCTCTCCTCAAAATACTTGAGGAACCGCCGCCCAACACCTTGTTCTTTCTCGTCAGCCATGCGCCGGGACGGCTGCTGCCGACGATCCGCTCTCGCTGCCGCCGGCTGGATTTCCGGAAGCTGGACGATGACGCCATGACGTCAATCGTCGAACGCCAGGCGCCCGGTCTGACCGAGGCCCAACGCGAGCGGCTTATCTCAATGTCTTCCGGCTCGGCGGGCAGGGCGCTCGCTTTTGCGGAGCTGGACCTTGCGAAGCTCGAAGATGCCGCTCTGGCGATTCTGCGTCAGGGAGATCCGACCAACGCACGCCGTTCGGATCTCGCCAACGAGCTTGGCAAAAAGGGGGCTGCCGATCGCTATTCGGCCTTCCTTGACCTTGTCCCCTCGCTCATCGCGCGCGAGGCGCGGCGGCTCGAGCGTGGCCCACGCGAGCGGGCGCTGGACGCCTATGCCAAGGCCCGCGAGTTGACTGCAATCGCCCCCCGCGTGTCGCTCGACCCCGCCGCAACCGTCTTTCAGATCGGCGGCATCCTCGCTGAGATTGCCCAAGACGCTTCCTTGAAGCCCTAGGCCGCCGCCGCTACGTGCGGCGCACATGTCCGAACCTTTCTACGTCACCACCGCAATCAGCTATCCCAACGGCCCGCCTCATATCGGCCACGCCTATGAGGCGATTGCCGCCGATGTCATCGCGCGATTCCAGCGCCAGCAGGGGCGCGACGTGCGCTTTCAGACCGGCACTGACGAGCATGGGTTGAAAATGGCACAGGCAGCCCGTGCACAAGACCTCGAGCCGCGCGCGTTCGCGGACAAGATGTCGCGTCTTTTCCAGCATATGTGCGACACTCTTAATGTGTCTTACGATCGGTTCATTCGGACGTCGCAGGACGACCATTATCGCGCCAGCCAAGCGATCTGGAAGGCGATGAAGGAGAGGGGCGATCTCTATCTGGACCGCTATCAGGGTTGGTACTCGGTCCGGGACGAAGCCTATTACGAAGAAGAGGAGCTCACCGTCACCGACGACGGCACCAGATTGTCGCCGCACGGAACGCCGGTCGAGTGGACGGTTGAGGAGAGCTGGTTCTTTCGCTTGTCGAAATACCAGCAGCCCTTGCTCGAGCTTTATGCGGCAAATCGGGATTTCATCCGACCCGAAAGCCGCCGAAACGAGGTCGTGCGCTTCGTCGAAGGCGGGCTGAAGGATCTCAGCATCTCGCGCACCAGCTTCGACTGGGGCGTTCCGGTGCCCGACAGTGAGGGTCACGTCATGTACGTTTGGCTCGATGCCCTCACCAACTACATTACCGGCCTCGGCTATCCCGACGACACGGAATTGTGGCGCCGCTACTGGCCGGCCGACGTCCACCTGATCGGCAAGGACGTAGTCCGCTTCCACGCGGTCTACTGGCCGGCGTTCCTGATGTCGGCGGCCATCGCTTTGCCGAAGCAGGTCTTCGGCCACGGCTTCCTTCTGAGCCGCGGCGAGAAGATGTCGAAGAGCGTCGGAAATGTCGTCGACCCGATGGTGCTCGCCGAATGTTTCGGTGTCGATGCGCTGCGTTATTTCCTGATGCGCGAAGTGACCTTCGGTCAAGACGGGAGCTACAGCGCGGAGGCGATCGTCAACCGCGCCAATGCGGAGCTCGCGAACAGCTTCGGCAACCTCGCCCAGCGGGTCCTCACGCAAATTGTCCGCAATTGCGACGGCGGCCTACCGGAGATCCACGGGCACAATGAGGCCGATAATTGTCTGTTTGATCTGGTCTGCGCGGCTGCCTGCCAGGCGATGCCGGCGGCTTATGGCGAGCTGGCTCTCTCAAGGGCCTGCGAAGCCTGGATCCAGGCGGTGTTCGCCTGCAATGCCTATATCGACGAGCAGGCGCCTTGGGTGCTGCGCAAGACCGATCCGGAGCGCATGCAGACGGTCCTTGCGACGCTCTACATCTGCATCGCCGTACTCGCCGTTGGAATCCGCCCGATCATTCCAGCAAGTGCCGACCGGTTGCTGGACAATATGGGCGTCGAACCTGAGCTGCGGACGTTCAGCGGCATTCTGACCCACTGGTATTCGCCGCTTGCAGAAAGTGAATTCCGCCTTTCCCAACCGAGCCCGCTGTTCCCGCGTCTCGAACTGCCACAGGAGGCGGAGGCGACCACGTGAAGTTGATCGACAGCCACTGCCATCTCAATTACGAAGGCTTGGTAGAACGTCAGACCGAAGTACTTGAGAATGCAAGACTTCGAGGGGTAGGCGGTTTCCTCAACATTTCGACCCGTCAGCGCGAGTGGAGCGAAATTATCGCCGTCGCCGAGCGCGAGCCGGACGTCTGGGCCAGCGTCGGCGTTCACCCGCACGAAGCGGACGCTCACCCAGACCTTGGCGCCGCGGCGCTGGGTGAGGCCACCCACCACCCGCGCGTCATCGCAATCGGGGAGTGCGGCCTCGACTATTATTATGACAAGTCTGATCGGGCGGCGCAGCGGGAGCGCTTCCAGGCGCACATCGATGCTGCGCGTGAGACCGGGCTGCCGTTGGTGGTCCACACTCGCAATGCGGAAGAGGATACCGCCGAGATCCTTGGAGAAGCCGTCAGGCAAGGGGGCGTAACCGGCGTATTTCACTGCTTTACCGGCTCGGCCGAGCTTGCGCGCAAGGGCCTGGATTTCGGCTTCTACATATCGCTTTCGGGCATCGTGACCTTCAAGAACGCGACCGACTTGCAGCAAATAGCCCGCGGGCTGCCGCTCGATCGCATGCTCGTGGAAACGGATTCGCCGTTCCTCGCCCCGGTTCCGCACCGCGGGCAGAAGTGCGAGCCGGCTTTCGTCGCCGACACGGCGAGCTTCGTAGCCGAGCTTAGGGGAGACGATCCCGAAGAGCTCGCGCGGGCAACGACCGCGAACTTTTTCAAATTGTTCAGCAAAGCCCAGGGATAACAAATTGAAAGTAAGGATTCTCGGCTGCGGAACGTCGACCGGGGTTCCAAAGCTCGGGAACGACTGGGGCCAATGTGATCCTGATGAACCTCGCAATTATCGCCTACGGACCTCGATTCTGGTCGAGAGTGCAGGCGAACCCATGCTCGTCGACTGTGGACCGGATCTACGCCAGCAGCTCCTCGCAGCGGAGGCGGGAAGGCTCGGCGGCGTCATTGTCACCCACGCTCACGCCGATCACTGCCACGGGATCGACGAGCTTCGCCCGATTGCGCAGGCGCTCGGCGGTCCGCTGCCGCTCCATGCGCGAGCGGATGTGCTGGACGAGCTGAAGCTGCGTTTTGCCTACGCATTTGAGCAAACAGACTTCTATCGCCCAATCGTTGAAGCAAGAGAGCTGGGTGAGGAGCTCCGCTTCGGCGACTGTCGCATCACCTCAGTCGATCAGCCGCATGGCGAAGTGACATCCCTTGGGCTGCGGTTCGATGATAGCTGCTGCTCGGTCGGATATGCTATAGATTTTAGTGCGTTAAACGACGATATGATGGGACTTTATCAAGGCGTTGACGTGTGGATCGCCGATTGCCTGACGCGCAAGCCGCACCCGACGCACATGCATCTTGAAGGGATTCTGGGCGCTGCAAGAGATCTTCGCGTCGGCCAGCTCTATCTCGTCCACATGGGGAACGGGCTGGACTATCGGACGCTGCTCGGCGAGCTTCCGGAATGGGCCGCACCGGCCCATGACGGACTGGAGTTCGAGCTCAAATGAGCGACCGCGCACCCGACGTGGCTTATTATGCAATTGCAGTACTCCTCGTCCTGAGCTCGCTATTCACCATGAAATTGCCGCTTGGGAAGGCGCTCAGGATCGCCGCGGCATGGGTCGCGATCTTCGCCGGTTTTTTCATTCTATTCGCTTTCAGAGGCGACTTTCTTGCGTTTGGGCAGAGGCTCAAGGCGGAGGCTGTCGGTTCGGCGATCGTCGATCGCCAGCAAGTCCGGATCCCAATCGCTGATGACGGCCATTTCTGGGTTGAGGCCGCCGTCAATGGGCATTCAGCGCGGTTCCTGGTCGACAGCGGGGCGTCGGTGACGACGATCTCGCGTGAGATGGCGCGGGCGGCGGGCATTCCCGATACGGGTCAACATATCGTCGTTGATACCGCGAACGGGCGGGCGCCCGCGACCGAGGCTTATGCCGACCGTCTTGAAGTTCGGTCAATCACTCGCATCGACTTTCCAATCGACATCAATGGTCGTGATCAAACCAATGTTCTGGGTATGAATTTTCTTTCGTCACTCAGCGGTTGGCGGGTCGAGGGCAATTATTTGGTTCTGCAGCCGTGACCAACAGCCTTCAGCTCGGCGGTCTGTATCTGTTGATGGCCGCAATGCTGATCTCTGGAGCGCTCATGGCCCGACGCGAGCCTGTGGCGAAGACGATCACGATGGCGCTCGCCTGGATCGCAATCTTCGGCGCTGGATTCGTGCTGTTCACGTTTCGCGACAATCTCGGCTGGGTTGTGCAACGGCTCAAGGCAGAGGCGGTCGGCACGGCTGTACAGCAAGGCCGGGAGACGCGGATCCCGATGGCGATCGACGGCCATTTTTGGGCCACTGCAAAGCTCAACGGTCATGACGTCAAATTTCTGATCGACAGCGGGGCTACCACGACAACCGTCGATCGCGACACTGCAAAGGCTGCAGGTGTGGAGATGTCGTCGCGCCGTGACCGATATGTCCGGACCGGTAATGGGGTGATCCGCGTGTCCAGCGGCAGAGCGGATGAGCTGACTGTCGGGACCATCAGTCGCCGCGATGTCGAGCTGGAAATCGCCGACAACGATGATCTGAATGTTCTTGGCATGAATTATCTGTCGTCCTTGAGCCGCTGGGGTGTGGAAGGCCGATGGCTGGTGATGGTCCCCTGATCTATGATGGATTTTACATAATGCATATTATCATACTTTCAGATCGAGATGAGCGGGGGCCCTTTCATGTCGCTTGAGCGCCTCCGTGAGATCATGCGCCGATTGCGCGACCCGGTCAGCGGCTGCGAATGGGACACCGTCCAGACGTTCGACACGATCGCACCCTATACGATCGAAGAAGCCTATGAGGTCGCCGACGCGATCGCGCGCCAGGATATGGACTCGCTCGCCGACGAGCTCGGCGATCTTCAGCTCCAGGTCGTATTCCACGCCCAAATGGCTGAAGAAGCCGGGTTGTTCACGCTTGAAGACGTCCTCCAGCGCATCTCGGACAAGATGGAGCGCAGGCATCCGCACATCTTCGGCGAGGCTGAGCATGGCGGGCATCATCTGTGGGAAGTCATCAAGGCCGAAGAACGGGCCGCAAATCCCGACAAAAGCGCCCTTGCCGGCGTCGCCCTGGCTCTCCCGGCCCTGGAGCGCGCGGCCAAGCTGCAGCGGCGCGCCGCACGCACCGGTTTCGACTGGCCCGATATTTCAGGGCCGCGCGCGAAGATCGACGAGGAATTGGCCGAGCTCGACGCAGAGAGCGATCATGACCGCAAGCTGGACGAACTGGGCGATCTGCTGTTCGCCGTCGTAAACCTCGCACGCCATCTCAACATCGAGCCAGAAGCTGCTTTGCGCGATGCCAATCGGAAGTTTGAGCAACGCTTTCGCGCAATTGAGCAGCACCCCGGTTTTGGGCAAATGTCGCTGGAGGAGAAAGAACAGCTCTGGGTTCGGGCAAAGGCTCAGGCCGAGCCCATCGCCTGAAATCGCGCCCAATTATCGGGTGACAGGCGGACCGACAGCTCCAGCTCGTCATCATCGAGCTTCTGGTCGATGACCTCGCCCCGCGAGTGTAACCAGGCGATCTTCCCGCCCTCCCTCGCCGACAATCTCACCAGATGTACTTGCTCGCCGCTCCTGAGCTTCTCGGCCATGCATTCGCGCAAATTGTCCAGTCCATCGCCGGTGACCGCGGAGATCGCCACAACGTCCTGGCGGCGCTTTGCCTCTTCGCCGAGCCGCTCGCGGTCCTCCGGTGACAGCAGGTCGACCTTGTTCCAGGCTTCGATCCGCTGCGGCGCGCCCTCTTGCGCGAGCCCCAGCGAGGTCAGCACGTCGTCGACGTCATCGCGCTGCGCCTCGCGGTCCGGATGCGCCATGTTGCGGACGTGGACGATGAGATCGGCCGATGCGACCTCCTCGAGCGTCGCTCGGAACGCTGCGATCAATTCAGTCGGCAGATCCGACACGAATCCGACCGTGTCCGAGAGGATCGCCTTTTCCAACCCAGGCAGGCGAATGTCGCGCATCGTCGGGTCGAGCGTCGCGAACAAGAGGTTTTCCGCGAAAACAGCTTCGCCGGTCAGCCTGTTGAAAAGTGTCGATTTTCCGGCGTTGGTATAGCCGACAAGAGCAATCACGGGCCAAGGCGCGCGCTGGCGCCGGTCGCGGTGCAGCGTGCGAGTCCGCTTCACCTGGTCAAGCTCACGGCGGATCTTCGCCATTCGGTCGCGGATCATCCGCCGGTCGGCTTCGATCTGCGTTTCGCCGGGACCGCCGAGGAAACCGAAGCCGCCGCGCTGCCGCTCGAGGTGCGTCCAGCTCCTGACCAGCCGGCCGGCCTGATATTCCAAATGCGCGAGCTCGACCTGGAGCTGGCCTTCCGCGGTTGCCGCTCGCTCGCCGAAAATCTCCAGGATCAGTCCGGTGCGGTCGATCACCTTGGTACCGACCTCCTCCTCGAGATTCTTTTGCTGGATGGGAGTCAGCGCCGCATCGACGACCAGCAGGCCAGCACCTTGCGCCCTTGCAGTCTCGGCAATCTCTTCAACCTGTCCTTTGCCAAGGAGCGTCGCCGGTCGCGGAGATCGCACCCGGAACGGTCGGGCCGCAACGACGTCGATCCCAATCGCTTCGGCCAGCCCCTCGGCCTCCTCGACGCGCGCGTCAGCCGATCGCCGCGCTCCCTCGCGCGGCAGCTCCGGGACGGCGATAATCGCGCGCTCGCCCCTCGCGACGTCGGTGACGCCATGAGCATCATATTCGTTCAGGATTCGCTCTCCTCCGGTTCTTCCCCTTGCTCAGGACCAAGGCTGAGCGGGTGCGCCGGCTGGAGCGTAGAAATGGCGTGCTTATAGACCAGTTGCACCTGGTCCCCTCGCTCGAGCACCAGGCTGAACTGGTCGAAGCCGGTGACCGAACCCTGCAGCATCACGCCATTGACCAGGAAAAGGGTCATCCGCTCCGGGTCGCGGGCGGCAGCGGCCAGGAAGAGGTCCTGGAGCGTCGCCTTGGCGCCATCGATCGAAGTGGACGTCGGCACGAAGTCGGCTGGAGATTCGACCGGCATGATCGTCGAGATCGAATGCTTGTAGACCAGCTGCGATGCGCCCTCGCGCCGAAGCAGCAGCGAGAAAGCGTCGAACCAAGTGATCACGCCCTGGAGCTTTACGCCCTTCACGAGGAAGATCGTGACCGGGAGCTTGGCACGCCGGACGCTGTTCAGGAAATGATCCTGCAGGCTCAGCGAACGCGCCATACCGCCTCCCTTACTCCTCCCCTTCGCGCTTGTCGCCGATCCCGAGCGCCTTCAGCTTCCGGTGCAGCGCGGAGCGCTCCATTCCGATGAACGACGCGGTTCGCGAGATGTTGCCCGAAAATCGCCGAATCTGAATTTTGAGATACTCGCGCTCGAAGGACTCGCGGGCTTCGCGAAGCGGACTGCCCATTATTGTCATTGCCGTGCTCGCACCGCTCATCGGACTTTGGTTGTCCAATACTTCGGGCGGCAGCAGATCGACCTCGATGCACGACGCGCGATCCCCCGGAGCGAGGATCAACGTCCGTTCGATGATGTTCCTCAGCTGACGGACATTTCCGGGCCAGTCATGAGCCTGGAGTGCAGCCATTGCCTCCTCCGAGATGCCAGGCGCAGGCAAACGGCGCTCGGCCGCGTAGCGCGCAAGGAAATGGCTGACGAGCTCGGGTATGTCCTCGCGCCGCTCGCGCAGCGGCGGCAACTTCACCGGTACGACGTTGAGACGATAGTAGAGATCCTCGCGAAAACGTCCCGCATTGATCTCTTCCTGAAGGTTTCGCGAAGTCGCCGAGAGCACTCGCACGTCGACTCTGACAGGTCGCTGTCCGCCGACGCGGGTGTAGCTCTGGTCGGTTAGGACGCGCAGGATCTTGCCCTGGGTCGTCAGCGGCATGTCGGCAATCTCATCCAGGAACAATGTCCCGCCATGCGCATGTTCGAGCAGGCCGGGACGTATCCCGCCTTCAGCTTCGGTACCGAACAGCTCTTCCTCGACGCGCTCCGGACTCATCATTGCCGCGGACAACACGATGAAGGGCGCTTTTGCCCGCGGGCTCCATTGATGGATCATCCGCGCCGCAATCTCCTTGCCGACGCCCGGCGGTCCCGAGATCAGCACTCGGCTGCCAGTCGGCGCAACGCGCTTCAGAGTTGCCCGAACCGTATTGATCGCGACCGAGCTGCCGTGAAGCTGGTCTTCCTGCCCGACCTGCAGCCGCAAAGTCTCATTTTCGCGCCGCAGGCGCTCGGTCTCGGTGGCGCGGTCGACAAGATAGATCAGCCGCTCGGCCTCGAACGGCTTCTCGATGAAATCGACGGCGCCCTCCCTCACCGCCGCGACGGCAGTGTCGAGATTGCCGTGCCCGGAGATCATCAGCACGGGAATCGTCTGGTCACGCCGCTTGATCTCCTGGAGCAGTTGCAGCCCGTCGAGCTTTGATCCCTGCAGCCAGACATCGAGCAGCACCATCGACGGACGCCGTTCCGCGATCGCTTCGAGGGTCTGACTGCTGTCGCCAGCGGCGCGGACGGCATAGCCTTCATCTTCCAATACCCCGCTTACCAACTCGCGGATGTCAGCCTCATCGTCGACGACTAATACTTCAAGCGCCATCAGGCCTCCTCACCATCTCGAATAACCGGTTCCTGCTGTCCTTCCGGCTGTAGGCCACCCAGAGCCGCCAATTTTGCCGTGTCAAAGGAGATTCGGACGTGCGTCCCCCCGCCCGGCCGATCGAGGAAGGCGATCTCGCCCATATGCTCCTCGACGATCTTCTTGACGATTGCCAGACCCAGTCCGGTGCCTCGTACCCGCGTCGTCATATAAGGTTCGGTCAGCCGCTCGCGATCCTCAGGCAGCCCCATGCCCGTGTCGAGCACGTCGATGACGAGATGTGCCTGCTCGTCGTGCAACTTCAGGTCGATGCGATCCCCAACAAGACTGTGCTCCCCGCGGCTCTTTCTTCCTTCGATGGCCTCCACGGCGTTCTTGACGACATTCGTCAGGGCCTGAGCCAGCTGCCGACGGTCGCAGACCATGCGAAACGCGCCCTGTTGCGGCTCCAGGGTGAAGGTGATCGCCGGGTGCGCAACCTCGTGCAGGAACAAGGCCTGCCGCGCGATCTCATATATGTCCTCATCCCGAAATGAGGGTTTGGGCATGCGCGCAAAATTCGAGAATTCGTCGACCATTCGCCGCAGGTCGCCGACCTGCCGCACGATCGTCGCAGTCAGCCGTTCGAACGTATCCTTGTCCGATCTGACCTCTTCGCCGAAGCGACGCTGCAAACGCTCGGCCGCGAGTTGGATCGGGGTAAGTGGATTCTTGATCTCGTGCGCAATGCGCCGCGCAATATCCGACCAGGCTGCCCGGCGCTGGTCCGAAAGCTGATCGGTAATATCGTCGAAGGTCAGCACCGAACCATCGCCGTAGCGCATGCGCTTGACTGCGAGCGTCCGCTGCACGCCGTCGGCAGCGATCAGCACGTTCGCGTCTGACTGATCTCCTCGCATGAACTCGTCGAGTTCGGGAGCAATCGAACCAAGGCGCCTGCCCTCCAGCTCTTCCTCTCCCTTCTGGAGAAGAGTCTCGGCAGATCGGTTGAGCAGCCGAATTCGAAATCCGCTGTCGACTGCAACCACACCGGCGGTAACGCTCGACAGGACCGCTTCGATGAATGCGCGGCGGGTGTCGAGCTGGGTATTGGCCGCGCGCAACGCATTGGTCTGTTCTTCAAGCCGCCCGGTCATTCGATTGAATGCCGTCGCCAGCGTCTGGACCTCGTCTTCGGTCTTGGTGATCGGGACCCTTGCGGAAAAGTCGCCGGCCTCGATCCGGCCAGCCGCAGTGACCAGCTCGCCGACCGGCCGAACGACCCGGTCGGCAAGACGCAATGCCGTATAAATCGAAAGGCCGACGATGATCAGCGCGCCGAGAAGCAGCGCGGCATTGAAGCGAAGCTGGTTGATCCGTGAGCGCGCAAGCAGCGTATGATAATCGCGAAGCACCAGGTTCGCCCGGCGCATCTGCTGGGCGATTTCCGGATCGACCCACCGCGCGGCATATAGATAGAAATCGGTTCCGTAACTGAGCCTCGTGAGGACCGCGATCCGATTGGGAGTTCGCTCTTCGACCGTCGCATCGGCCGGCAAGCGTGCAAGCCGCGATACTGCGTCGTGCAGTCGCGCAGGATTTATCATCCCCTCATAGCCATTGATCACGCCGAACGACTGCACTTCGCCCTTCGGATCGATCTTCACGATTGCGGCTTCATTGAGCGATCGCAAATATGTCTGTGTCGCAAGGGCTTCGGAAACGCGCGGATCGTCGATTGGAACACGGCGAAGGCCGTCAGCCATATTTCCGGACATCGCCGTCGCTTCTGCTCCAACCCGCCCAAGCTCGTATCGATAAGTCGCCTGGGCGACTTGCATCGTATTCTCGAGCATGCTGCGCGCACGGTCGGAGAACCAGAATTCGAGCCCGCTCTGGAACAGCAGCGAGGCGAAGATTGCGACCAGGACCGTCGGTACTGCTGCGACTGCCGAAAACAAAGCGACCAGACGAATGTGGAGCCTGCCGCTACCAAGACCTCCCTGCTCCGCTCGGCGCACTGCTACCCGGCGCGAGTAAAGGACCATCAGCGCGATCGCCGGCAGCAGGTTGGCGATCAGCAGCAGAGCGATCACTGGCGGCGACAGAGGCGACAGAAGGGTCCCCGGCTCAGCGCCGCGGCGAAGCAACCACACGCTAAGGCCCATCATGGCCACGAGGAAAGCCGCGATCAGCCAGGCGAGCCGGTCGTAGAACCGTCCGCTGGCCCGCTCCCGCTGGAGCCAGCTATCGTGCTCTGAAATCACCGGCGATTCGGCCGTAACCGCGTCCATTTGTTGGGGGCCTAGCATGGCCGTTGCACAAAAAACACAGTTGGATTGAAGGGATTTTGATCAGGCTGCGGAGCGCGCGAGCCACGGCGAATAGAATTCCTGCAACATGCTGATAACGACCGCAGGATCGTCCTGCTGGTTGACCTTGTTGCGGAGCTCGGCCGAACCGGGCAGTCCCTTGGTGTACCAGCCAACATGCTTGCGGGCGAGATTGACTCCGGTGTGCGTGCCGTAGAGCCGCAGCATCTCGTCATATTGCTCGAGCAAGGTCGCAAGCTGCTCGTCGAGATTCGGGTCCGGGCGGTGCCCGCCCCCACCGAGCGCGCTCATGACCTGCGCGATCAGCCAAGGCCGACCATAGGCCCCACGACCGATCATCACCCCGTCTGCACCGGATTGCCGAAGCGCTTCGCGGGCGTCCTCAATCGAGCAAATGTCGCCGTTGACAATTACCGGAACGGTCACCGCCTCCTTGACTCGGCGAACGAACGCCCAGTCCGCGTCACCCTTGTACATCTGGCAGCGTGTACGGCCGTGGATGGTGATCATCTGCACGCCGAGATCTTGAGCAATGCGGGCAAGTTCGGGCGCATTCAAATATTCGTGGTTCCAGCCCATCCGCGTCTTGAGCGTGACCGGGACCTTTACCGCCTTGATGGTCGCTTCAATCAGTTTTGCAGCAAGCGGCAGGTCGCGCATCAATGCCGATCCGGCCTCGCCATTGACGACTTTCTTGACCGGGCAGCCCATGTTGATGTCGATGATTGCAGCGCCGCGCTGCTCGTTGAGCTTGGCGGCCTCGGCCATGACATGGGGTTCGCAGCCGGCGAGTTGCATCGATACCGGCTCCTCCGCCGGATCCCACATCGCCTTCTGCAGGGATTGGCGCGTCTCGCGCACCATCGCTTGGCTCGCGATCATCTCGCTCACCGTCAGCCCTGCACCAAAGCGTTTGACAATCCGCCGGAACGGAAGGTCGGTAACGGCGGTCATCGGCGCCAGGATCACCGGCGACGCGACCTCGACCGGGCCGATCTTGATGGGCTTCAGCACATTCATGGGTTGGCCCGAAATAGTGGAGAAGTACTTGGCGGACAAGGCAAGCCGCCCTAGAGGCGCCCGCCGTGACCACCACTGCACTGATCGTCGCTGCCGGAAGCGGCACCCGCGTGGGCGGCGATATGCCCAAGCAATTCCGGCAGCTCGGCGGCAAACCGGTGCTGCGCTGGGCGGTGGAGTCGCTTATCCATCACCCCGCCTTGCAAATGGTGCGCGTGGTGGTGGGGCAAGATCAGCAAGAGCAAGCCTCGGCAGCGCTCGCTGGTCTCGACGTCGGCACTTTGATCGAAGGCGGCGCGGAACGTGCGGATTCGGTCCGTGCGGGGCTAAGAGAAATCGATGTCGACGCGGTCCTCGTGCACGATGCTGCCCGCCCCTTCTGTCCACCGGCGGTGATCGACCGTTTAATTGCCAGCCTTGAGTTCTTCGAGGCTGCAGCTCCAGTACTCCCGGTCGGCAACACTTTGGCGCGGGCCGGCGAAACACTTTGCGAGCCCGTAGATCGTAGCGACATGGTCCGCGTGCAGACACCGCAGGCCTTTCGCCTCGACGCGCTCAAAACGGCCTATGAGAGCTGGTCCGGCCCTTCGCCGACCGACGAAACAACGGTTGTTCGGGCCGCGGGCATGACGGTCGCGGCTGTCGAGGGCGATCCGGCACTGGAAAAGCTCACCCTTCCTGCCGACTTCGAGCGAGCCGAACAATGGGTTGCCGGGCGGCTTCGACCCAGAACAGGCATGGGATTTGACGTCCATGCATTCGCTGGCGAAGGGCCGATCATGCTCGGCGGTGTCGAAGTGCCGCATAGCCGCGGCCTTGCCGGCCATAGCGATGCAGACGTTCTCCTCCACGCAATCACCGATGCCTTGCTCGGCGCCGCAGGCCTCGGCGACATCGGCGAGCATTTTCCGCCGTCCGATCCCCAATGGAGAGGCGCCGAATCGTCAAGATTCCTCGAGCGAGCTGTTGAACTGCTTCGCGAAAAGGGCGGAATGATCGACCATATCGATTGCACTGTGATTGCGGAGGCTCCTAAAGTGGGTCCCCATCGTCAGGCGATGCGCAAAAGAATCGCCGAAATTGCTGGCTTGAGCGTTGACCAGGTCAGCGTGAAGGCAACCACCACTGAAGGACTCGGCTTCACCGGTCGGCGCGAAGGCATCGCCGCGCAGGCCGTGGCGAGCATTCGAACGGGATTTTGAAAAAGTGACAGACTCACTCCTCCCTCCAGTGCTCGTGGATAAGGCACGCGAAGTCGTCGAAGCCAATCGCGCCGCCGGACGCCGGGTCGCAGTCGCCGAGAGTTGTTCCGGTGGCCTTGTCAGTGCCGCGCTGACCGAGATCCCGGGCTCCTCGGAAATGTTCGAGGCAGGTTATGTAACCTATTCCAATGCTGCGAAGATCAGCGAACTCAAGGTCTCTGAGGAAGTCGTCGACACCTTCGGCGCGGTGAGCGTCGCAACGGCCTGGGCCATGGCGCGCGGCGCATTGGCTGCATCCGATGCCGATATCGCCGTTGCAATTACGGGGATTGCGGGACCAGGAGGCGGGACTTCATCCAAGCCCGTCGGCACTGTCGTTTTTGCGACCGCCGAGCGCGGCGGCGACCCTGCAAAGATCGTCGCCGATCAGCGCTTCTTCGACGAAAAGACCCGTTCGGGCGTCCGCCTTCAGGCTGCGCTCTGCGCGCTCGAACTGTTGATGCCGTAAAGCGCGGCAGCGCGCTGCTCGAAGGCTGAGGTCATGCGCCTCAATGCTCGATCGAACATTGCGCCGGCAAGACTCTCGAACAGCCGCGACTTGAATGCGAAATCGACCGAGAAGCCAATGTCGGTGCCGCCGTCTGCGGCTCGGTCGAACTTCCACTCATTGTGCAGATATTTGAGCGGTCCCTCGACATAGTCGACGCAGATCCGGTTCGGACGCTCCTTCACAACGCGGCTCGTGAACCGCTCCTTGAAGGCGTTGAACCCCACGACGAGATCGGCGATCGTTTCCTTCTCGCTCGAAGAGCGAACCCGAACGGCCACCACCCAGGGAAGGAATTCGTCGTAGCGGGCAACGTCCGCCACGAGGTCGAACAATTGCTCTTGCGTATAGGGAAGATGCCGCGTTTCGCTATGGCGCGGCATTGGCCCCTTCCCTGGCGATTTGCGCGTTGCGTGCTTCCCGCATCTTCTTGAAATCATCGCCCGCATGATAGCTCGACCGGGTCAATGGCGATGCCGCGACCAGAAGGAAGCCTTTGGCCCGGGCGATTGCAGCATAAGCTTCGAATGCCTTGGGAGTGACGAACTCCTCGACTTTGGCATGGCGAGGCGTCGGCTGCAGATATTGACCCATGGTCAGGAAATCGACTCCGGCCGAGCGCATGTCGTCCATCACCTGGTGAACCTCGAGCCGCTGTTCGCCGAGACCGACCATCAGGCCGGACTTGCTGAAAATGTGCGGCGCCTTGCGCTTGACGCTCTCCAGCAGGCGCAGCGACGCGTAGTAACGCGCACCCGGCCGGATTGTCGGATAGAGCCGCGGAACCGTCTCGAGATTGTGATTGTAGACGTCGGGTCCGGCCGCGACGATCGCTTCGACCGCGGCCTCGCTTTTATTGCGAAAATCGGGAGTCAAAATCTCGATGGTGGTCGACGGCGTGCGCTTGCGAAGCGCCTCGATCACCTTGACGAACTGACGCGCGCCGCCGTCGGGTAAGTCGTCGCGATCGACGGACGTCACGACGATATGCTCAAGCCCAAGCTCGGCGGCCGCAGTCGCGACATGCTCCGGCTCGAGCGGGTCGACCGGGCGCGGCATCCCGGTCTTCACGTTGCAAAAAGCGCAGGCCCGAGTGCAGGTGTCGCCAAGGATCATGACCGTCGCATGCTTCTTGGTCCAGCACTCGCCGATATTCGGACAGGCCGCTTCCTCGCACACCGTCGCCAGATTGAGATCCCGCATCAGCCGGCGCGTTGCATGATAGCCTTCGCTGACCGGGGCCTTGACCCGAATCCAGTCGGGCTTGCGCTGCTTGGGAGGGACTGCGGCCGGTGCGTTCATGCGCGGCCAGATAGCGATTGCCGCTGCGGCTTGCCAGCCCCGCTGCGCCGCCTTAGCGCGCTGCTCATGCCCTATCTCTCAAAGCTGATCGAAGGCTACCGCCGCTTCCGCGAGAATAACTGGGCGCGTGAGCGCGAGCGCTGGGCAGAGCTTGCCGAAGGACAGAGCCCAAAGGTGATGATCCTTTCCTGCGCTGACAGCCGCACCGACCCGGCGCAGATCTTCGACGCACGCCCGGGCGAGATGTTCGTCGTTCGCAACATCGCTGCACTCGCGCCGCCCTATGAGACGACGCGTGGCCATCACGGCGTGTCAGCGGCGCTCGAATTTGCAGTGACGCAGCTCAAGGTCGGCGAGATACTGGTAATGGGTCACGGCCTTTGCGGCGGCTGCGCTGCGGCGCTGACCGGGCAATTCGACGACACACAGCCCGGCGAGGGCCATTTCATTGCCGACTGGGTGAGAATGCTCGACGATGCGCGGGACCGGGTTCGTGCCCGACACCAAAAGCTCGACCGCGAGGCGTTTCTTGAAATGGAGCGCGAGGCGGTAAAGGTCAGCCTCGCCAATCTGCGCACCTTCCCCTGGCTCTCCCGACGCGAACAAGCAGGCGAGCTCAAGCTCCACGGAGCCCATTTTTCGATCGCAGAGGGGCGCCTCTACATACTCGACGAGGCGGAAGCTAGCTTCCGCCCCATCTAAGTAGTTCTTTCTAACACCTTACATTATAACTGTAATGCGGTTGACCATAGCGGTCGACATAATAGCAATAGCCGCGGGTATCTCGATAATATTGACGGCCTCCGATTATCGCACCTACCACGCCGCCGAGCGCTGCGCCGGCGATTGCTCCGGTGCCCGTGCCAATTCCTGGCAGAATGGAGCCTGCGAGAGCGCCTGCGCCGGCGCCGATTGCGGCTCCGGTCGCGGTGCTCGCAACTTCGTGATCATAAGCCGGGGTTGTTGCGCAGCCGCCGAGTGACAGGCTGGCCGCGGCAGCGGCTGAAACCAGCAGACGTTTCATTCGATCCTCCATTGTTGGACCGGCGATTCAGTGCGTTGGATGAAGGTTCGTTCCCGACAGTCCGTGAACCGTGATGAAAACGGAATGAAATGCAGTTCGAGATTTAGAACGCCAAATGGGGCGGAAGGCACTCCTTCCGCCCCTTGAAGCAGCTCAAAACAGGTCTTTGTTCGACGCTCTAACAGCGAATATCGTAGCTGTAGTGCGGCTGACCGTACTGATCGACGTAATAACAATAGCCTCGGGTGTCGCGATAATATTGCCGCCCGTTGATCACAGCGCCAAGAACACCGCCCAGGACTGCGCCGGCAACGGCGCCGCCGACGGTGCCGAGGCCCACGGAGTGTCCGAGAATTGCGCCACCGACCGCGCCCACAGCGGCGCCGGTGGCAATACCCGCTCCACTGTTGTTATAGCCATAACCATTATACGGGACGTAATTGCCGTACTGGTCGTAATAGCCGTTATTGTACCCGTATCCGGGTCCGTAGGTGGCACAGCCGGCCGTCGCGATACTGGCGGCGGCAACTGCGGCAGTCATGAATTTCCTCATCGCCTCGTCCCTTCCACAACTCGCCCCCTGCTGTCAGACTACCAATCGCACTAGAAGGCGTTTCGTTCCCGCATCGATCATGTACCGTTCATGTACGCAGCTCGTTGCGAGCCCACCTGTGGTCATTCCGCGACACCGCGCTAGATGGGCCAAAAGGAGTCGAAATGCGCGACCAACTGCCGGAGCAGGAAGCAAATATTGGCCTATTGATCGACGCCGACAATGCGTCGCCCGAGCATCTCGACGAAGTGCTGCTCGTTCTTGGCGAACTTGGCACGATCAACATTCGCCGCGCCTACGGCAATTGGGCCAAGGCCAGTCTCAAAGGCTGGGGCAATCTCACCGGAACGCACTCGATCATTCCGATGCAGCAGTTCGACGTGGTCAAGGGCAAGAGCGCGACCGACATGCGCATGACCATCGATGCAATGGATCTGCTCTATCGCGGCAATGTCGACGGCTTTGGGATCATGTCTTCTGACAGCGACTTCCTGCCGCTTGCCCAGCGGATCCGTGAGGACGGTCTTCCGGTCTACGGCTTCGGGACGACCAAGACTCCGGTCTCATTTCAGCAGGCGTGCACCCGATTCTTCGATGTCGGCGCCCTCGCCATGAGCGACGAGGAAGAACTGGAGCAGCCGGCGCATGCTGTAGGCCAGCGGCCGGTTGACCCCGAGCTTCTCCAGGTGCTCGGCGCGGCCTACAAGGCGTCGAAGCGCGACGAAGAAGGCTACACGCCGCTGTCGGAGCTCGGCCAGCGTGCGAAGGCGGTCTCCAGCTTCGCCGCACGCAACTACGGCTTCACCCGCCTCTCCGACCTCATCAAGGCGGTACCCAACTTCGAAGTTAAAAGCGGCGAAGACGGACGCCTGCTGGTCAAGCGCCTGCGCTAAGGGACTTTGCTGTGGATAGTTCATCCACAGATATTTCGAAAGCGTATCGAGTCGGACGCTGTTGTCCCGCCGCCACAGCTGGCTAGCCAATTTTGACCCCGGGGGAACGTCAGCAGAGTCAAACGGTTCTGCCGCCTAACCCAGATCAGGATCAAATGGCGGACGATGCTGGCTCAGCAAGATGCCGAACAGATTCTCAGCACTGCGCTCGATGCTGTCTCGACCGCCGCCGACTGGCGCCAGGTGCTCGATCAGCTGACGGTGCCGATCTACGTGACTGACGCTGACGGCGCAGTAACCTACTGGAACCGGGCATGCGTCGAGTTCGCCGGTCGCGAGCCGCAGCTCGGCAGAGACCGGTGGTGCGTCGCTTGGAAAATCTATTCGACCACCGGCGAGCCCATGCCGCACGATCAGTGCCCGACGGCACAAGCGATCCGGCGGCAGAAGATCGTCCGCGATACCGTCGTGATTGCTGAACGTCCGGATGGCTCGCGCCGTGCGTTTCGGCCTTATCCTACTCCGCTGTTCAACGACGATGGTTCGCTTCGCTGCGCGGTCAACGTGCTGATCGACGTTACTGAAGAGGAATGCGAGGCGCTGCACCAGCAAGCCGAGCGTTGTCGGCGCCTCGCTCAAGCGATGTACGACCGCAGGATCCGCGCGGTGCTGGGGTCAATGGCGGATGGTTTTGACCGAACTGCCGCATGCCTCAGCGCTGACAATGATCGTTAATCGGCTTGCCTCGCCGGTGGCCCAGCCGATGCCGCCTGCGCGGAGCCGACCTGGGCAGCGGTGACGATCCGCGTCGAGGGGCGATGTCCGGTGCACTGCGCCCCAACCGGAGCGGCGGGAGAACGGATCCGCTACAACAGCCGCAGTGAAACGGTCACGTCATCGCCCGCTGCGATGCCGGCCTTGCGGCGGACGTCGGCTTTCACCGGCAGGATGTAACCGCCGCTCTTCACCGGGAAGACCGACGTGCGCCAGGTGATGTCACTGATCGTCGCTTCGACACGGGCGGACTTGAAGCCCCGCATCTGGACCAGGCAGTGCGCGCGAATTTCGTCCGAAAGCTCCTCGGGCACGGTGATGAAATGCCAGCTGCCGTTCTCGCCGGTCCATAGCCACAAAGGAGCGGTGACGATGATCATGGATCCTTCACTCGTACGCCGCCTGCGCGGCAATTCGGTGGTGGCAATGCGCCCCTGACCTTCGGTGCTTCCACCACGTCCCGGTCCCGTTTCAGATCGCCCAACGTTCGACCGGCAAACGCCACAGCATCATTTCGCCAATCAAGATCTGTTGCAATTCTCCCAACGTCGAGGCTGGAATCCAGGTCAGCGGGTCAGCCTCCGATAGGTCATCCGGTGGGGGCGCGTCGCCTCTTCGCCCAGGCGGCGGATCTTGTCCTCCTCATAGGCCTCGAAATTGCCCTCGAACCATTCGACCTGGGCGTCGCCCTCAAACGCGAGGATGTGGGTTGCAAGACGGTCGAGGAAAAAACGGTCATGGCTGATCACGACCGCGCAGCCGGCGAAATTCTCCAGTGCATCCTCGAGTGCGCGAAGCGTCTCGACGTCGAGGTCGTTGGTCGGCTCGTCAAGCAGGAGTACGTTGCCGCCATCTTTCAGCATTTTGGCAAGATGAACCCGATTGCGTTCGCCTCCGGACAGCTGGCCGACTTTCTTCTGCTGGTCGGGGCCGCGGAAGTTGAAGGCGCCGACATAAGCCCGCGTCGCCATCTCGTGCTTGCCGATCTTGAAAATATCCAGGCCGTCCGAGATCTCCTCCCAGACGTTCTTCTTCGGATCCAGCGCGTCGCGGCTCTGGTCGACATAGCCCAGATGGACGGTTGGGCCGACCTCGATCTCGCCCGCATCGGGCTTGTCCTGCCCGGTGATGAGCTTGAACAGGGTCGTCTTGCCGGCACCGTTGGGGCCGATGATCCCGACGATACCGCCCGGCGGCAAGCTGAAGCTCAAATTCTCGAACAGCAGCTTGTCGCCATAGGATTTGGTCAGTCCCTTCACCTCGATGACTTTGCCGCCGAGGCGTTCGGGCACCTGGATCAGGATTTCGCCCTTTGTCGGGGCGCGATTCTCCTGCGCCTCGACCAGCTGGTCGAACGCTTTGATGCGCGCCTTGGATTTGGCCTGGCGCGCCTTTGGCGAGCGCCGGATCCACTCGAGCTCGTCGCTGATCGCCTTCTGGCGACCGGCCTCCTCGCGCTCTTCCTGCTCAAGGCGTTTAGCCTTCTTTTCCAGATATGTAGAGTAGTTTCCTTCGTAAATGTAATAGCGACTTCGATCCAGCTCCAGGATCCAGTTCACGACATTGTCGAGGAAATAGCGATCGTGAGTGACGAGGATGACATTGCCTGGATAGTCGACCAGGTGCTTCTCGAGCCATTGGACACTCTCAGCGTCCAAATGGTTGGTCGGCTCGTCGAGCAGGAGAATGTTCGGCTTTTCCAGCAATAAGCGGGTGAGAGCCACGCGGCGCTTCTCGCCGCCGGACAGATTGGTGACTGACGAATCGCCCGGCGGGCAGCGCAGCGCGTCCATTGCGATTTCGAGCTGGTTATCGAGCGTCCAGCCATCGACGGCGTCGATCTTCTCCTGGAGCTCGCCCATTTCGGTCATCAGTGCGTCAAAGTCGGCGTCCTCGGGCGGGTCGGCCATCATCGCGCTGATCGCGTTGAATCGGTCGAGCATGTCGGCGACGGGGCGCACCCCGTCCATCACATTCTCCCGCACCGTCTTGTTGGGATCGAGCAGCGGCTCCTGCTCGAGATAGCCGACGGTGATCCCCTCGCCCGGCCAGGCCTCGCCCTGGAACTCCTTGTCGCGGCCCGCCATGATCTTCATCAGAGTCGACTTGCCCGAGCCATTGGGGCCGACGATTCCAATCTTGGCATCCTGATAAAATTGCAGATGGATATTGTTGAGGATGGGCTTCTGGCCCGGGAATGCCTTGGTCAGGCCCTTCATTACAAAGCTGTATTGGGCGGCCATGGGGTCGCGAACGTCCTTCGGGTGAGTGTTGGAAGAGTTGGCCGCCAGTTAGGACAGTGCGTGCACTTTTTCTAGTCGCGGCCGACCATCTCGACCGCCGTCGGCAGCTGGTAGTCGCGATATTGGTCGCGCAAGTCCTTCTTGCTGAGCTTGCCGGTCGCGGTGTGAGGCAGCTGGTCGACGAACTCGATCGCATCCGGAAGCCACCATTTGGCAACGTGGCCCGAGAGATAGCTGCGCACCTCCGCCTCGGACAATTTCGAGCCGGGATCGCGCACCACCAGCAGCAATGGCCGCTCGTCCCATTTGGGGTGCGGGACGCCGATCGCAGCCGCCTCCGCGACACCCGGACAGCCGACCGCGGCATTCTCGAGCTCGATCGAGCTGATCCACTCGCCGCCCGACTTGATTACGTCCTTGGCTCGGTCGGTGATCTGGATCGTGCCGTCGGGGTGGATCGCAGCCATGTCGCCGGTGTCGAACCATTGCTCCTGGTCGACGCAATCTTCATGCTGTTTGAAGTAGCGCTTGACCACGCCTGGCCCGCGGGCCTGCAGATGGCCCGAGCTCGACCCGTCGCGGGGCAGGACAATCCCCTTGTCGTCGATCGTGCGCAGCTCGACCCCGAACATCGAACGGCCGGGGCGCGACATATATTCGACCTGCTGGTCGTCGGTCATGTCGTCCCAGTTCGCAGGCGGCGCGCCGATGGTCCCGACCGGCGACATCTCGGTCATGCCCCAGAGATGATTCACTCGGATGCCTCGCTCGCGGAACCAGCGGATCGTCGCGCGGGGTGCCGCCGAACCGCCGATCACCACCAGTCGGAGCTTGCCCAGATCGGCCCCGGTGCGCTCCACATGATCAATCATTGCGAGCCAGACGGTCGGAACGCCGGCGGTATGGGTGATGCCCTCCTCGTTGAACAGCCGGCAGAGTTGCCCAGGGACATTATTGCTGCAGATCACCAGCTTGAACCCTGCGATCGCCGTAGCATAGGGGATGCACCAGCTGTTGGCGTGGAACATCGGTACGACCGGAAGCATCGCCGCGCGTGCCGAGAGGTCGAACGCATCAGGCGTGATGATGCTCATCGCGTGGAGCACTGTCGAGCGATGCTCGTAGAGCACGCCCTTGGGGTTCCCGGTGGTGCCGCTCGTATAGCAGAGGCCGCATGGCTCGCGCTCGTCCCCCTCGTACCAGCCAAAATCGCCGTCTTCCGCCCCGAGCCACGCATCGAAGTCGGCCTCGAAGCAGACGTAATGCTGGATCGTCGGCCAGCGCGGCTTCATCCGCTCGACCAGGGGTTGGAACGCTGAGTCGTAGAGCAGCACGCGGTCCCCGGCATGATTGGCAATATAAGCAAGCTGGTCGTCGAACAGGCGCGGGTTGATGGTATGGAGAACTCCGCCCATCCCGACGACGCCGAACCAGGCGGCGAGATGGCGATCGTGGTTCATCGCGAGGGTTGCGACGCGATCGCCGGGATCGATTCCGAAACGCTCAAGCGCCTCGCCCATTCGCCGCGCGTCGTTGGCGAGCTTCTTCCAATTTGTTCGAACCGTGGTTCCATCGGCGCGAACGGCGACGATCTCGCGGCTGCCGTGCTCACGCTCGGCATGGTCCATCAGCCGCATGATGCGGAGCGGAAAGTCCTGCATCGCGCCCAACTGCATCGGCGCCTCCCTCGGAAGGCGCATCATGGCGCAAAATCAACCGGGGGCAAGCGTTTAGAAAGGAAGCTTGAATCCCGGCGGCAGCGGCAGGCTGCTCTGCATCTTGTGCATCTCGCCTGCTGCCGCTGCGTCGGCCTTGGCGCGAGCGTCGTTGATCGCCGCAGCGACAAGGTCCTCGACCATCATCTTCTCCGACGGCGCAAGCAGGCTCTCGTCGATCTCGACGCCGAGGATCCGGCCCTTGGCCGTCGCTCGGATCTTCACCAGACCTCCGCCGGCGACGCCTTCCACCTCGATCTTGTCGAGATTGTCCTGCGCCTTCTGCAGCTCATTTTGTGCATTCTGCGCGAGTTTCATAATTTCATCGAAATCGGGCATTTCGGGCATGTCAGCCGCCTCTCGTGGAAAAGGATTCGAGCTCGGCGCCTGGAAAGGCGTCCATCACAGCACGGACATTGGGATCGGCAAGCACATCAGCGCGAACGCGTTCCTCGGCCATTTTCTCCTGATCGAGCAGCGATGGCTCGCCGGTTTCGTCGGACAGCGACACCTGCCAGCTCGCGCCGGTAGCGGATTTGAGCGCCTGAGCGACGTCGCGCGGCCAGTCGGGCCCAAGCGGTCGCATTGGCCTGAGGACCAGCTCAGGAGGAGCGTAGCGAACCAGGCCGACCTGATCATGAAGCTGTTGGGCGAGCAGGTGCTTGCCATGCTGCTCGACGGATTTGACGAGAGCGAGGAAGTCGGCCGGCGCTCGGGCAGTCGGCCCTGATGGCTTGGTCGAGGGGTTCGATGACCTCGCGACAGCAGCGCCCTCTCCCTTCAGCTTCGCGAGCAGCAATGCCGGATCCGGCATGTCGGCAGCGTGAATCAGCCGAAGTAGCGCCATCGCCGCCGCCTCGCGCGGGTCGGGAGCGATCTCGACGTCCTGCAGCCCCTTGAGGAGCATTTGCCAGAGCCGATGGATCGCGCCCCAGGAAAGCGTCGCAGCGATTTCGGTAGCGTTCTCGCGCTCCTCGGCGCTCTGCAGCGCATCGGCGTTTGCACCCGCCTTGGCCCGGGTGGCGGCATGCAGGCTCTCCATCAGACCGCGAAGCAGCTGCGTTGGATCGATCCCCAGCTCATGCGCTTCGTCGAGCTCGGCCAATGCAGCGCTCGCGTCAACCGACAAAACCAGCTGTAACAGCCTCCGGATCCGCCCGCGGTCGGCGAGACCCAACATGTCGCGAACCTGTTCCGCCGAGATCGCGCCGGCACCATGTGCAATCGCCTGATCGAGGATCGACAGCCCATCGCGGGCCGAACCCTCTGCTGCCCGTGCGATCATTCCGAGCGCCTCGGGCTCGACCTCGACGCCTTCGGCCTTCGATACTTCAGCGAAATGCACGGCCAGCTTCTCGGCCGGTATTCGCCTGAGATCGAAGCGCTGGCAGCGCGACAGCACCGTTACCGGAACCTTGTTCACTTCCGTCGTCGCGAAGAGGAACTTCACATGCTCAGGTGGCTCCTCAAGAGTCTTGAGCAAGGCATTGAAAGCAGCCTTTGAAAGCATGTGGACTTCGTCGATGATGTAAATCTTGTAGCGCGCGCTGACCGAAGCGTAGCGGACCGCGTCGATGATCTCGCGGATGTCGTCGATGCCGGTGTGGCTGGCGGCGTCCATCTCGATTACGTCGATGTGCCGTCCCTCGGAGATTGCCCGGCACGGCTCACAAACGTTGCATGGGCTGATCGTTGGTCCACCCTGTCCGTCCGGTCCGATGCAATTGAGTGCCTTGGCGATAAGTCGCGCGGTCGAGGTCTTGCCGACGCCGCGAACCCCGGTGAGCAGAAAGGCATGGGCGATCCGCCCGCGCTCAATTGCGTTGGCGAGGGTCTTCACCATCGCATCCTGGCCGATCAGCTGACCAAAGGTCTGCGGCCGGTATTTGCGCGCAAGGACGCGATAGGGCGACGCGCTCGTGGCCCTCTCGGGCTGTTCGGGAACATCGAGGCCCAGATCGAATGATGCTTCGGGCGATTCGTCGGCGTGCATTGAGTATCGTTTAGGGCCTCCGGCACGCTTGCGCCAAGAGTTCGGCGGGCCGCCTTCGTCGGAAGGCTATCAGACGCATGGCAGCCGCGGCTCAAGAGAAGCCGGTGGAAGCCGGCGACCCGGCACGAAATCGTTGTGGCTGCTTCCTTCCGGATCTGACCAGGTTGGCGACAGCACCGTCCGCCGACTTCCGTGCGGGCATATGGGATAAGCGGCGAGCGCGTGCAAGCTCATCGAAGGCGCTAAGCGCTGCTTAATTGACCGTTCACCCGTAAAGGACGAGGTCGCTCGAATGTTCCTGGCTGTCCTTGTTGCTTCGGCCGCGCAAGCAGCGGTCCCCCAGTCTGCACCGATCTTTGTCAGAGGACATGTCTGGGCGCCGTTCATCAGCCCAATGGGTGAGCCGTTCCGCCCGCACGGCCCCGATGACGACACGCTCGCCGACTGGTTTCACCAGGCCGATCGCAATCATGATGGCGTGCTGACCCTCGACGAAATGGTCGCCGATGCCGACCGCTTCTTCGCGACGCTCGATACGGATCACAACGGCGAAATCGATCCCGACGAACTCGCTCATTATGAATGGGAAGTCGCGCCCGACATCCAGGTGATGTCGAAGACCAGGAGAGCCCCTGGTCAGTCCCCGCCAGCTTCGCAGCAGGTCGATTCCGACGAGAAGCACGGCCACGACCGGGAGCGACAGCGCCGTCATGAAGAGGATGCCAGCCTCGGGATCGGAGGCGCTCTCCAGGGAGCTGCCCGCTATTCCCTGCTCGACATCCCCGAGCCCGTTGCTGCGGCAGATACTGATTTCGACCGGGGAGTTTCGCTCGTCGAATTCAGAGCGGCTGCAGTTGCACGTTTTCAGCTCCTCGACAGCACGCATCGAGGCAAGCTCACCCTGTCCCAGCTCGAAGCCCTGCTGCAAGCGGTCCGAACGGCCGCCAGTCAGCATAAGCATCGCAATAATCAGTCCGACGCGCGCGTCGGCAATCCGTTGCCTCCCGGCAACTGACCGAGACTTCCTAGCGACCCATCCAATTCTTTGCGTCAGGTGGGATTCTGACGGTCAGCCCCTCCATCTCCTCGGTCAGAATGATCTGACAGGCCAGCCGCGAGGTACGGCTCGCATGCGCTGCGAGATCCAGCAAATCCTCTTCTTCCTCCGTCGCCGGAGGCAGCTTTTCGAAGTCTGCCGAATCGACGATGACATGGCAGGTCGAACAGGCCATGACGCCCTCGCATGCCCCCTCCAGCGGCTCGCGCGCCGCCCAGGCGACATCCAGCAAACGCTGCCCCGGCTCGGCCTCCACTTCCTTGTCGAGAGTTCCGTCCGCTCGAAAAAACCGCACATGCGTCACGCGTCGAGCTTCTCCTGAGCAACCGCGGCCGAGGCGAGGCGCTGACATGCGTCGAGCAATTCGGCCTGGGACGTATAACGCCCGAATCCGAGCCGGATCGAGGAACGGCTTTGGCGATAGTCGAGGCCGAGCGCGCGAAGCACGTGGCTCGGCCGACCCGAGCCGCTGGCGCAGGCACTTCCGAGCGAGAAAGCGATGTCGCGCAAATCGGCAATGAGCCGTGCCGAATCAACGCCTTCGCGCCGAATGTTGAGGTTTCCATAATATCTGTGGGCGGTGCTTCCGTTGATTGTCCAACCGTGCCCAAGTGCGTGGACCGCTGCTTTCCATAGTTTCTCGACATGGTCGTAGTCGCGAGTGCAGCGCTCGTCCGCCAGCTTGGCGGCAGCGCCGAAGCCGACGCAAAGCGCTGGCGACAAAGTTCCAGACCGAAGCCCCCGCTCCTGTCCCCCGCCGTGAATGAAAGCCGCGGGCTCCTTGCCCTTCCTCATCCACAAGGCGCCGACGCCTTTGGGTCCGTGGATCTTGTGCGCCGAGACTGCGACGAGATCCGGACCCCTGCAGATTTCGAGGCGGCCGAACGCCTGTACGGCATCGCACAGCATCAGTGCGCCGGCCCGATGCGCCATGTCGGCGACCTCGGAGATCGGCTGGGTGACGCCAATCTCATTATTGACCATCATCACCGCGACCAGCAGCACGCGATCGTCCAGCTCGCGCGCCAGCAAGTCGAGGTCGAGACGTCCGTCGCCCTCGACCGGCAGGACGGTAAGGTCGATTCCCTGCCCTGCAAGCCACTCGCACGTGTCGAGAACCGCCGCATGCTCGGTGGCAACGGTGATGATCCGTTTGCGGCCGCGCCCCGCCTTTTCGACCGTTCCCTTGAGCGCCCAGTTGATCGCTTCGGTGGCACTGCCGGTGAACGCGATGCTTCCACCTTTCAGCCCGACTGCTTTCTCGACCTGCTTGCGTGCAACCTCGATCGCTGCGGCGGCTTCGTGGCCCCAGCGCGACGGCGAGTGCGGATTGGCGAATTTCGCCTCGATCCACGGCCCCATCGCCTTCACCACTTCGGGCGCAATCGGCGTGGTCGCTTGGTAATCGAGATAGATCACGCAGCCCTCGATTGCGCCTTGCTGGCGATATCGCGCCAAGTCTCGAGGAAGCGGCTGATGTCATCGCTCGAGGTCGACCATCCGAAGCTCACGCGGATCGTACACCTGGCATCCTCTTCGCTCACCCCGAAGGCAGACAGGACACGGCTGCTCTTCAACGAGCCGGATGAGCAAGCACTTCCGGCAGACACAGCGATGCCGGCGGAGTCGAAATGGACGAGCTGGGCCGCAGCGCTCATCCCGGGAATCGTCCAAGCCTGAATGCTCGATAACCGCATGCCGCGCGCCGGCTGGTACACCCCGCCCGCTTGCGCCATCGGATATTCCAAATCAAGGATCGGATGGGCCAAGTCGTGGAGCCATTGGGCCATCGGACCCGCGTCTGGCCCCCCACCTGGGATCAGCCTGATTGGGAATTGTTCGACGGCAACCGCAAATCCGACGGCAGCAGGAACGTTCTGAGTACCGGCACGATAGCCGAATTCCTGTCCGCCAACAGCGGTCAGCATGCCAAGATCGCGCACGAGCAAGGCGCCGATGCCCGGCGGACCACCGAGCTTGTGCGCTGAAACGACCAGCATATCCGCGTCCGGCAGTGGGACCTTGCCTGCGGACTGCGAGCAGTCGCACACCAAGCAGCCGCCAGCCTCACGAACGAACCTGGTCAACTCGTCTATCGGCTGCTCGATGCCCGTCTCCGAATTGACGTGCTGTATTGCGACGAGCGGTGCGTTGTTCCGCTTCAGCCCGTCATCGAGGGCATCCCGATCAACTTCCGACCTGGCCCCGACCGGAATGACCTTGGCAGCCGGTGCGGCGCGGAAGACCGCGTCGTGCTCGACCGCCGACGCGAGAACGGGCCGATCGGAGCGCGACAAGGCGATCGCAAGCGATTCCGTCGCACCGCTGGTGAAGATCAGCTCGCCATCCCAGCTGAGCGCTTTTTTGATCCGTTGTCGGGCATCCTCGAGCGCAGCGCGCGCTGCACGCCCCTCCGAATGTGGAGAATTGGGATTGGCCCATTTGCCCATCGCCTCGCACATTGACGTCATGACTTCAGGCAGCACTGGCGTGGTCGCCGCATGGTCGAGATAGATGCGGCCTGCGCTGTTCAAAACTGCCGGATTCCTGCCAATTGCCACATGAAGGCCCGACCCTATATAGGACCCGACGCTGCTGCGCACCCGCGCAGCGATATCTAATTCGCGAGCACACGCCACTTTCATGCCCGAAGTCATTTTCCCAGGCCCTGAGGGGCGCCTCGAAGGTCGTTTCCATCCCGGTACCCGCCCCCGCGCACCAGTTGCGCTGGTCCTGCATTCACACCCGCAGGCGGGTGGCACGATGAACAATAAGATCGTCCAGTTGCTCTACCAGACGTTCGTCAGGCGCGGCTTTGCGACTCTGCGTTTCAACTTCCGCGGAGTGGGCAAGAGCCAGGGCGTATTCGACAACGGCATTGGTGAGCTCTCGGATGCCGCGAGCGCCCTCGACTGGGTCCAGAGCATCCATCCTGAAGCTGAGACCACGTGGGTCGCCGGAGTGAGCTTCGGCGCGTGGATCGGCATGCAGCTGCTGATGCGCCGTCCGGAGATCCGCGGCTTCATCTCGATCGCTCCACCGGCGAACATGTACGACTTCAGCTTCCTCGCGCCCTGCCCCTCCTCGGGCATCATTATCCAGGGCGAGGCCGACGAGGTCGTCACGCCGAGCGCGGTGCAGAAGCTTGTCGACAAGCTCCGTACCCAGCGCCACATCACGATTCACCACGATCTGATCCCCGGCGCGAACCATTTCTTCGCCAACGAGCTCGACCTGCTGATGAGATCGGTCGATGATTATCTCGACATGCGGCTCGCCACCGATCCGATCAAACCGGCTATACCGTCCAGATCATCACGTTCATGACGATCACCAACGCTGCGATGATCATCAGGATTCCGCGGCCGCGAGTCTGAGCGTCGAAGACCAGCCTCGCGCCGCCTGCGAGCAGCACGAAACCGGCAATCATCGCGGCAGTCAGCGCGAGCTGTGAGAATTTGTCCATTGTCACCGGTTAATTTTACCAAGGCTTAACCAAGATTGAGCAAGAGTGGCGGCCATGGCCAAAGCTGACCAGCAGGCGCGCCTCGACGAAGCGTTCGAACGGATCGAAGAAACGATCCTGCCGTGCATCGCGATGATGCTCGAGACTCTCATTGATGCCTCCGAATCGGTTGCCGAAGGTGAACGTCGCTTTCTGGTCGGCGAACTTCAGACACTGGCGGCCGAGCTCGAAGAGCTTACCAAGGCCGTTGAGCGCTCAAGTCCGGCGCATGTCGAGCCCGGCGAGTACAAAGCCCGCAACGTCGCCTAAATCGCTTCGGCGATGATCCGAGCGTGAAGCGCTGGATCCACATTTCCGCCCGACAACACCGCGACCGTGTCCTCCATCGGCGTGAGCTTGCCCGTTAAAAGGGCAGCGAGACCGACGGCTCCGCCGGGCTCGACGACCAGCCCGTGCTTGTGCCAGGCGAATCGAACTGCCTGCGCCACTTCTTCGTCGGTTACCGACAGCGCGGTTGCGCCGCATTCTTTGAGTATTTCGAACGTGATCGGTGACACACGCGGCGTCTGAAGCGCGTCGCAAAAGGTCGGCGGTGCTTCCGCGGATACGGACACGATCTCTCCCAGCTCGAGCGAGCGACCCATATCATCCCAGCCTTCCGGCTCGACGATCACAATTTGGATCCCCGGAACAGCGAGTGCGGTGCCCGCCGCAAGCCCTCCGCCTCCGCATGGAATGACGATCCGTTTCGGCGAACGGCCGAGCTGCTCGATTATTTCCAATCCGACCGTCCCCTGGCCGGCAACAATCGCAGGATCGTCGAAGCTCGGAACCACCGTTGCGCCGCTTTTGCCGGCGATGAGAGAAGCAATCTCCTCGCGGCTCTCCGTTCGCCGGTCGTAGAAGACGATCTCGGCGCCCTCGGCCCGCGTGCCCTCAACCTTCACTTCGGGCGCATCGGCCGGCATCACAATGATCGCGCGGATTGCGAGGCGTCTGGCGGCAATCGCCACTCCCCGCGCATGATTGCCCGACGAGAAAGCGACGACTCCTTTTGCGCGCTGCTCGGGAGTGAGCTGCAGCAGCCGGTTGGTCGCGCCCCTGAGCTTGAATGCACCGCCGGTCTGAAGGCACTCGCACTTGAACCAGAGGCGCATCCCATCGACTTCGCTCTCCACCAAAGGAGTGCGCTGCACCTTGTCGGCAATCCGCTCGGCGGCGCCGACCACATCGCCCCGCATGTTTCCGGTATCTTCAATTAAGCTATTGATAACCCTGCCCTTTCGTTAGACCGTTGCAGTTTGACGACAAACGTCTCCCGAATTGCTGTTGAGGGTCCAAAGAATCTTTACAGGGGGGACCCCCGCACATATATCGCGCTCCCGCTGCCCCATGGGACTTCCAACCGCAAGGCAGCTCTTTGTTGAACTTACCTGTTGGAGGTCCCTTGAGTTGCACAAGCAGCATCGCGCGCTGGGGCTAGCCGCCGCCCCAACCGATAGCGAAGGAGCTATCGCAATCGCCAAGCAGCGTCCGGTTCAGCCGGTCACTTTGCTGCGCCCGCATGCTGCGAAGCGTGCCGCTTGCTTCTTTGTCGAGAAGTTTCCGGGGCGCTCGCTCTATGCGGTGAAGGCGAACCCGTCGCCCGACCTGCTCAAGATCTTCTGGAACGCGGGGATCACTCACTATGACGTCGCCTCTATCGGCGAAGTCCGCCTCGTTCACGAAACACTGCCTGGGGCCGTGCTGTGCTTCATGCACCCCGTAAAGGCCGAGGAAGCAATCGCCGAAGCCTATTTCAAGCATGGCGTGAAGACTTTCAGCCTGGATAGCGTCGAGGAGCTGGAAAAGATCGTTCGAGCGACTTCGACGGGCGGTGTTCCGGCAAACGACCTGAACCTCCTGGTACGCATTCGCGTCAGCTCGGACCACGCCAAGCTCAGCCTCGCATCCAAGTTCGGCGCCGATCCGCGCGAGGTCAGCGCACTCCTGGTCGCAGTTCGCCAAGCCGCCGACGCCCTGGGCATCTGTTTCCACGTCGGTAGCCAGGCGATGACCCCTGCGGCGTTCGCCGAAGCCATGGCGCGCGTCCGAACGGCGATCGTCGAAGCCGCAGTGACGGTCGACATCGTCGATGTCGGCGGAGGGTTTCCCTCCTCCTATCCGGGGATGGAGCCACCGCCGCTCGAGACCTATTTTGCGGTGATTCACCAGGCATTCGAAGCGCTGCCGATCAGCTATTCGGCCGAGCTGTGGTGCGAGCCGGGCCGGGCATTATGCGCCGAATATGCGAGCGTACTCGTCCGCGTTGAAAGGCGCCGCGGCGACGAGCTCTACATCAACGACGGTGCCTACGGGGCTTTGTTCGACGCCGCGCATATCCACTGGCGCTACCCGGTTCGGCTCGTCCGCGACGAGCAATCGCGCATTCGGCCGATGCAGTTCAGCTTCTACGGTCCGACCTGCGACGACCTTGACCGCATGGCTGGGCCCTTCGAACTGCCCGGCGATGCGGCCGTCGGCGACTATATCGAAATCGGCATGCTCGGCGCCTACGGGTGCGCGATGCGGACGCATTTCAATGGCTTCGGAGTGGCCGACTCGGCGATCGTTGACGATGAGCCGATGGCCAGCCTTTACGGTGCGAGTGCGCCCGCGCGGAGCAACGTCGTGAAGCTTTAAAGTCCTCGTGCTCCGGCGTAGGGCGCCCTCGAACTGGCAGTTTGAAGGGACCCGGTCGGCCGGAGCCCGGCCGATGACAAAAAGCAAACGACTACAAACCCTGGGCTCCGGCTTTGGCCGGCGCAATGTCCCTTATTTGGAGCATGAAATGACGACTGAAACTCTGAACAAGGTTCAGGACGCCGAGCGGATCAACGACACACGCAAGGCGGAGCTGCTCTCGACGCCGATCGAACATATCGACATCACCACGTTCGATGCCCGTCCGATCATCGACTCGATGGGCAAGATGAGTTTCACGAGCCGCGATCTCGCGCGCGCAACCCAGATCTACAACATGATGATTGAGGATCGGGACTGCTCGATCATCCTGGTGATCGCAGGCTCGACCTCAGCGGGCGGCTGCATGGACCTCTATGCCGAGCTGGTGAAGTCGAACATGGTCGACGCGATCGTCGCCACTGGCGCTTCGATCGTCGATATGGATTTCTTCGAAGCGCTCGGTCACAAGCATTACCAAGCCAATGAAATTCCTGACGATGATACGCTGCGCTCGCTCTACATCGACCGCATTTACGACACCTATATCGACGAGGAACAGCTTCAGGACTGCGATCATACGATTGGCAACATCGCCGACCAGCTCGAGCCCCGCCCCTACAGCAGCCGCGCCTTCATCAGCGAAATGGGCAAATGGCTGAGCAGCGGCAATGCCAAGAAGCAGGGTAGCCTGGTCCAGCTCGCTTACGAGCATGACGTGCCGATCTTCTGCCCGGCCTTCACCGACAGCTCGGCGGGCTTCGGCCTCGTCAAGCATCAGGTCGACGCGATGAAGCGCGGCGGTCGCTACATGACCTTGGACAGTATCGCCGACTTTCGCGAGCTCACCGAAATCAAGGTCAAGGCTGGAACCACCGGCTTGCTGATGATCGGCGGCGGCGTCCCGAAGAACTTCACCCAGGATACCGTCGTCTGCGCCGAAATCCTCGGCCATGAGGATGTCGAAGTGCACAAATATGCGGTGCAGATCACCGTCGCCGACGTCCGCGACGGCGCCTGTTCCTCCTCGACGCTCCAGGAGGCGGCGAGCTGGGGCAAGGTGTCGACGGCGCTGGAGCAGATGGTCTTCGCCGAGGCGACCTCGGTGCTTCCGCTGCTCGCCAGCGACGCCTGGCATCGCGGCGCCTGGCGAAACCGGGAAAAGCGCCGCTTCGCCAAGCTGTTCGACTGAATCGATTGCCAAGCGCAACGAGCTGAAGCACCCTCTCCGCCCGAACCGGGGAGACCATTGCAATGAACAGTCCGCTTCTTGCGCCGATCGTCGTGCTCGTCGCGTGGACGTTGGTGATGCAGATCTGGCTCTATGCAGCGCGATTACCGGCGATGCGCAGGGCCGGCATCAGCCTGAAGGGCCGCGTGGGGACGCGCGGCGGTGCGCTCGAGGGCGTCATACCCGATCAGGCCAACTGGAAAGCCCATAATTACAACCATCTGCTTGAGCAGCCGACGATTTTCTATGCGATCGCATTCGCACTGATCCTCATGCGCTTCGACGCGCCGATCAACGTTTATCTTGCCTGGGGCTACGTCGGCTTTAGAATTGCCCATAGCCTGGTGCAGGCCACGGTGAATATCGTCCTGTACCGCTTCCTGCTCTTCGTCGGCGCGAGTCTCTGCCTGATCGGCCTTACGACCCACGCCGCAATCTTCCTCATCCGCCACGGGTGAAGCAGGCGGCGAGCTCGACATGGGTTGACCAGCGAAACTGGCCGACCGGAATTATCCATTCGAGCTTGAATCCGCCGTCAACGAGCATTTTCGCATCGCGGGCGAAGGTTGCGGGGTTGCAGCTAACATAAGCGATGCGCCCGACCGATGAGCGGGCGAGCGCCGTTGCCTGCTCTGCAGCGCCCGCGCGCGGTGGGTCGAGGATTACGGCCTCGAACGGTTCAAGCTCCTTGGCGTCGAGCGGTTGGCGGTAAAGGTCGCGGTGCTCGACGTTCATACTGGGTGCCGCTCGTTTGAGGGCGGCAGTCGCATCGCGCGACGCCTCTGCGGCATAGCTCGCATTCGTCGCCAGCGCGAAGGTACCGAGGCCAGCGAACAGGTCGGCGATTCTGTTGCTTGCCATGATCGCTTCCAGGACGGCGTCGATCAGCGCACGCTCACCGTCTTCCGTCGCCTGGAGGAACCCCCCGGCCGGAAAGCCGACCCGCCTGCCGCAAAGCGTCACCGTCGCCGGCTGCGGCTCATACAATGCCTCTGGTCCCAGACCGCGATCGATGCCGAGCCGGGCGAGGTCATGCCGCGTCGCGAATGACGTCAGCTGCTCGATTTCGGACAATCTGCCGGCCGGAATGCCCTTGATCAGAACTTCGCCACCGGCGTCCAGGAGCGTCAGCTGGATTTCCGCCACCCGCTTGGGCTGCAGCATGCCCGAAAGCAGTTGTCGAAGCGGCTCCGTCAGCGCGAACAGCTCAGGACGGAGAATGTGGCATTCGCGCATATCGACGATTCGGTGCGATTGCTCCGCGTTGAAGCCGAGAAGCAAGCTTTCCCCGACCCGCAACGCCTTGAGCGTCGCGCGGCGTCGGCTTCGCGGCGGCGACAGGTGCGGCTCGCGGACGAAACTCGTCAGTCCATGCTGCGCAAGCGCAGTTTCGACTCGCGAAACCAGAAAGTCGCGATAAGCCTCGTCGTCGGCATGCTGGAGCTGGCATCCGCCGCACTCCGGGAAGTGCCGGCAAGGCGGTTCCTGGTGGTGCACCCCGTAGGCCAGCGCGCCGTCCTCCAGCACGACATCCCCCGGCACCCCGAATGGGACATGTCGGCCGCTTGGCGTCACGCCGTCGCCGCGCGCTGCGATGCGGACGATCGCTTCGTCCATCAGAGAAGGGCAAGCGCCCGAGGAATTGCGTCCGCGAGATCGTCCGCAATCAACTGCGGACCCGCAAGCTCTGCCGCCCGGCAATGAAGCCAGACCGCGGCGCACGCCGCTTCGAACGCGTGGAGCCCCCTAGCACGCATTGCAGCCGTAATTCCGGCAAGCACGTCGCCCGTTCCCGCGCTCGCCAGCCAGGGATGAGCGCGGGGCGCAAAACCGACCCGGCCATCCGGTGCTGCGACCACGGTGTCAGGGCCCTTGTAGACGACCACTGCGCCGGAGCGCCGGGCCGCCTCGAGCGCGCGTTCGGGTTTCGATCCGGGCAGCTCGCCGAACAATTTGCGGAATTCTCCCTCGTGCGGAGTCACGATCGCGTCCTGGCCGATCAGTCGCTCGGGTTGCCCGAGCTGCGTGATCGCATCGGCATCGATCACCTTGGGCGCCCGCGACGTCAGCGCCAACGTCAGCACCTGCGGCACATCGCCGAGGCCGGGTCCGACGAGCAGGCAGCCGATCCTCTCGTCGTTGACCGGCGCACTGTCGATCTGAACAATTGCCGAAAATAGTCGGTCGATCGGTTTTGACGTACTTACGCGAACATAGCCTGCTCCGGCACGCGCGGCAGCTTTGGCCGCAAGCGCAATCGCGCCGGGCATCACTCCCGCGAGCGCATGCACAAGGCCGCGGCTATATTTATGGCCGCCGGGGTCAAGCGGCGGCAGCTGCGGCGGTCCGATTTCGTGCCAATCCGCCACTGCGCCGATGCCGATGTCCGCGAGCACCAGCCGGCCGCATCGGTTGATTGCAGGATAGAGCAAATGTGCGGGCTTGAGTGCGCCGAACGTTACCGTCATGTCGAACTGTGCAATCGAGCTCAGCTCCGCTCCGCTGTCGGTCTCGACCCCGCTCGGCAGGTCACAGGCGATCTTGATTACTGCCAGATCACATAATCTTCGAAGCTGTTGTAAAACAGCATCTTCCAGCCCTTTTTTGATACCCGTTCCAAAAATTGCATCGATGAGGAGCGGCGCTGGAGCAGTGTCTTCGCCGAGCTGTTCAACATCGCGATTCCATTGGGAGCGGGCCCATTTGGCAGCATCGCTCTTGGGTTGGCCGAGCGCCGCGACGCGGACCTCGACGCCGCGCTCGAAGAGGTGCCGCGCGGCCACATAGCCATCGCCGCCATTGTTTCCGGTCCCGCAAAGGACGAGTGCAGCCGTTGGGCCGGCGAACCGGTGGGCCGCCTCGGCAAGTGCTTCCCCGGCACGCTCCATCAAAATCTCGACGGTGGCACCGGCATCGATCGAGCGCTGCTCGGCAATGCGCATCGCTTCAGCGGCGAGGATCGGGCGCCCACTCATCGCGCCGCCCTAGCGCAGGAAGGTCGCCAGACGCCACCATTCGCGCGGAACCGCATCGGCCGCGGCATTGCGAGCGTCCTCGCTGGCAAACAAGGCGAAGCAGGTTGCGCCCGAGCCGGACATCCGCACGAAATTCGCGCCAGGCTGGACACCAAGCCACGCAAGCACGCTCCTGATCTGCGGCACCAGTGCAATCGCCGGCGCTTCAAGGTCGTTTCTGCCTTCGCGCCAGTCATCGAGCGGCCCGAGATCAGTGCCGTCCAAACGTGCGAAGACCTCCGCCGTCGAGAGCGACGCGCGCGGGTTCACCAGAAGGACCGGTGTGCCGGAAAGCTCGAAGGCAGCAATCGGCGCCAACTGGTCGCCTGCTCCCACTCCGCGCGACGGCAGGCTCAGCAAACAGGCTGGAACATCGCTTCCAAGCGCCGGCGCCACCGCCTCGGCGTGGTTGGGGTCGATGCTCCACATGGTCGTCAGTAGCCGCAGAGCGGCCGCGGCATCGGCCGATCCGCCCCCTATTCCCGACGCCACCGGCAATCTCTTGTCGAGCGTAAGCGCCGCGCCGTAGGCTGTGACTCCAGCGGCCTTCGCCAATGCTCTGGCAGCCCTTGTGACGAGATTTTCCTGCGTCTCATCGAGGTCCGAAGCGAAAGGCCCGGTCAAGCGAAGCGAAATCTCGCTTGCCGGCTCGCCGGTTAGCCAGTCGCCGTCCGTGCAGAATGCATAGATCGTTTCGATTGCATGCCGTCCGTCAGCCAGCCTTCCCCTCACATGCAGCGCTAGGTTGAGCTTCGCCGGCGCGATCTCACGGGCCTGAGCGCTCAAGGCGCGGCATTCGCCGGGCTGAGACCGCCCGACAGTTTCGCTTTCACCCGCGCCGCGATCTCGTCCTCGGCCGTCACAAGCGCCGCGCTCCACGCGAAGCGGGCCTCATAGTGCCGCCCCGATTTGTAGAGTGCGTCGCCGAGATGCTCCTGGATTTCAGCCTGTTCAGGCTCCTTCTCGGCTGCTTCCTGCAATGTCGCGATCGCTTCGCTGACCTTGCCGCGCTTGAACTGCGCCCAACCGAGCGAATCGGTGATCGAGCCATTGTCCGGCGCGAGCTCGGTCGCTTTGCGGATCATCGCTTCGGCCGAATCCACATTCTCGCCATGTTCGAGCTGGGCATAACCCAGAAAGTTGAGGAGCAGCGGCTCGTCGGGCGCGATCGCCTGAGCCTGTTGCAATGCCTGCCTTGCCTCCGGCCAGCGCCCCGCGTCCTGCAATGCATTCGCCCGATAGAAAAGCTGCTGCCAAAGCTCTCCCTTCAGATCATGGGTCTCGGCAAAGCTGATTGCACGGCCAAAGGCATCTGCGGCCTCTGCGGGGCGCTTCATGGACTCAAGCACTTTGCCCAGCCGCGAATAATCGGCGAGGTCGGCGTCGTGCGCTGCAGCTGCGATCGAAGCAATCTGATAAGCTTCGTTGAGCCGTTTTCGGTCGATCAGGATCTGGACTTCGACATCGCGAATGGCGGAGATCAACGTGTCACCGGGCGGCACGCTGCGAAGTAGTGCCAGCGCTTCCTCGCTTCGGTTCTGTTCGGCCAGCATCAACGCCAGGAGCGCGGTCGCACTGCTGCTTTGCGGGTTCAGGTAGCGCGCGACCTGCACGATGCCGATCGGCGGGGCCGACCGCTGCAGCCGGACAAGGTCGGCGGCGAGAGCGGAGAGATTCTCGCTGAAGGCCTTGGCAGAATTGTCAATCGCTTGGCCACTGCTCCTGCCGGCAAGGACTCTCTGCCGGGCCGCAGCTTCGCCCTCGCCCATTCCCTCGACGATCATCAGGGCCCGGGGACGATCGCCCGCGGCAAGGAAGCCATCGGCGAGCGCCAGTCGCAGTCGCTGCTCTCGAGGGCCTGCGGAGCCGACCAATCGGCGGGCAATCGGCTCCGCATCCGCGCTACGTTTGGCCTTGAGCAGAATGAAGGCTCGCGATTCGAGCACAATCGCCGCGAGATTGGCCTGCTGCACTTGATCAAGAGCCGACAATGCCTGGTCAAAATTGCCCTGGTCAGCCGCTGCCCAGGCGCGGACGATCGGCACGAGAAATGTCAAATCGCCACCATCGCCTTTTGCGGACAGCCAGGAAATCGCGCGGTCAGCGCGACCGCGCCGGATTTCATCGGCGACCAGCAGTAGCCGGGCGTCCGTGGGGAGATTGGTCGACGGGACTTGGTGGGCAAGGTTCAAGGCAAGATCCATTTGCCCCGCGCCGATCGCCTCCAGCAGCGCCTTCCTCGCAATATCGGGCTGGTCGGGCTCGGACTCGGTAAGCGATGCGAGCAGCTGCGCGGCGCGCGAATGATCACCGCTCATCGCCGCAGCACGGGCCTGGATGTAGGTCTTGGCAGGATCGAATATGCTTATGCGAGCCGAGCCCGCCGTCGAGCCGAGCGCAAGAGCCGCGAGGCCACCGCTGGCCAGCAGCCATTTACATGTTTGGGTAATTGGGGCCTCCACCGCCTTCTGGAGTGACCCAATTGATATTCTGGGTCGGATCCTTGATGTCGCAGGTCTTGCAGTGGACACAGTTCTGGGCGTTGATCTGGAGCCTCGGTTCGCCACTTGTCGTTTCCACGAATTCGTAAACGCCTGCCGGACAATAACGCTGCTCTGGACCGGCGTAGACCGGCAGGTTGATGGCGGTCGGTATGTCCGCGTCCTTGAGCGTCAGATGAACCGGCTGATTCTCCTCGTGATTGGTGTTCGAAATGAACACTGATGAGAGGCGGTCGAAGGTCAGCACTCCATCGGGCTTGGGATAAGCGATTGGAGCGACCTGGCTCTTGGGCCGCAGACTCATGTGGTCGGCCTTGTGCGTGAGGGTCCAAGGGACGCCGATCCCTAGGACGTTCAGCCACATGTCGAGACCGGCGTAGAGGGTGCCGATCGTTCCGCCCCAATGCGCCACCGCCGGCTGGGCATTACGGACCTGTCGAAGCTCCTTCACGACCCAGCTCTCGTGCAACGCGGCCGGATAGGCATCGAGCAGATCGGCTGACCGGCCGCTACAGATCGCCTCGAACGCCGCTTCGGCGGCGAGCATCGCCGACTTCATCGCCGTATGCGTGCCCTTGATTCTCGGGACATTCACGAAACCCGCCGAGCAACCGATCAGCGCGCCGCCGGGGAAAGCGAGCTTCGGTATCGCCTGATAGCCACCCTCGTTGATCGCCCGCGCACCGTAGGACACGCGCCGGCCACCCTCGATCTCGGCGCTGATCGCAGGATGGGTCTTCCACCGCTGCATTTCTTCGAACGGCGAGAGATAGGGGTTGGAAAAATCGAGCGCGACGACGAATCCCAAAGCAATCTGGTTGTTTTCCTGGTGATAGAGGAACCCCCCTCCCCAGGCATCTTCAAGCGGCCAACCTTGCGTGTGGATCACTCGGCCCGGCCTATGTTTGTCAGCAGGAACATCCCACAATTCTTTGATTCCAAGACCAAATACCTGTGGACCACTCTCATTGCGCAGCCCGAAGATCTCGGTCAGGCGCTTGGTCAGGTGACCGCGCGCTCCCTCGGCGAAAAAAGTATAGCGCGCATGGAGCTCCATTCCCGGCTGGTAATCGGGTCGATGCGAGCCGTCGCGCGCGATCCCCATGTCGCCGGTGGCGACTCCCTTCACCGCCCCGTCGTCGTCAAAGAGAATCTCCGCCGCGGGAAACCCGGGGAAAATCTCGACCCCCAGCGCTTCCGCCTGAGCAGCGAGCCAGCGACAGAAATTTCCAAGGCTCAGCGTATAGGTGCCGCGATTGCGCATGAAAGGCGGCATCAACATCTCGGGAATGCGCAATTTGCTCTTTTTGCCGAGCACCCAGTGATGGTTTTCGGTGACCGGCACCGTAAGCGGCGAGCCTTGCTCCTTCCAGTCGGGAAGCAGCTCGTTAAGAGCGATCGGGTCGATTACCGCGCCCGACAGTATGTGTGCGCCGACCTCGCTGCCCTTCTCGAGGATGCAGACGCTGAGCTCGCGGCCAGCGGCGTTCGCGAGCCGTTTCAGGTGAATCGCCGCGCTGAGGCCAGCCGGTCCAGCGCCGACGATGACCACGTCATAAGCCATGGATTCGCGATCGCTCATGATCTCTTCGTCGCGCTCCCCACACAATTCGACTCGTCTGCACTGCCCATTCCTTGACGTGTCCGTCAATGGCAGGCGAGGAAGAGCCCGTGGGCGGGGAAATGGATTCGATCGGCGTTGCCGAGGCATGCAGCGCATTGGCCTGGTGGCTCGAGGCTGGCGTCGACATCGCCGTCCAGGAGGAACCGCGAGATTGGCTCAGACCGCCCGCGCCACGACTGAACGTCCCAAACCGCGATGAGCCTTCGCCGCAGCCCAATGTCGCTCAACCAGCCCACGAGACACTCGCCGCCCTTCAGGACTGGCTCGCGAGCAGCACGCAACTCCCGCTCGCCTCGGCAACGGCAAGGCGGATCATGCCGCAGGGGCCCGAAAATGCGGCTATCATGCTGCTGAGCGATGCCCCGACGCTCGAGGATTTCGCGGCCGGGCAGCCCATCGGCGGTGAGGCATGGGAGCTTGCCAAGCGCATGCTCGCAGCGATCAAGATCGGGCCCGATGAGGCGTACAGCGCCTCCCTTTCATGCTTGCACGTTCCCGGCTCGAAAATGTCATCCGCCGAACGTCAAGCCTGCGCCGAAATCGCGCTCCAGCACATCCGCCTGGCAAGGCCAAAGCGGCTGCTGCTCTTGGGCGATGGACCAGCGCAGGCACTTCTCGGCAAACCCCTGCCGCTAGCTCGCGGGCACGTCCAGAAGGTGGAAGGCGTGCGCACCGTAGTCACCTTCCATCCACGGCAGCTGATTAATCAGCCCTCAAACAAATCGTTGGCATGGAAAGACTTACTGCTGTTGATGGAGGATGATTCTTGAAGGCTGGAATGCTTGCGCTGGGAAGTGTGTTCTGGGCCGCGCCACTCTTCGCGCAGGCTGGTCCGGACCCGCTCGCACCCCTCCCGCCGCGGCTATCGAGCGAGCAGACAAGTCCCCCGGCGGCGGTAAACAGTACGCCCGCAGTGGAAGCTTCAGGCGAGCAGCCGCAAGAAGCCAAGCAAACGACAAGTTCCTCTCGGGTCGTCGCGATCCCCCGGGACTGGCGGGGCGTGTTCGATGCCATTGACGAAGGCAATTGGGCTTCCGCTCGCGCCGGCATCGCTGCGCTACCGCAAAGCGTGCTCACCCCGGTCGCCAAGGCCGAGCTCTACATCGCCAGGGGATCGCCGGTCGTCGACCTCGCCTCGCTGCAGGCGCTGATCGACCAAGCGCCTGAATTGCCGCAAGCCGACCAGTTGGCGCTCATGGCTTACAAGCGTGGCGCAACGACTCCGCCGCTGATTATCCCCGACAAACCGACCTACAACATCGGATCCGCGCCGATTCGCTATAAAGCGAAGCCGGTGCAGGGCGAACCATATGCCGATCAGCTGCGGGCCGCACTCGATCCTCTGGTCAAGATTGACAATGCCCAGGGCGCCGAGGCGCAGCTCCTTCTCTATGGCCCGCAGCTTTCGATCGAGGCGCGCGCCGAGGCGGCGACGCGCGTTGCCTTCGTCTATTATGTGCTCGGTCTGGACATGGATGCGCGGCGCGTGGCCGACACCTGGCGACAGGGAGCGACCGGAGAGTGGGCAAGCCAGGCAGCGTGGGTTTCGGCCCTCGCTTCGTGGCGTCTCAACGACTGGAACGCCGCTTCGAGCGCTTTTCAGCAGGTCGTGCAGCTTGCACAGCAGCGTGAGCTTCGGGCGGGCGGTTATTATTGGGCCGCGCGCGCCGAACAGGCTGCTGGCCGCCCCAGCTCCGTCGAGCGGCTCCTGAGGGCCGCAGCGTCGACCGCCGAGGCGACCGAAAGCTTCTACGGTCTGCTCGCCCGTGAAACGCTTGGCATGCCGACACAGCTGACCGGCGATCCCTTCGTTGGAACCGATCCGCCGGTGGATCAGCTTCCCAACGTTCAACGAGCGATCGAGCTCGCCAGGATCGGCGAGCCGGCACTGGCCGAGGAGATGCTTCGCCACCAGGCAAAGATCGGTCTGGTTACCGAACATCATGCGCTGATCCAGCTTGCCAAACGGCTCGACCTTCCCGCGGCTCAGCTCTGGCTTGCCAATAACGGCCAGTGGGGCGCCCGCTCCGATACGACGGACCGCTACCCCAATCCGCATTGGCGCCCGCTCAATGGGTGGCGCGTCGATCGCGCCCTCGCCTACGGCCACATCGTTCAGGAATCGGCCTTCAGGCGCACCGCCGTCAGCACCGCAGGAGCGGTCGGACTCATGCAGGTTTTGCCGGTGACCGCCCAGCTGGTCTCGCGCAATCGCGGAGTGCACTATACCCGGACGGAGCTGACCGATCCTACCTACAATCTGGAATATGGGCAGAGCTTCATCGAAATGATGCGGGGCGATCCTGGAACCGCGGGTCAGCTGCCCAGGATCATCGCTTCCTACAATGCCGGTCCACTCCCGGTCGCTCGTTGGGCAGCGATCAATGACAAGGGCGATCCACTGCTGTGGATCGAATCGATCCCTTATTGGGAGACGCGCTATTACGTCCCCGCTGTGATGCGGAATATGTGGGTCTATCAAGGCCTCAACGACGAGGCCACTTTGTCGCTCAAGGACATGGCCCAGCATCGCTGGCCAAGCTTCCCCACCGGGATGACTGCCCTCAATCGCTAAGAAGATGCCCCCGGGCGCGGAGGGGAGGAAGCGCCCGGGAGCAAAGTTGTTCTCTTATTCGAGAATCGGTTTAGCGCTTCTGATTAGCCGCGCTCACCACGCTGCGCCGGCGGGGGCGGCGGCGGCGGAGCCGGCGGTGCCGGGCAGGCCGAAGTCGCGAGGATCACCGAACCATCGGGGCAGGTCTGCGTCGCGGGGGCTGCTGCCGGAGGCGGCGGCGGCGGAGCCGGAGCAGCCGCCGGAATTGGCGCTGCGGCTTCCCGCGAGTTGAAGTTGTAGACCAGGCTGGCGAGGATGTTGTTGGACGCGAAATGCCCTTTCGACACGGTCGTGAAGTTGGTCCCGTTCACTGCGAAAGCATTGTCAAAGTTGAGCTTGCCGGTGCGGAAATATTCATATTTCACACCTGCATCGACATTGGGCGAAAGGGCATAGCGAAGGCCGGCAACGCCCTGATAAGCCCAGGCATTGTCCTTGGCGCCCGAATAGCGTGCCCAGGCACGGCCGACGCCCCCGCCCGCATAGCCGCCGAGACCGCCACCAAAGTCGCTGTCCACGAGTGCATTGGCCATGAGCTTCGTCACGCCGATGTGGCTGCCGACCGGGAAGTTTGCCGCGGTCGCGGTGGTCCCGGCAGCTGTTCCGACATCGGTGATCAGCGCCGATGATACGTCGAGGCTCTTGACCTTTGCGCGCTGATATCCGCCCTCGGCTTCGAGCCGGAACAGACCGAGCTTGTAGCCCGCGAGCAGGTCCGCATCATATCCAGTCTTGTATCTGACATGATAGCCGTCGCTATAGGTGGTCGAAGTGCCCGTCGTGCCGTTGGTCAGCGTAACGTCGTAATTCGTGCTGTTCGGCAGGCTGACGCCGCCTTCGACCCCGACATAAGGACCATCGGCGGCCAGGGCCGGGGTCGCAATTGCGGCCACGGCCGTCGCTACAATCAAATATCTACGCATAATCATTTTCCCTTTTGGCTTCATCAGCCCCTGTTGCGCGCGAAGTGGCTGCCCGAAGCTGGCTCCCAGCTGAATCGATCATTACGAATGAGTCAGCCGGCTCGATTTGTCGCCGAAACGATCACGGCTCGTCGTTACCGAGCAATCGTTCTTGTTATGTTCTTCATCGCGGCGTAAAATTTCGCAATGCCGATCGAGTCGAGCCACGGTCGCGGGGCCAACCGCAATCCCACTCCGACGCGATTCAACCTTCAGGAACGGACGGTCGAGGGCGAATGGCTCGACCAGGTTGAAGCAATTGACGGGATCCGACGACGGCGCACGACGGTTACGATCGAACACCCAAGGTCCATCCTGACCCGCAACAGTTCGCCGGATGTCGGCTTCGATCGGTCGATAAACGCATATCGCGGCTGCGAGCACGGCTGCATCTACTGCTTCGC